>JBAUBR010000105.1:0-4003 GCA_049676965.1 Occallatibacter sp.
CCGCAGGGGCTAAAGCCCTCGATTTCATTGCGCATTTGCGGCACGGCTTAAGCCGTGCCCTTTCAAAACCCGCGATCTGCCGGGTGATCCGAACCGGACATTTGTTTTGCAGCGATCAATAAAGCCCGTCGTTCATTCTGCTGCGTTTGCGGTACGATCCGCCGCGGCGGATCATGCCCTGTTACAGAGCCGCCACGCTGTAGAGTTTTTCCGCAGCCTTTGAAGCCCGTGCCCTTCAAACCGGGTCGCGGCTCATTATTCATACCGGTAGAGCGTGGCCTTCTCGATGCGAACCTGCCGCGGATCAAATCTCCAGTATTTTCCCTGGTCGTTCTCGTCGCCGTTCAGGCGCCGGCCGGGAACCCATTTGCCCTCGTCGAAGGCGCCCTCGTCGACCGCGGCCAGCCCGACATGCGGCCCGGCCTCAGACGCAGTCGAGAACGACACTCTGAAGCCTTTGCCCACGCCGAGAAATTCGTCCGCCCCCGTCGCCATAACGAGGCCGAAGCCATTCTGCGTCTCGGAACCGAAGATCTCATCCAGGCTGACGTGCAGCGTTACGCCGTTCATCGTGAAATCCACCGACGGATTGCCGCGGCTGAGCACAAATCCGCGCACATCGCCGGCGCTCTGGTGCGCGAGCAGCATGGGCGCCACTTTCGCGATTGCATCGTAGGTCGCGGCCAGATCGCCCTTGGCATCGAGCTCGCTGTCGATGCCGAACGGCGAAAATCCGAATCCCGCTTCTTCGCCCAGCGCGTAAAACACATTCGCCGCGCCCGCCGCGCCGCCCCGCGTCTCCGGCATGAACAGCGGATTGCCGTCGCGATGATAGCGCCTGCACCACTCGGCGAAGTCGGGCGAGTAGAGGTCGGGGGAGTAGAAGTCGAGCGACGAGCCGGCCGCCTTCCACACGTCGACGACCCAGGGCTCCGGGCCTCCGCTGGGGTAGTCGCCGGGCGTGGTGTCGTCGCCGGCGAGCCATGTGTTTACGTACATGGGAATGTTGTAGGCGGTTTTGCCCCGCGCGGCTACTGCTTGAATGAAGCGGGCATAGTTCCAGGCCATGAAGATCTCGTCGGCGCGCACCGTTGCGCCAAAAACCTCCGCCCAGGTGCCGGAGGTCTTGTCGCCCTGCGCCTCCCAACGTGCGCGCAGGTCGGGATAGAGCTGGTCGCGATGCGCGCTCAGGTATTGCGTCAACTCTGCCGGCACGGCCGAGGCAAAGGCGCGATTGGCCTCGGCGGAGTGGTCGCGCGTGTCGCCCAGCACCCCCACTTCGTTCTCCACCTGCATCATCAGCACGGTGTGCTGTTCGCCATCCACCTGTTCGATGTGCCGCATCAGCGCGGCAAACGCGCGCGCATCGGCCTCCTGCGTGGCCGCGCACGCCGGACTGAGAATCTCCACTTCGTTGCCGTGTTCCACGACGCGCGCAAAGCGCCGCGTGTCGCGCTTCACCCACACCGGTGCGTAGCTCGACATTCCGTTCTTCCACGAGGCCAGCCAGAGAAAGACAACGCGCTCATGCGCCGCGCGCGCCTGCTCCAGCAGCCCATCGACGAGCGAGAAGTCGAACTTGCCTTCCGTGGGCTCGATCAGCTCCCAGGAGAGGGGAGTGACCACCGTGTTCAGTCCCACGGCGGCCAACTGCGGCCAGAGCGGCTTCATGTAGTCGAGACTCGACGAAGAAGAGTTATGCAGCTCGCCGCCGAGGATCAGGAACGGCTTGGCGTCCACGACGAGCTGCGTGGCCGCGCCGCGCTTCTCGAGGCGCGGCGCGCCGTTGTCCTGCGCGGATGTTGTGGCGATTTCAAAGGCGGCGACCAGGAGAAAAATGAGCGGCAGGCGGGGTGCGATTCGCATGACGGAACGGAGTCTACCATAGCGAGTCTGGGAGTCGGCGAGTCCGCGAGTCGGCGGGCAGATGAGACAGCGAGTCAGCGAGGCAGCAAGTTTGCGAGTTAGCGAGGCAGCGAGTTAGCTGGTCAGGGGGTTAGCGAGTTGGCGATGGCCTTTCCAGGTTGGCTCTCCGGCTGCCCGAAGTTCTTCTCGACAAACTCCACCAGACGCTGGCGGGCGTCGAAGCCGTGCCAGGGCTCCGGCGAGGGCCGGCCGAACATGCCAATGGCCAGCGGGCCGTGGTTTTCGCGCGGATACGTGACCAGTTCGACCGGCACTCCCTCCTGGCGCAGCGCGCGATACATCTCCTCGGACTGGCCCACCGGGTCCGTGGTGTCGCTCTGGCCCTGAATCAGCATGAAAGGCGTCTTGGCCCCGGCGGCGCCGGAGAGCGGGCTCTGCTTCCACGCGTCGGCGAGGTGCTCCCATGGCTTGCCGAAGTACCAGCGGTCGTACCATGAGCCGCCTTCGGTGCCGTACTCGCTGAACTGGTCGATGACCGGCGCTCCGCTCACAATGGCCCTGAAGCGATCGGTCTTGCCTTCGACAAATCCGGCCATTTCGCCGCCGTAGCTGTAGCCGATGAGCGCCATGCGCGTGGAGTCGATGGGATATTTGGCCAACACCGCATCCACGCCGGCCATCACATCCCGGTAATCGCCGCCGCCCAGGTCGTTCTTGTTGGCCGCGGCAAATTTCACGCCGTAGTTTGACGAGCCGCGCGGGTTGGGATGCAGGACGGCCCATCCGTGGCCGACGAGGAACGCCGCGAAGGGGTCGTTGCGGTCTTCCCACGCACCGAACGGCCCGCCATGCACATCGACGATCAGCGGGACTTTCGCATCCGCGGCGTGGTCCGGCATGTAGAGGAGCCCTTCGACGGTGAATTCCCCACTCTGCCATTGAACCAATTCCGGCTTCACGGTGCGCAAGTGCTCCGGTTCGAGCGGCGGCGTTTGCAGCGCGGTGCAGGCATCGCCCAGATGCTGCGCATAGCAAAGTTTCTCCTGCGCGCCGCCGCTCTCGGCCATCCACACCCAGCCCGTCTGCTTGCGGTTGGTGTTGAGTCCAGCCACTACACTCGCGCCCAGTTCGATGGGCTCCGGCGGTTTGCCGCCGTCGAGCGCGATGCGGACCGGCGCCATGTCAACGCCGATGCCGGCTTCGGCGATGAGCGAACCATCGTGCGGAAAGTAGAGCGCCGCGCCGTTCAACTGGCCATTGAAGCCGGAGGACAGCGAGACGATTTTCTGGCCGGGGCTTTCTTTGGGCAACGCAAATAATTCGTCGTAGCCGGGAGGCGCGTCTTCTGGAGTCTTGGCGGAGAAGACGATGGTGCTCTCGTCGGGCGAGAAGGCGATCGCTCCGACAGTGGGCGGAATGGCGCTGAGCTTCGCGGGGTGGTCGGGATTGGACGCGTCTACGAGGAAGGCCTCGCCGGCGGGACCAAGATCGGAGAGATCGTTGGGCGGCTCGGTGACGACGAGAAGGTGATCCGATGATTCGGACCAGCGGGCGTTGCGCACGTCGGGATCGACGGCGACGACTTTCAGGCCGCCGTCGATTGCGCCGTCGGGCTTGAGCGCGGCGAGATAGAGGCGCTCGGCGTGCTTCTCGTTGTTCACCCAGACGGCGTCGGCCTTGGCGTCCTTCTGCTTCTTCTCGCCGGGAGTCTCCGGATCGCGCGCCCACACCGCGAGCCACTTGCCATCGGGCGAGGCCGCGTAGCCGCTCACATCGATCTCGATCGGCTCCGGCGCTGCGCCGGCCTTGTTCTCTGCCGGCTTTTCATCTGGCTTCTTTTCGGCGGTCTTATCTTCCGCCTTGTTGCCCGCACGTTTTTCAGCGCCCGGCGGCGGAATGGCGTTCTTCTCCTTGGATTCGTCGACCGCGGGCATCACCTTCAGGTCATAAGGAGCGCCTTCGCCGCCGCGCAGGTCGAGGCGGAAGAGCTGGGTGTGCTCGCCGCGCCTGGCGATGAAATAAATCGCCGCGCCGTCGGGAGTCCACTGCGCGCCACGCTCGCCGCGCTTGTCGGCCGGCGCGGAAAAGGTGATCTGCCGTGCCTTGTCGCTGCCGTCGGTCGCCACCAGCCACAGAT
>JBAUBR010000106.1:0-8505 GCA_049676965.1 Occallatibacter sp.
GGCGGGAGCCAAAGCGCAGGACAAGGCCGCCTCCGAACTGCCCGCGGCGCCGGCGCCGATGCTGACTGAGCCGTTTTCCTTGCGGCCTACGGCACGCGATTTTTCCAAACCCGCCGGCAAGCTGTTCGGCAATCCGATCAAGATGTATCGCCCCACTACCATCGGAAAAGCCAGCTTTGCCAATTCAGTGAGGCTCACTGACCTGGTGAGGGACGGGAAGATCTACCTCAGCCTCGCCGATGCCATTGCCATTGCCGTCGAGAACAACTACGACATCGCGATTGCCCGTTATGACCTGGATATTGCCGATACGGATATCCTGCGCACCAAGACCGGAGCTACGCCGCTGGGCGTGCCCTCGGGCCTGGTCACCAACACCCTGAGCGGAACCACTTCCGCCGCGCTGGCCTCCGGCGGCGGTCCGGGAGGAACGACGGTAGGCGCAGGCGGCGCGGGTTCCGGCGTGGGCGGCATCACATTGTCTACCGCCGGCGCCGGCCCCCTTCCTGAGAACCTCGAGGGAGTGGCGACCAGCGCCATCCAGTTCGACCGGGTGGAGAATGCGCAGACCAGCGCGTTTGTCCCGCGCTCCTTCCAGAACACCGACACCTACAACTTCACCTACAACCAGGGATTCGTCACCGGCACGGCTCTGGCCCTGACCTTCGACAACTCCCGCACCACAACGAACAATTTCTTCGATGTCTACAGCCCGCAGCTCGACTCGAGCTTCAAGGCGACGGTCACGCAGCACCTGCTTCTGGGCGCCGGGATCTGGGTGAACAAACGCTTTATCTACCAGGCGCTGAACGACCGGCGCATCGCGGACTCCACCTTCCGCCAGCAGATTCTCTACACCGTCAACCAGGTGGAGAACATCTACTGGGTCTTGGTGCAGGCCTATGAAGACGTGCAGGCCAAGGAGCACGCCCTCGAGCAGAGCAGCAAGCTGGCCGCCGACAATCGCAAGCAGCTCCAGATCGGCACCATGGCTCCGCTCGACGTGGTCAACGCCGACTCGACCGTCGCCACCGACAAGCAGGCCCTCATCGCTTCGCAGAGCGCGTTGAATTATCAGCAGCAGATCATCAAGCAGGCCATTGCCCGCAACCTGAACGATCCGGCGCTCTCGGCCGCGCCGGTAATTCCCACCGACCGCGTGACTCTCGAGGAGATTCCCGAGGAGAAGCAGCCGATCGAGCAACTGGTGCAGACGGCCTTCCAGCAGCGGCCGGAACTTGAGCAGGCCGTGCTCACCCTGCGCAACGACGAAATCACGCTCAAAGGCGCGCGCAACGCCCTGCTGCCCACTCTCGATATCTACGGTTACTACGGCGGCACCGGCATCGGCGGCGCGCAAAGCCCCTCTTGCTACAACATCTTTGCCACTCCACCGGCCGCTTGCGCACCAAACACGTATCCCACCACAAGCTACGGCGGCACCCTGCAACAAATGGTGAACAACAGCAATCCCGACAGGGGCATGGGGTTCAACGTGTCGATCCCCATCGGCAACAAGCTGGCCCAGGCGCAGCAGGCGCGCTCCTTGATGGAGTACCGCCAGAGCGAGCTGCACCTCGAGCAGCTTTACACGCAGATTCGTATGCAGGTGGTGAATGCGCAGTTCGCGCTCACCAATGACCGCGCCCAGGTGCAAGCCGATGTCGCAGCGGAGGACTTTGCCCAGCAAAGCCTGGACGCAGAGCAGAAGAAACTCAAGCTGGGCGCATCAACCACCGCACTCGTTCTCGCTCAAGAACGCGCGCTGGCCATTGCCGAGGACAATCTCATCGCTGCGCACGCTGCCTATGCCAAAGACCGCGCCGGCCTCTTTCAGATACTTGCAACCACATTGCAGCACTACGGCATCAACCTGCAGGATGCCGCGGCCGGCGTAGTCAAAACCAACCCTGTCGTTCCCGGCGTCGGCCCCGCTCCCAAAACCGAGGAGCCTTCAATGGCTCCCCCGCCGACGCGGTAAACGGGTTGAGCCAGTCAGGGGTATCCCACCCTTGCCGCAAACTGCGCGGCAAGGATGGGGCACCCGGCGGCGTTCTCCAGCCGCAAGAATGGGAAACCATTGCGCTGAGAAGGCTCTTATCTTTCCGCAACCAGATCCAGCAGCTCAAAAAACTCCGGAAAACTGATCGCCGCCGCATCCGCTCCCTGGATCAGTGTCTCCCCCTCGGCGCGCAGCGCGGCCACGCTGAAGGCCATGGCAATGCGATGGTCGCCCGCCGAGTCAATGGTTGCTCCATGCAGCGTTTGTCCGCCCGGCACATCGAGCCCGTCCTCGAACTCCTCGACCTCAGCTCCCATGGCGCGCAGATTCTTCGCCACCAGCGCGATGCGGTCCGACTCCTTCACGCGCAGCTCTTTCGCGTCGCGAATGCGAATTCCCCCGCGCGTGTACGGCCCAATCGCGGCCAGCACCGGCAACTCGTCAATGAGCTGCGCCGCCAGCGCTCCGCTGATCGAGGTCGATCCAAGTCCCTCCGCCGGCCCGGCCACCTGCACCATGCCCACCAGCTCGGCGTGTTTTTCTTCGATTTGCAGCACGCCGATGTGCGCTCCCAGCACCGTCAGCACGTCGAGCAGCGTGGCGCGCGTCGGGTTGAGCCCCAGCGAATCGAGCACCAGCCCCGAGCCGGGAAACAGCGCCGCCGCGCAGAAAAAGAACGCGGCAGAGGAGATGTCGCCGGGCACCGCCGCATCAATCGCTGTCAACCGCTGCGGCCCGGAGATTGAAACCGAGTTCAGCGTACGCGCGATCTTCGCGCCGAATGCCCGCAGCGCCAGTTCGCTGTGGTCGCGCGTGCGCACCGCCTCGCGCACAGTCGTTTCGCCCGCTGTCTGCAACCCTGCGAGCAGAACGCACGTCTTCACCTGCGCGCTCGGTACCGGCGTGGTGTAGTCGATGGGCTTAAGCCTGCCGCCGGTGAGATGAATCGGCGCATGGCCGTCGGTGAGCGTCAACCGTGCGCCCATCGCTTCGAGCGGCTCGCGAATGCGCCCCATCGGCCGGCGCGAGAGCGAGGCATCGCCTACCAGCGTGAAGTTGCCGTCCTGCGCGGCCAGTAACCCGGCAATCATGCGCATCGTCGAGCCGGAGTTGCCGCAGTCGAGCGGCTGGTCAGGCGGATGATTCGGCGCGGTGACTTGTCCGCCCACGCCGGTTATCTCCACTACGCCGTCTTCGAGAATGCGCACCTTCGCGCCCAGCGCTTCCATGCAGGTCAGCGTCGAAGCGCAGTCGGCGCCCGTAGAGAAATTGCTGAAGCGCGACGTGCCTTCAGCAAACCCGCCCAGCATTGCATAGCGATGACTGATGGATTTATCTCCCGGCAGGCGCAGGCTGCCCATGATATTGCGCGCCGGGCGAATGATGCGTTCTTCGGGGTTGGTGTGCAAGGAATCTCCGCTGTTAGGCCAGGATTCCAGTCTAACCAATCGATCGCCTACGAATCTTCGCGCAGCCAGCGGATCATGTGGGGATAAGGCGGCATCGCAGATTCGGCCGCCCGCTTTGGGTCGAGCGTCAGGCCCATCCACTGCAACAGCGGCACGCCGGCCTTTCCATCGCGATAAATCTCGATGAGCGTCTGCGCAGCTCCCTTGTACCCGTGGGGATGGAAGACGACCTCCGGCGGCAGCCCGAGGTGCACAGCCGCGGCGTAGGACCACGTCTGCGCCGCAATCTCATCGCCCATGTCGGCGCCGGCATGCGGCCCGGCATTGGCGCGCTGAGCAGGCGGCGTGGTGGCCAGATGTCCGGCCTCGTGGAGCAGATCGCCGGGGTAGAGCAGCCGCTCCGGATCGACGACGAGACCGCCAGGCTCGAGCGTGACGCCGGGCAGAAACGTGGCGTCGTCCAGCGCCGCGACCCTCGCCGGGAGCCCGATCTGCCGGAGCCATTCGAGAATGAGGGTTGCGGTGGGGTCGAGCATTGGCAACGTCGCAATATCTGAGATGCGGAACTACTTCACCTTCAGCACAATGATCGTCTCGTCATCGAAACGGTCGTGCCCGTCCTGAAAACGCGAAACGTCGGCCTCGATTGCGTCGGCAATCTCCTGGGCGCATCGGCCGGTGTGGCCGCACAACACCGACCCCAGCTTCTCCGAGCCGTACATCTCCTCCTGCGCGTTCTGCGCGTCGAGAATGCCGTCGGAGACAAAAACAATGGCGTCGCCTGTCTGCACATGCTCGGTGAACTCGTCGTATGCGACGTTGGGGAACAGGCCCAGCGGAAACCCTTCCGTGAGCACGGTGCTGGACTGGCCGCCGCGGCAGAAGACCGGCTGCACGGCGCCGGAGTTCGCCACCTGCAACGTCCGGCTCTCGTCATTCCATATTGCAAACAGCATGGTCACATATTGCGATTCGAGCCGCCGCTCCTGCACGGCGTCGTTCAAAATCGCCAGCATCTGCGCGGGTTCCGGCCTTTGCAGCGCGGCCGAGCGCATGATGCCGCTGGCCAGCGCGGCGAACAAAGCAGCCGGCGCGGCTTTGCCGCTCACGTCGCCCAGCACGATCGCCGTGCGGCCCGGCCCGTAGTCCACAAAGTCGTACAGGTCGCCGCCAATTGTTCGCGCCGGCAAAAAGCGCACGGCGATTTCAGCATTCTTCAACGCCGGCGCGGTAGGCGGCAGCAGGCGCAGTTGCACCTCCCGCGCCATGGCAATGTCGAGCTCCAGTTGCCGCTCCTGCCGGCTCACGGCCTGGTAAAGCCGCGCATTTTCGATTGCGATCGCCACCTGCGCGGCCAGCGTGGTCAGCACCCGCTCGTGCTCTTCGTTGAAGAAGCCCACGCGCGTGTGTTCGAGGTCGAGCACGCCGATAATGCGCCCCTTGTAAAACAGCGGCACGATCAGCTCCGACCTTGTCTCCGGATTCATGGGCAAGTAACGCTGATCCTTGCGCACGTCGGGTACGTTTACCAGGCGCCACTCGCGCACCGCCGCGCCCACCAGCCCCACGGTAATTGGAATCCGCCGCGACGGCACGTGCTTGTGCCCGAAGCGCCAGGAGTAGCGCGTGATGAGCATTTCGCCCTTGGCATCGAGCAGCATGATCGTGAACATCTGGTAGTCGATCAGGCGCCGCAGCAGTTGCCCCACGCGCTCCAGCAGCGCGTCCAGGTCGAGAATGGAAATCAGCTCGGTGGCGATCTCGTTCAGCACCGTCAGCGTCTGCGCCTGGCGAGAGACCCGCGCGTAGAGGCGCGCATTCTCGATGGCCTGGGCGATGCGCGAAGCAGTCAGCGTGAGCAGGCGCAAGTGCTCGGGCCGGAAGTAGTCGGCCTGCTCGCTTTCGAGATCCATCACGCCGATGAGCCGGTTCTTGGCGATCAGCGGCACGCACAGCTCCGAGCGCACGTCGGGATTGACCGAGACGTACTGGTCCGACTTGGAAACATCGTTGATCAGCATCGGCCGCCGCGTCAGTGCGACCTGCCCGGTCACGCCTTTGCCGAGAGGGATGCGCAGTTTCTCGGCGTCCGGCGTATGGCCGATCTGGAACCTTATACGCAGCTCGTGAGTGCGGTCGTTGAGCAACAGGACGGCAAAGATGCGGTAGTGAATGACGGTCCGTACCAGCTCAGATGTGCGCACTAGCAGCGTCTGCAGGTCGAGCGTGGTATTCAGCTCGTCGGCGATTTGGGTCAGGTAGGCCAGATCCGCGGGCTCTACGCGAATGCTCGCCGGATCGAGATGCGCTCCCGGATTGGCCGCGTCCACGGGACGATAATCGCCTTCGAATTCGTGCTCACGAGGCGGAGGTGGGGGAATGGAAGACATGGTGTCGAAGGGAATGATAGCTGATTGAAGCAGTGGTCAGCAGCCAGGGCCAAGCCTCTAGCTGCTAGCTTCTAGCCTCTAGCTGCCAGCTATAGAGGCGAGGATTAAGGGTGTTGGTTCCGAGCTAGAAGATAGAAGCTAGTAGCTAGAGGCTAAAAGCTAGGAGCTGGTTTATTCCGCCCCCAGCTCCCGCACAATCGCCACGCTCGCCGAGGCGCCAATGCGATTTGCGCCAGCTTCCAGCATTGTGCGCACGTCGGCCAGCGTGCGAATGCCGCCCGAAGCCTTCACGCCGGCCCGCGCCCCGGCCACTCCGCGCATCAGCGCTACGTCGGCCGCGGTCGCGCCGCCCGAGGCAAATCCCGTCGAAGTCTTGATGAAGTCCGCGCCGGCCTGGATGGCGATCTCCGCGCCGCGCAGCTTCTCCTCGACATTGAGCAGAGCCGTTTCAAGGATCACTTTGAGCAGTGCGCCGTGGTGATGAGCGACCGTGGTCGCGGCATGAATGGCGTGCTGAACCGCGTGGTGGTTGCCGCTCTTGAGCTGACCGATGGGGATCACCATATCCAGCTCGCGCGCGCCCAGTTTGACCAGCGCCGCCGCTTCCTGCCGCAGAGTCGAGACCAGCGACGCCCCCAGCGGAAAGCCGATGACGGCCCCGACCGGAACGGCCGTGCCGGAAAGCAGCCTGACCGCCGTCGAAACCCACGCTGGATTCACCATGGCGCAGGCAAAGCGGTAACGGATGGCGTCATCACAAAGGTTCTCGATCTGCTCGCGCGTGGCCTCGGGCTTCAGCAAAGTATGGTCGATCACCGCGGCCAGCGACTGCCAGTTGCTGAGCGCCTGCGTAGCGAACGCGGCCGAATCGAACGTGCCGTGGTCGAATTCCAGATCCGCGTCTCGAATAGGTGTAACTGCAGACATCTGTCTTGCTCCTTGCCGGCAGGCGCCGTGTGCTCAGGACGCGGCCGGACGAACTCCGGAAAGAGAGTATAGTTGCTTTTCGCGCGATTGGCCAATCGCACCTTTGGGTCAACCGTTGCCCGAAGAGCGCCATTGTCTCCTCGGAGACGCATAATCTTGCCATCATGCGGCTCATTCAATATCCATGCGCTCGATGAGCCCATCGCGGAATCGATATGCGTGGTGGACGATCGCGTCGCGAATCACCTTGCCTTCAAGATCGCGGACCAACTGGTGTACTTCAACAACCATCCTGCCATCCTCATCCGGCTCGATCCGGAGCGGTTCGACGTGCGGATCGATGACCTTCCACTGTCGCGTCCAATAGTCGCAAACCTCATCGTGTCCAAGGACGCGCCCGCCCTCCATTCCGTTCGGCCAATCGACATGCGGATGCATCCGCGCGAGAACGGCGTCGATGTCCCGCGCATTGAAATCGCGATAAACGCGCCTCAATATCTCCCGTTCGTCGAGCTCCGGCTCATCGTACATCGCAGCTCTCCTCTCGCATATTCGAATTCCCCAACTCCCGGTTCATCAAATGGCGCTGTCAATCGAGCGCAGCGCCCATCAAGGCAACGATCTATCTCGCGGGCCGCGCAGCATCACACTCCCAGCCGCTCCATCCAGCGCGCCAGCGCCTGCTCATCCTCGCTTCCCGCCGCCTGCGCGTCGTGAACGTTGCGGCGCTCCTCGGCGGAGCGGTTCTGACTCAACTTGAACTTGCCCTCGATACGCGCAATGGGAATGCGGAAGCCCACGATTCCCGCCAGCATGGTGCGCCGGAATCCCGCTTCCATTGCCTGCCATCGATCGAAGTATGCCGGTTCGTGAATGTGAATCAGGTCTTTGAGCAGCGCTCCCTTGCCCGCTTCGTCCTCGACCAGGTCAAGCGTTCCGTACGCATGGATGGCGATGTAGTTCCAGGTAGGCACCGAGAGCTGCTCGACATAAAGCGCAGGCGAAACATAGGTGTGCGGGCCGGGGAAGACCACCAGTGTTTCGCGCCCCGCGAGCGCCTGCCAATGGCGATTGGCGGCAGCGAAGTGCCCTTGCAGCAGGCCGTGTTCGCCTTCGTCCTTGACAATCAGCGGCAGATGGGTCGCGACGGCGGCCGGAGCCGGGCCGTTTCCATGCAGTGGTCCAAACAGAATGGCGAACGAGTAGGCCCGCATGGCCTCGATGAGAACGCCGCGATCCGTCACCTGGTTGAATTTGGGTGAATACATCGTCTGCCTTATTGAATTCGCTCGAAGCGGAATCCGGCCTCGCGCACCGCGTGGCTGATGGCCGTAATGTGCGTGCTGCCGCGGGTTTCCAGCGTAACATCGATTACCGTTTCACCCAGGCTCACGCCATAATAGGCGCGATTGTGCAGGGTTTCGACGATGTTGGCGCGCTCGCGCGCCAGGATCTGCGTAAGGGCGAGCAGTGCGCCCGGCCGGTCCTGCAAGTAAACGCGAATGCGCAACAGGCGCCCATCCTTCACCAGGCCGCGCTCGATAATCTTGGCCAGTAGAGACACGTCAATGTTGCCGCCGCAGACCATCACAACGGTGCGGCGATGGCGCAGGTTTGTCTTTGCTTGCAGAATCGCCGCCAGGGCCGCGGCTCCGGCGCCTTCGGCCAACGTCTTTTCGCGCTCCAGCAATGTGAGAATGGCGCTGGCGATCTCTTCGTCGTCGACGGTCACAATCTCATCCACGTAGCGCAGCACCAGCGGCAGGGTCACGTCGCC
>JBAUBR010000107.1:0-29844 GCA_049676965.1 Occallatibacter sp.
CGGAAGACGGCCATGAAGAGGATATTCCGGTAGCCGAGCCGCAGCCGATGCGTCTCTGAGATCGCCTCATGCTGACCATCTCCAAACCGCTCAGTTCCAGCCAGGCGCAGACCTATCACGCCAAGGAGTTCATGTCCGCCGAGCAGAACTATTGGAAGCAAGGCGACACCATCCTCGGAGAATGGCAGGGACGGATGGCCGAGCGATATGGCCTTGCCGGAGCCATCGACGAGCTGCACTTCGCTCGTCTCAGTGAGGGTCAGAATCCCCTCACGGGAGAGCAGTTGGTTCGGCACCGGAACGGCCAAGAGTACACGACCGCTGACGGAATTACCGTAAAGCCCGTCGAGCACCGGGCCGGTTGGGACGCCACATTTTCAGCGCCAAAGTCCGTTTCTTTGACCGCGCTGGTAGGCGGCGACGACCGTGTCCGCGAGGCCCACCGGCAGGCGGTGACAACCGCTCTCACGGAACTGGAGCGATACACCCAGGCACGGATCGGCGGCAATCACGCCGCCGAGACTACCGAGAAGTTTATCGCCGCCAAGTTCGAGCACGACACTGCGCGTCCCGTCGATGGCTATGCCGCTCCTCAGCTCCACACTCACGCCGTCATCTTCAATATGACCGAACGAGCGGACGGCACCACCCGCGCGGTACAGCCGCACAGTTACTTCGACAGCCAGCAGTTTGCGACTGCCGTCTACCAATCCGAACTGATGTACCGACTCTCTCAGTTGGGGTACGAAATTGCGCCGGGGAGAAGTGGAGCGCCCGAGATCAAGGGTTATACACAAGAGTATCTCGACGCCTCCAGCCCACGCAGCCAACAGATTCGCGAGTACCTCGAAAAGAGCGGTTTTGCCGGGCCGGAGGCGGCGCAGATCGCCGCCCACACCACTCGCGACAAGAAAGAGATTCACACACCCTCCGAGGTAATGGCATCCCACCGGCAGCTTGCTGCCGAATTCGGCAACCAGGCGGATCGAGTCGTCTCTGAAGCGCGGGCGAGGATGGCAGATCACGAGCAAACGCATGTTCCGAACATCGAGGAGCGGGTTCAGGAAGCCGTAACCTTTGCCAAAAGCCGCAACTTCGAGCGCGAGGCCGTCACCGATGAGCGAGACATTATGCGCGACGCCTTGCGGCGCGGCATGGGCGATCTTACTTATAGTCAGGTGCGAGACAACTTCGAGCGACGGCAAGCTACCGGAGAATTTCTGCTGGCCCCCGGCCAGAAGCACGATACCGGGCGGCAGTTCACGAGCCGCGAGGCCATTGCCGAGGAGCTTGCGACCATCAAGCACATGCAGCAAGGCCAGTCTACAGTCGAGCCGATCATGCGGAAAGAGAACGCCGCCGACCATGCTCGCACCCGCGAGTTCCTGAATCCAGCACAACAAAAAGCCATCGAGGAAGTGCTCACATCCCACGACCGGATACATGGCCTGCAAGGGTTGGCGGGCAGCGGCAAGACCACGACCCTTGAGGTCATCCGTGAGGGCGCGGAACGGAACGGATACGCCGTCGAGGGCTTCGCTCCCACAAGTCGAGCCGCAGGCCAGCTCCGGGATTCCGGTATTCAGGCCGACACCTTGCAAGGTTTTCTCGCGCGGGGAGGAGTCGAGCGCAGCGCGGGAGACCCGAACGCCCGGCACCTTTATATGCTCGACGAATCCAGTCTTGCCAGCACCCGGCAGATGCAATCGTTTCTCGAAAAGATTGGGCCGCAGGACCGGGTTTTGCTTGTTGGGGACACCAGGCAGCACCAGGGCGTCAATGCCGGAAAACCATTCGAGCAGATGCAGGACGCCGGAATGCGGACATCGCAGCTTGACCAGATCGTGCGCCAGAAAGATCCGGAGTTGCTACGCGCCGTCGAACATCTTTCTCGCAACGAGACGGCAACCGGCATTCAACTCCTTCAGCACCAGGGGCGCATTGCCGAGATCCCCGACCACCGGCAACGCATCGAAGCCATCGCTAAGGATTATGTCGCGCGACCGGAGAACACGCTGGTTGTCTCGCCTGACAATGCCAGCCGCCGCGACATCAACGATGCCATCCGCGCCGAGTTGCAGGGCAGCGGCACCCTATCCAAAGACAATCACGCGATGACCGTTCTTACCCAGCGCTCGGAGTTGACCAGCGCCGACCGCAACTGGGCTGCACTCTACCAGCCTGCCGACGTTCTCTACTACATCCGAGGGAGCAAGGAACTTGGCATTGAGCGTGGCACCTATGCCACCGTCGTTTCCACCGATCCCAAAGCGAACCAGCTCACGGTCGAACGGGAGGACGGCCAGCACGTCACATACGATCCCAAGCGGCTGCATGGCATCGCCGCCTACCGAGAAATCGCGAGAGACTTTGCCGAAGGCGACCGGCTCCAGTTCACCGTCAGCAAGCCCGACATGGACATCAAGAACCGCGATCTGGGCACGGTGGAACGCATCGACGGCACCAGCATGACTGTCCGCATGGATGGCGAAAAGGCCCGGACTCTGGCATTCGACACCTCCGAGATGCGGCACTTCGACCACGGCTACGCCGTCACGTCGCACAGCTCGCAGGGAATCACCACGGATCGAGTCCTCGTGAATATGGACACCACCGCTCACCCCGAACTCATCAACACGCGCTTCGCTTATGTGTCCGTCTCTCGCGCGTCCGAAGACGCTCGGATCTACACGAATGACGCAACAACGCTCGCCGAACGCCTCAGCACCGACATTAGCAAAGCCTCCGCTTTCGAGGTTGCAAGACCGAAAAGCGAAACGCAAGCTCACCAATCCCAATCGAAGGAGCAGACCATGACAAACACCAAAGAACTAACCCCCGAAGAGCAGAGAAGGCAGTTCCAACAGGAAGCCCACGATCCTGCAACCGACAAGGCGCAGTCGCCCTCTGAAATCGACCAACGGCGCTACACGCCAATTCACACGGCTCTTCCAAACGAAGCCGCCGGATACGAGTGGAAGCGGGAGACAGGCGACATCCAGAGCTACCAGCACAACCAGACTGCCGGTTGGTTGCACATCGACCCGCAGGGTCAGTTCTACGACCGCCACGCCCAGCCAATAGCGAAGGAACACGCTTTAGAACATGCTGGGCATCTTACGCTTACGGTCAACGAAATCTCTCAAGCTCAATCCATCGCCAAAGGCGCCATCGGCAACGACCAGGGATTGAGCTTGTGATTCACCGGCACGCCTCACTACAGAACAGCCGACTGATGGATGGATTCCGGATACGGATATGTCAAGTTTTATCGCAAAAAAACTTGACAATTATGTCGTAGGTGGAACAGAGTAAAGGAGATGCCAAAGGCTCTCAAAACCCGCAGCACCGCCAGCTCCATCCGCCTGCAGATTGAACGCGGCGGTGAGAAGTTATGGCGGCACAATGACTTCCGAGATCAGCCCTTTCCCGCCGTTGCCCAAACGCTTTCCCGCCTGACCCGCAACGGCACACTAGAACGGCTGAGCAAAGGTGTCTATTATCGTCCTCGCTCAACAGCCTTCGGGCCAAGCCGTCCCAGCCCCACGGCAATCAAGAAACTGGCGGAGGGCACCAAGACGATCTTCCCATCCGGCACCGCTGCCGCCAATCTCCTGGGTTTCAGCACACAAACTCCGCGGCGAAGCGAGTTGGCAACAAGTTCACTCAGCCTCCCCAGGAAACTCATCGGCGCCGAGACCCGCGTCCATGCACGGAGGCCGGAAGCATGGAAGAACTTGTCTGAGACAGAAGCAGCACTCCTCGACTTTCTACGCAAGGGCGGAAACACAAGCGAACTGTCTGCCGAACGCACCATTCAGAAGACGTTGGTCCTGCTGGCAACGGATCGTCACCTTGAACGACTGCTCAAGGTGGCTGATTCGGAGCCGCCACGCGTTCGCGCTCTACTGGGCGCACTGGCGGAAGAGCTTCAACGAGATCCCGCCGCACGAGCACGTCTGCGTGCCTCCTTGAATCCGCTCTCCCGGTTCGACTTTGGACAATTCACATCCCTGACGCACGCGCGCGAGTGGCAGGCCAAGGAAAGGCCCAAGACTTGAGACTGTTTGAACATCCTGACTTCGATCAGGTGATCCTTCAAGCCGCAGAGCACTTTCAGCTCCGCCCAGCGATCATCGAAAAGGACTATTACGTCACCGAAGTGCTGCGCATCATCGCTGCTACGGCCGGCGACAAAGTGATCTTCAAAGGCGGAACCAGCCTCTCGAAAGGCTGGAACTTGATTCAGCGGTTTTCAGAGGACATTGACATCTTCCTCGACCCGCTTGCCTTCGAGCCGCCCCTGACCAAACGCGGCATCGACCGCGAACTAAAGAGCCTGCGCGATGCCGTGGCCGCGCATCCGGCTCTTCAGTTTGTTCCCGAGGAGAGCCAAACCATAGGAGGCTTCGGGCGCAATGACCGGTTCTCCTATCGCCAGCTCTACGGCGGCCCCGGTGAAGTCGCCAACCGCGTCCTCCTCGAAGCAGGAGCAGCCAGCGGTCGGGAGCCCACCGCGAATGTTGAGCTGCGCTCCTACCTCGGTCAGTTTCTGCTGGAAAAGGGAATCACGCTTGGAGCGGAAGACGAAAACTCGTTCCCGATGCGCTTGCTCCATTTCAGGCGGACTTTCGTAGAGAAGATGTTTGCTATTCACAGTAAAGTGGAAATTCTAAAACGGGATGGACGTGCTCTGGGCACCTATGCTCGGCACTACTACGACCTGTTTCAACTCGCATCGCGGCCCGAGGTTTTAGAAATGCTGCAATCTGCCGAGTATGGGGAAATTAAGCGGGACTACGACCGCATCAGCCGCACACACTTTCCTGGCAGCTACTTCTATCCGGATCAAATGAGCTTTGCCAACAGCGACGCGCTCTTTGCGACGGGAGACCTTTCTGCCGCGATTGGCCGCGAATACGAGGGCCAGTGCGAAATTCTCTGTTTCGGCTCCCACCCATCTTGGGAAATCGTGCAAGCCCGTTTTATGCAGCTTCGTAACCTGCTATAGGACAGAAATAGGCTGCGGCGTCCTCCAAAGGAGCTAGAGCGAGTATGAGCGCAACATACGTTTTCGGTGCCGGCGCGTCGCGCGATGTCGGCTATCCTCTAGCCTCTGAAATGGGCGACGGGCTGCTCGACTTCATGCTGAAGTCTCACGACACATGGATTCGAGCTTCGGGGGAGTTTTTAATCGACACCTTCGGAAGGTCACCCAACATCGAGGATTTAATCACCGAACTCCAGTCCCGTATCGACCTGCTCAAAGATGCTCAATCACCCGACGACAAGGCCCAACGAATGAGACTGGGCAACAGGCGAGGATTCTTAGGAACAGCTTTACAACAATGGTTCAGGGAGATTCATGTGAGCCCGGCTCCAAGCTATGCCACGTTCGCCGAAAAGATTGCACAGCCAGGCGACGTGATTATCACCTTCAATTACGATGACTCGCTCGAACGCGAACTCAAGCGCACCGGCAAATGGGACATTTCGCAAGGGTATGGGTTTCGGCTTGGCGCCGTGGAGCATTCCTCGGATGTTCTCGTACTGAAACTACATGGCAGCATGAATTGGTTGGTCTCCGTACTGGGGGGTGCAACAGGAGGAGCTTTCATTGTGAACCCAGCCTCTTCGTTGGGAGATCATCCTGTCATCCATCGAGCGGACTTGGAATTTCTCGGTTACCAGGAATTTTCAGGCCACACCTACGAGAGCGGAGGTGCGTTTCCGTGCCTCATTCTGCCAGGTCGAACGAAAGAGTTCTTCTACGATACGTCTATGGGCCGTGAGTATGCTGCATTTTGGGATCATCTCTGGTCCCAAGCTGCCACGGCCCTGAAGGGATGCGACAAGGTCGTCCTCTGTGGTTATAGCTTGCTTCCGGTAGATCAGCGCGCCCGAGACCTGATGCTGAACAAGCCTCGAAAGGAGGCACGAATTGAGATCATCTCCGGCAATCAAACCCAACGAATAGTAAATGACTTCAAAACTGCCGGATTTAGTGACGTTGAGGCGTTCCAAGGCGGCTATTTCGCGGATTGGTGCAAAGCCAATCAGATCTTGTCGTGACTGTGCCAGCAGCTACGTCCCTCAAATTACTTCAGAATTCAATTCTTACGTGGAACGCGATCATTTGCTGCGAACTGTTTCCGCCGAGTCCAACGCCAAGTAGTCCGGTTCGAGCCGAAATGGTGCTGGTCAACGCAACAAAGCCTGTTTGCATTGCCGGTTCGCCCGGTGTGCCCGCCTGATTGGTGGGAGAGCATCATCTAAGCTAAGAAAGATGAACGAATCTCAGGGGTCATCGGAATTCCAGGCACTTCCCGAATCGGATCAGGAACGATACAGGGCCGTCTCCCACAATTTGGTCCAACTGGCGCAACGTTATGCGATCCCTCTTTGCTTTGCCCCTCCGCTTTCGATTGGCGGTAAGGTAAACGGCGCTACGGGATGCATTGTGCGTCTTGACTCTGGACCGTTCATCGTTACCGCAAATCATGCACTGGACGAGTACGAGAAACGAATCCAGGCAGAACGGATTAATTGGCAGTTTGGCTGCCTTCCCCCGTTCGATCCTTTGTCCCGCGTTGCGTGGAGAGATGGCAAACGAGACATCGTTTTTCTGGAAATATCGGAGCCCGAGGTTAACGGCGCTTGTAACGAAACATCCCTGGTCTTTTCTGCAGTTAGGGGATGGCCGCCTCCAACTCCCATTGAAAGACAGGTGGTCCTCATTGCTGGGTATCCAAAAATCTTGCGGGAAGTCGGCAGCAGTGTCATAAGTTCTGGCCCCTATTCCGCCTTATTTCGCATCACGAGCGTCGGAGAAGGGTACTTCTATTGTCAGATCGAACAACAGGATCTCATTAGTTTTGATGGCGGCCCTCTTCCGGCACCGGATGCGGACGTTGGGGGATTAAGCGGCGGTCCAGCCGCCCTCATGCTCCAACTCGATTACCCGCTTGTTGGAGTCGTTACCGAACACAGCCAAGCGTACAACATCTTGAAAATCTCAACTTTGGATAACATCCCGCTTGGAGATATCCGTCGTACGATCCCACTCTGATTTCAGGTTCACAACCGTAAGGTCGCAGCCAGCGTCCGCAGAAACTCAATCTCTCCGAGGTTGGTCAGGTAGAACATCCGTTCGTTGGCTCTCTACACGCAGTCCTCCCGGTCCAAAATGAATCACGAACTGCCATTGCGCCAGCGTCTCTAAACTCTCATTGTTTAGGAGAGAGACTGTTAAGGCAATGGGAGTTGCACTGGGGAGAACGTGCTTTTCACCGAGTGGCGCAATAACTTCTGGGATGATTCCCTGAAACGGCGATTCTGAGTACGGATTGGCATATACCACCCAGCCGCCGTTATCGTAACCGCCGACCACAATCCCTCCGCTCTTGCCTGGATGCAGCGCGATCTCATTCGTATCCCGACCGAGCCAATACGCACGGTCTATCTCTACACTGCGTGATGCGGCCGTCAATGTGAGATGAGCGACCAGCGGCGGTGTCACCGATCCGCGCTCTCCGACGGGAGCGATGGGATTCTTGACGCAAACAATGAGCGACTGCAATCGCGTCGGGCTAAAGTTGTCGTCTATCCAAGCTCCGCGCGGAAGGTGAAAAGACAGATACCGCCATTCTAAGCTGCATTCAAGACGAGACACTCGCGGTCTGGGTTCATTCGTGCGCTTCATCGCATCTGGCTTTTCCGCGTTATCCTGCGAGGCCCGATTCGTAGATTGATCTACGCTGTTCATGTTGTTCCGTGAGTTCGGTCCAATGGCATTGTTTGTAATCGAAATCGGAGTCAGAAACCGGTTCTCCCGGTGCCTCAGACCGACGATTCGAGCTTGCACCTGTTCCCACCAAATGGAGCCAGGCTCACCGTCGTGCAAATGAGCCTCCCAATAGTCCAGGTCTGCACGGATCGAATCCAGCGTATCCGGCATCGGCCCTGTCACGTCCGGATTCTGTTGCTGCAGGAACAAGGCGTCTCCTTTGGCAATTCCATCTGAGGTGAGTGCAATGATCTGCGTTGACTCCGGCGTGAACCGGATCAGGCTAGCGGTTCGAAGAGACGTGACCGCCTCATTCCTTTGCGCGTCCGTAAAACCTAGTTCCTTTGTGACTGCAAGCCACTCCGCCCGTTTGAAGCGGTGCGTCAGCGGCGCATCGCCGGCTAGCTGCCGCAGCGCGTAAAGGAGCCTTTGGCCCGGTGTTGGCGTCGTTGTGCTCATGTCAGCGAAGTTGCCAGGTTATGAACCCAGTGGCCCAAGGCCGGTAGAAACGGCCCGATGAGCGTCATGTAATCCGCAGCCGCAGCGATGAACTGCTGATAGCGCGTCGAGCCTGACTCTCGATCCGGCGCCGATTCGAGGTTGGCGAGGGTTTCCAAAATGGCTGCGCGTCGCGTTCCATCCTCGATACCCGATTCGATAGCCTTCCGCAGTTCCGCGAAGGGAACACCCTGGTGAACCATATTCGTGGAGTTATCGGTGCTGTTCACATTGTTCCGCGCGTTAGGGCCCGTGGCATTGAATGTCTGATTCACTGCGACCTCCTTAGGATGATTCTGAACCGTCGCACGCTGATGTCTCAGTCGCGCGACGGCTTCTTTGACTGAGGTGTGCATCTCCCGCTCGATCTCCAAGTGCCAAGGCGATCCCAGCCCCAGCCGGTGCCGTTTCACCAAGCGATCATTACGCACATTCATGATGGAGCCCGCGGCGAACTCGCTTGCGGCTTGCCACAGCTTTTTCTCCGCCGCCTCATCGCAGGAAAGATGGAAAGCATTGAAAGCTTCGATATAGGCGTCTGCTTGGGCCGCGATGTTCGCCTCGAGCCGCTCGACTGCCCATGCGATTAGAGCCGGCAGGTATCCTCCTGCATTGCCACTGTGAGTGACCCGGTTGATAACTCGATTGCGCTCTTCGCCGAAGTCACGAACAATCCTCTCCCGTTTTGCCTTCCAGGTGAGTTCGGCGAGGCGTTCCGCTTCTGCTTTTCTTATGTCGCTCATGGCTTGCAACCAAGTTTGAAATTCAGGTGGATAATATCCAACCTGCTAACCAAGAAGACCGCGCTCCAACGCCTGCAACTGTTCATCCGTGTCGGTAAAGGGCATCATCTGCGCATAGCGCATTCTGCTCTTGATCTTGTCGTCCACGGCCGTCAGCTTGAACTCCTCAATCACGCTGGTCAACAAGACCATGTAGCACATCGCTGCAAGCTCGAAGTAAATCCCCGCCAAAAGCGGATACGTCTCGCGTTTGAGATCGAATCCGGTCGAACCGGCAGAGTGGGTATACCAACTCATCTGTGGGTACTTCACTTCGTAGAGTTCATCGAAGGGATGCCCCAATTTGGCCGTCCGCTCTTTCAGGTTCATCCCGGACCAGTGTGTAAGCGGTTTCCCCTTCGGGTGCTGCTTCGTCGGTTTGGTCTCCGGCCATAACGCAATGCGCTGCGCGTCGATGGAGACCTTGTTATTGGCAATGAACGCCGCAACAATCGTCGTGTCCACCTTGGAAGCGGGACGTGTTGCTTTGAACGCCACGATCTTTTCGGCGGCCCGCAGCTTCTCCACTTCCGAGTACATCGAGAACTTGTCGACCGCCTTTGGCACCAGGTCGAGCAGCTTCACATCAACGGAAAGCTCGAACAGATTTCGGGCGAGCATGACAATGGCCTGAAAGTCCATAGCCTGCTTGAGCGCGAGAAGGCTCTGGACGTTGGCTCTGGCTCGCAGGTATAGCCCATACACGCTGTTTTCGTGATCCGACTTCGCCAGCTGGCCGGCCACGACTCCCTGTACCTCCATCTTGTCAAAGTCGTTCAGGCTCTTCAAAACGGTGAAAAACCGTTCCACCGCTGTCGCTTCATCCGGCCCGATCGGAATGCTCAATTTGCGAAATACGCGCATGGCGTCGTGAGACGTAAACATGCCGCGCTGCAGCCCGGCTGCTTCGGCGAGGGCCTGCTTGATGGGAAAACGATTCTCATTGACCTCGACAAAGAGTTCCCGCACAGGCTCCGGGACTACCGACTGGAGCTTCTTTTCTACGTCTTCGCGGCTTAGATCGAACTGGACGCCGCCTACCGTGAATTGGGCCATATCAAACCTCACCACCTACTATACACCACCACCTACTTAACACCACCACCTACTTAACACCACCACCTACTTAAAACCTATTACTGGTCTGGGAGGAAGACTCCTCCATGTCTCCAGCCGCGTCCGCGTCTTCCGCCACCATCCTCTGCGGGCCTGTTCGTCGCCGTAGCGATATGTATACTCGTGCCGGAGGGCGAGCATGGGTAAGAGTAAGGCACAACGTCTGCAAATATGGCCGAATAGCGCCAATGGAATTGAGATTGAGGTGAGCTTCTGCCATCCGGATTATGAACTTAGCGCGGAAGCTAGCGCAGTTGCGACTCCCTCAAAGCTGTTGAGGATTTTTTCACTGGTTCCAGAGACTTCCTCTAATCCGACATTCTTTGGGCGCTACGACGCACGAGACGATTTGAGTGGACGCAATAAAGCATCGGCAGTGGACGTTGATGTTTCAGGTCTGACAGACGCAGAGGAGAGAGATTTCAAGGCAGGCAAGAACGGGTTTTCTGGGCACCATAGCACACGGACAAAAGACGGGCAGCATCAGATTTTGATCTCTGCTCCCAAGCACGGAAAAATCTTTGAAGGCACCCTATCGATGAACGCGAGCGTACGGGGAGAATTGCTGGACATTTGTGACCTGAAAATCTCTGACAGTCTGCGAATCTACAATGCCGAAACAGGGGAGGTATTGTTCGATTCGCAGCGAACCGCTCCAAACAAATAAGGTCAATTTGAAGTCCCCATTCGTCCTACTGTGCTCGCGGGGGTTGCCATCCCAGGACGGGACCAACATGCACAGAAATGCCGTGGGCGAATGAATCCTGATGGTACGGTGCGCCCCGATAGAGAATCGCGTCGCATTTCTCGGCGAGCATTCGATAGATGCCGTTGTCGGTCCCGCAACTGTATAGCAGAGCCACATTGAGACGCGTCTCCTCGTGAGAGGCCACTACCGTCATGTAGAGCGCCTTCTCATCGGGTTCGCTTACTTCGACACTCCAGTCGGCATCGCGCAGTGGCCGAACCAGATCGCGCATACACTCTTCTGAAAGTATGGCACTGCGAAGCGTTACACCATCATCGGTTGGCATCTCTGGAACTAGTCGGCCATGCTTCTGATAGCGATCTTGTTCGATGATCTTCAGCTTTATTTGGGCATCAGCTTGGAAGAGTGCTTGCTGCCAGAGGAGGGTACTGTCGTCATTCATGGCGGGCAGGCTGAATGACACAGAGTGGCTTGCGTCGTGCCAGGATTCGATTGCAGCCAGAGTAGTGAGTGCAACTAACAACCGGCTGAAATTAGTCTGCTGTTGCCAGGAGGAGGCCGTTCCATGTGCAAACATGTGCCTGTTAAGCCATGTCAGACCCTGATAGGAATCTGTGTTGCAGAAGAAGAAGTCCTTGAGCCAACGGCGAAAAGTCTCAAAAGCAAATACGCGTTCGTCCTGCCCAAAAAGATATTTGACGGTTTTGTATTCGTCCGGCACCCACATCCCTTCGAAGTGGAGATCAGCCGCAGTTCGAATGGCACGGTTGATGGCTTGATCGATCTTGTCGGGAGCGGGTGCGTCTGAATTCAGATCCGCAACGATTCTGGTCAAACTTCCTTCCATCGCAGGAATGAGCGCTGCGATACTGGAAGATTTATACCCGCTGTAGAAGCCAAGATAAGCCTCCCGCGCTAAGGGAACAATTTCCTGGAGACTTCTAGCAAGAGTCATAATCTGTGCGATGCATACTGCCTGGAAGGACAGAGTATAGAGCGTTGATGTGTGGTAATCGAATAGTTCCATGGCTCTTTCGTTCGTACCGTGCCTAACGGCCGACAACATTTCGTGGATCTTGCCCATTGGCAGCCAGAGCGGAGCAAACCATTCCATTTTCTTCCATAGGAGCGCTTCATCCTCTTTTGCCCTGCGCCGAATGTCCCACGATGAATCCCCTGATTCGCTAATTTTGGGAAAGCAAGCCTTTCCGCCGTCAACCTCCAACACGATGCTCGGCGTCGGGTGGAAGGGGCCAACGCCGCGTGCGGTTGCTACCGGATTCGCTAATCCCTTGCTGTTTGCCAGGGCCGACGCATATCAGATTCCGAGTAGTTTGAGCAGATAGGGGATGTTCCAAGCGGCTTTGAGCCGTTTTCCCTTGATTCCGCGTTTGGAAGATTTGTCGTGTTTGAGCAGATTGAGGGCGATTCGGTTGAGGATGGAGAAGTTTTGAGCGGCGTGTCCAGCGCGTTTGCGGTCGAGGTCTTCACCGAAGCCGACATCGAGCACCCAATGCAGTTTGTTTTCGATGCCCCAGTGCTGGCGAATCACGGAGTTCAGTCGCGCTGCATCGGGGCTGAGGCTGGTGATGTAGTAGCGAAGCTCGCGCTCGATCTTACCGGTGGCCTTGTGGTACCGTTGCGACTCGATACGCACCAACGCCTGTAAAGAGGCCCATTCGGATGTCTTTTCGATCAGACTAAGATCGGCCATCACCGAGCACTTGCGCCGCTCGACTCGTCCATGGCCACAGTCGATTTCCTCGGCCACTGCGTCTGAGTCCAACAGCAGAAACGAGTCTTTCACCTGTTCGGCCAAAAGACCCTGATTCTGCTTGACGGCCAACACATAGTCGGCCTTTTTGCCGATGATCTGGCGGGCGATGCCGCGTTGGCAGCCCATAGCGTCAATGGTCACCACCGTGCCGCTCAGTTCCAGCGCGTTGAGCAGCTTGGGAATGGCCGTGATTTCGTTGGACTTTTCATCGACTTTGCGCTGCGCCAGCACCAGACCGTTGCCTTCAGCCCAGGCCGAAACCATATGGACAAGGGTCTTTTTACCGCTCTCGCGTGTGCCGCACAAGGCCTTGCCGTCGATGGCTACCACTTGGCCCGCCGTCAGCTTGGCGATCGACGAAACCCAGGCCACAAACCCCTTTTCCATCTCTTCCGGGTCCAGCGCCGCAAACACCCGGTTAAACGTATCGTGCGATGGAATACCCGATGGAAGCGTTAAAAACGTCTTCAACCACTCCTGCTTGTCTTCCCCGTACTCGGCTATATCGTTCCAACTCTCGGCCCCGCTCAGCACCG
Organism: Occallatibacter sp.; assembly: GCA_049676965.1. Taxonomy (GTDB): domain Bacteria; phylum Acidobacteriota; class Terriglobia; order Terriglobales; family Acidobacteriaceae; genus Telmatobacter. The sequence continues at coordinate 13,205 of JBAUBR010000107.1, forward strand.
CGGCTATCGAGATCAGAAGAATCTCTTCCAGCAAATGTTCCCGGTTCCGCTCAACACGCGGATCGCGCAACTCGGCAAAATACTTCAGGGGATTTTCCATATCCCCTTGTCGCCCATCCAAACCCCCACGGCATATAGCAATTTATATGCGTCGGCCCTGCCGGGTAGAGGCGAGAGTTTTCGGGGCACAACCCAGAGATGCGATACTTCCGATGGATGAGAATCATCGTGGGTCGAGATTGACGCAATGGGCGCGCCCGGCGAATTGAACGAAGCCGTTCTTCCTCAGACTGTGGTCGCTCCGCTCACACGCGCGGCGATCTTTCTGGTTGTCTGTATTCGCCAGGACCCGGATGCCTATGCGCTTCTGCGCTCATTCTGCGCGGACCTTTCCGGGCTTATACGCGCCGTTGAGTTTCGCGACATTGAGGCGGGTCTTACATGCGTCGTTGGATTCGGGTCCGATGCCTGGGACAAACTCTTTGGACCGCCGCGGCCCGCGGAGCTTCACCCGTTTCGAGAGATCCGGTCCGGCGGCCGCCACGCCGTCTCCACCCCGGGCGACATCCTGTTCCACATTCGAGCCAAACGCATGGACCTATGTTTCGAGTTGGCGACTCAGATCATGGACAGCATCGGCGACACGGTTTCGATTGCCGATGAGGTTCACGGCTTCCGGTATTTCGAGGATCGCGATGTTATCGGTTTCGTCGATGGCACGGAGAATCCGCGAGGAGAGGCGGCTCGCGAGGCTGCAATGATCGGCGACGAAGACCCGGCCTTCGCCGGTGGCAGCTATGTCATCGTGCAAAAGTACCTCCACGACATGAAGGCATGGAATCTTCTTTCCATCGAGGCGCAGGAGCACATCATTGGCCGCAGGAAACTGTCAGACATCGAACTGAGCGATGCTGAGAAACCGGCGTCGGCGCATAATGCGCTGACAGTCATCGAGGAGAATGGAAAAGAACTTAAGATTCTGAGAGACAACATGCCCTTCGGCCGTCCGGGCCACGGCGAGTTCGGGACATACTTCATCGGTTACAGCCGCACTCCGCGCATAACGGAGACGATGCTTCGGAATATGTTCGTCGGCCGTCCCCCTGGCAATTATGACCGGCTGCTCGATTTCAGTCGCGCAGTCACCGGCAGCTTGTTTTTCGTGCCGTCGGCGACGTTTCTGGATAACATCGGCGGAGGTGCGCCACTGGACTCAACGCAAGCCGTCGCGTCACAGATATCTAACCCGCCGCCGGCCTCGTCCGCGAACGACACGTCGCTCAAGATAGGATCGCTTAAAGGAGAGTAAAGATGAATAACCTCCATCGGGAACTGGCCCCAGTCTCCGACGCCGCATGGGCGGAGATTGAGGAGGAGACGACCCGGACGCTGAAAAGGTATCTGGCTGGACGGCGTGTTGTCGATGTTCCTTCACCGGGAGGAATCGCTCTGCCCGGAGTGGCGACCGGCCACTTGCGGCCGATCTCTTCTCCCGCGGAGGGCATCGTTGCAAGACAGCGCGAGGTCAAGCCTCTCGTAGAGTTGCGGGTGCCGTTTGAATTGTCCCGTCAGGCAATCGACGATGTGGAGCGTGGATCGGAGGACTCCGACTGGCAGCCTGCGAAAGACGCCGCCAAGAAGCTTGCATTTGCCGAGGATCGGGCCATCTTCAACGGATACACCGATGCGGATATCCAGGGCATTCGGGAAGGCACCAGCAATCCGATCGTCGCACTTCCCGCGGATGTGCGCGATTATCCCGATGCGGTAGCCCAGGCATTGAGCCAGTTACGACTTGTGGGTGTAAATGGGCCCTACTCGGTTTTGCTCGGAGCCGACGAGTATACGGCGCTCGCCGAGACCCGCGATCATGGGTATCCCGTCCTGGAACACGTCAAGCGTATCGTTGACGGCAATCTTGTCTGGGCGCCGGCCATCGAAGGTGCGTTCGTCCTGACGACAAGGGGCGGCGATTTCGAGCTCAGTGTCGGGCAGGATGTTTCGATCGGCTATCTCAGTCATACCGATTCTCTCGTGCGGCTATATCTTCAGGAGACGTTCGTCTTCCGTGTCCTCACCGGCGAAGCCGCCGTTGCGTTGTCGCCGTCACAGAAATCTTCGTGACGAGTACGCTCAATGCAAGCCTCAGGCACGCGCCGAAGACTAGTTTTCTCCGCGGGTCGGAGATCCCCAGGCCAACCACAGATAACAAAATGGGTTGAAGGGATAGACGCCGGTTAGCGCCTCGATCCCATCAGCCCATTCCGTGTTGAAGTGAAAGTTTGGTGTCAACCGTCAGCCGACTTTCACTACCGCCGCTTGAGACCGAAGCCAGGCATATTACGGTGCCGCGGGCGGAGCTCCAGCCAGAGCGGTCACATCGACGAAATGCTGCCAGATTCCATCCCAGCGAAATTGGATCAGATGCTTATCTTCCCCAATGTAATAAACCTCATCCGCATTCTCGAGAGTAATTACATCCGTAACCAATGGGCTTCCGGACTCCGCGCGCGGAGCCCCCCCGGATGCGGCGTTAATGGTATTTGCCACGTTCCGCCACAGTGTTGGCGTCAACGACGAAGTCCAAAGCTGGTGAATCTCGGAATTGGCGTCCAGATAGAAGACCTCCTCGCGGTTCGCGATAGTGTTAACGTGCGCGGCCAACGAAGTAACGCTAGGAACGGCAGGAGCGCCTGACACCTTGGTCACGTCGATGTTCGTCCATACGGGTTGCGCGGGAAAAAGCAGTTCATGGATATGCTGATCCGTGCCCACGTAGAAGATTCCGTCGACGTTGGCCTTTGCGTCGAAGAAACCCGCCAAAGGACTGCCGGCGGCAGCGTCCGGTCCAGTGCCACCGTTCGCAATCGTGACATCCGTGTTATGCCATCCATCGAATCGAGTTCCCGTGGAGCAGTCGGACCAGCGCCATAGTTCGTGAACGTGATGGTCCGCTTCGAGATAAAACACTTCTTCCGACAGATTCCCTTTGAGATGGCCGATCAGGACGCCGCCGAGGGCATTTCCTCCGGTGTCGTACTTGGCGGTTATGTCTAGCGGGGACCAACCACCCAACGGAGTCCATGTGAGTAGGTGAACATGCTGGTCTGTTCCGATGTAAAACACGTTGTCAGAAGGCTCGCAGGGGTTGATGTACCCCACGAGGCTGCTATCCGGCGCCGGGGCGACGGTGTTAGCTGTCAGGTCCATGGGTAATGCAGTTGCGCCCCATAGCTGTTCGACTTGCTGGCCGCCCTGCGGATCGTTGGCCAGGTAGAAGACTTCATTGGCGCCATAGATCGTGTTCAGGTAACTGGCAATTCCAAATGGGGAGCCCACCGAGGGCCCGGCGCCGGGTCCGGTGATCCGGTTGGTTCTGCCGCGCGCCCACGGATACTCAAGCCGATAGAGATTCGAGCCTACCGCCGAGTAATAGAGGAACAGCCCGCTGCTCGGTGGATCGGAGGAAAGCGCCGGCGGTGCTTGAGCGCCGGCGCAGGCCGGAAGAGTCAAAGCGGCCAGAGCGAGCAAGGAAGATACGGCCTGAACGCGGCTGAGGGCTCCCTTGAATCGCTCCGAAATGCCGGGGCATGGTTCGGATGATCGTCTGGACTCATCGGGTTTCATCTGCGAGTTGAGGGTTGCGGCTACATGGGATTGACCAGCCGAAATGCTTCGGCGAGCTCCCACAGCGATGGGTTTCGTCAAAAAGCTTTGCATCGGACGTTCTCCATTTCGAGCAGGATTCGAAATGGCGAGCGAACCGGTCCCGCCGCCACTTCGGATCCCGCAGTCATTTACGAGAGCCGCTTTTGCGCTCTCATCTGGGGAAGCGTCGTTTCTGCTCAATTGACACCATTGCCCGTCGACAATTTTCAAAACGCGTACGCCATCATTTACCGGTGGTATGCTATGATCCCGCGATAAGCGGCATCATCATGGGGTGGGAGTGCATGGCTTCTTCCCACGAAATCACGCATTGGTTGGCGCGCTGGAGCGACGGCCAGGAAGATGCGGAGCGCGAGTTGATGCGCCTGGTGGTGCCGGAAATGCGGAAGCTGGCGCGGCGCTGTTTGCTTCGAGAACGGCAGAACCACACTCTGCAGCCGACTGCCCTGGTTAACGAAGCTTACCTGCGCCTCATTGACCAGCGTGCGATAAGCTGGCAAGACCGGTCGCACTTCTTCGCGATGGCTGCACGGATCATGAGGAATATCCTGGTGGACTATGCGCGCCGCAGGCTCCGTGCCAAGCGGGAGGGAGCGCTGCTCTGCGTTGAATTCGACGAATCTCTTCCGATTACCGTGGCCGCCCCGGCAGAGATATTGGCTCTCGACGATGCACTCGATGCCTTCGCCAGGATTGACCCCCGCAAAGCCAAAGTGGTCGAGCTCCGGTTTTTTGGCGGTATGAGCGTCGAAGAGACGGCGGCGGCCTTGAAGCTTTCTCCCAATACGATCATCCGCGATTGGAGCCTGGCGCGGGCGTGGCTGTTGCGGGAGATGAGCTCTCACGGGAATCCGGGGCAATGACACCCGAGAAATGGCGCCGGGTCGAGGAGCTCTTTGCGACGGCAAGGGAGCTGGGTCCTCAAGATCAGGATAACTTCTTGCGGGAGAAATGCGGGAAAGACAACGAACTTGAACGCGAAGTTATCTCCCTGCTCCGCTATCACCATTCCAACAGCGAATTACTAAGTCCGGATAGTCCGCCGTGGCGCGACCTTTTCAGTGACGCTGCACACCTGCCGACGTTGGCATCCGGCGTAACCTTTGGTCACTATCTTATCCGCACCCTGGTTGGATCCGGCGGAATGGGCGAAGTGTATCTCGCCGACGATACGCGCTTGCATCGTAAAGTCGCCTTGAAGCTCTTGCCCGCATGGTTCAACCGGGAGGATCGGCTGGTAGCACGATTCACGCAAGAGGCATTGACTGCGTCAGCCCTCAACCACCCGAATGTTCCAGTGGTGTATGAGGCCGGGGAAATCGACCAGCGGCATTACATCGCCAGTGAGTACGTGGAAGGCGGCTCACTTACCGACCGAATCTCTCAAAGCATTGTCCCCTGGCGCGAGGCGATCGAGATTGTTTTGCAGGTAGCCCGCGCACTTCAAGCCGCCCATACCGCCGGAATCATCCATCGCGACGTGAAACCGGGCAACATTCTGGTCGCAAATGATGGCAGCATCAAACTGGCCGACTTCGGAATTGCGAAGCTCGTGGAGGGTTTCGAACTCCAATCGCGAAGTGAAGGCTCGATGACCGCGACGGGCGTGGTGATCGGTACGCCAGGCTACATGGCGCCCGAGCAAGCAGCGGGACTGCATGCCGATGCGCGATCCGACCTATGGAGCCTGGCCGCCGTCCTGCACGAAATGGTCGCCGGCAAGCTTCCCACGCCGGGAGACCCAAGAATCTCTATCTCCTCCAATCTACCTTCGCCCCTCGCCAGAGTTCTCACGCGCGCTTTGCAACCCGATCCGGCGAAGCGATACCAAACAGTCGAAGAATTTGCTACCGCGTTGAATCGTGCACGGCGCGCTTTGCCTCTGGGCAGACACACAGCCCTGGTCTCAGGTGTCGCTGCAATCGTCCTCCTCCTTGCCATCGGATACGCGGTCCAGTTGCGCCGCAAGCCGCGTCCGGAAGCCGGATTCAGGGTCCGCGAAATTGTGAAGCTGACCACCAGCGGCAACGTTGTCGACGCTACCATCTCGCCCGATTCCCGCTATGTCATTTATTCCGTCGAGCAGTCCGGCCAGGAGAGCCTTCGACTTCACCAGGTCGAAACCGGAACGGACATTGAGCGCGTTGCCTTCGTCAACGGCCACTACATGGGACTGACGCTTGCACCGGATGGAAACTACTTTTATTACACCTTCGACCCCCACGGCGATGTCCGATATCTTTATCAGGCGTCTATTCTCGGTGGCGTAGCACGAAAGATCATTGACGATATCGATTCACCGCCGGCTTTCTCCCCGGACGGACGCCAACTTGCGTTTATTCGGGGCAACGCGGCGAAAGCAGATATGGAACTTCACGTTACGGATTCAGACGGATCCCGTGACCGAATCGTGGCGACAACTCCGATGTTACGAATGTATTCAGTTTATGGGGTCGCCTGGTCTCACGACGGCAAGACAATCTATTCGGGTGAGTACGACGAATCTTCAAAAGCTTTCGTGGTCGGCATCGATGTTTCCAGTGGACGGGAGCATAGGTTATCGCAGCCGGAATGGGACTTTATCGGGAGGGTCAGCCTTCTCAGCGACGATGTCACTCTCATTTTTCCGGCTACGACGGCGGGGAGCAACTCACCTGAGCTGATTCAGTTTTCAATAGCAAAGGGTAAGTGGAACGCAATCACGTCCGATCTGGCTGGCTACGAATATGCACAAAGCGCGGGAAGCGATATCGTGGCAGTGCAGAAAGACCGTCTCTCTTCGATTTGGGTCGCGCCCGCCCGAGCACCCTCTTCTGCAAAGAGAATCACTTCGCCGGCAGGGAAATTCGATGAGGTGGTTTGGTCTCGTGACGGCACGATGGTTTCGAATTCTCAAGCGGGCGGGGGGGAAAACCTGTGGCGAATTGAGCGCAATGGCGCCCTGCAGCAACTAACAACAGGTCACTTTGTGGACGATCATCCGGGCGTTTCACCGGATGGTAAGTCGATCGCTTTTTCGACCAATCGCGCCGGGGGATGGACCATCTGGACCATCGACTCCAGTGGTCAGAACCTGCGACAACTTACTCACGGAGGGGGATTTGACTGGTATCCGAATTTCGCACCGGATGGATCGATACTGTACAGCCCTCAGTCCCTGGGCCACTTCCGAATCTTGAGGATAAAAAGCGGGGGCGGGGATCCAACGCAATTGCTGACTGTGGAAGCTAAATCTCCCGTGGTATCACCCACAGGCAGATACATGGCCTGTAGGGTCATGGATCAGAAGTCGAGCATGCATTGGCAGGCGGCCGTAGTCGATTTGCGCAGTTTGCGGATCGTCCGGAGGTATCCTAGGATACCCCCTGAAAATCCCGTCGTTTGGTTGCCCGATGAAACGTCCCTCACGTATGTTAAGGATAAAGATGGAGTTTCCAACATTTGGAGAACTTCTATTGTAACTGGCCGGGAAGAGCAGTTGACCGCATTCAAGGAGGATAGCATCTTCTCTTTCGATTGGTCACTTCCCGCCGGAGACCTGGCATTGGTCCGAGGTATAACCTCGTCGGATGTCCTGCTGATTCGACGCGCTCCATAGTGGAGGTTTCATATGGAACATGAGCTCTCGTTGGAGTTGACGTTCACACTCGGAACCGCGGAATCTGGGGTCGCTGCCCGATATCAATTCCGCACCGGAATCAGCCTCGATCCGAACATCCCCAACATTCTTGGTCTCATCAGTAGCGGCTCTGTCACAGTGCCCCCAGGTCCGCCGAAGTGGCCTCACCTGCAATACGAATTTCTCATCGTCCCCGGTGAAGATTCCAGCCTGATTGCCAAATTTATTGTTAACGGGCAAGAAGGTTTATCAGTGCCATTTCGCCCCGGGCAGAGTTTCGAAGGGTCGAATAGCATTCCGGTCAGTGGGGGAACTGCCTACCTGGCTGCGAGCCGCGCCTCCTGAGCCCGGGGCCAATAGTCAATTCGTGCCGGCACCCGGGGCGCCGGCGTGAGTTCTCCGCCCTTGGGACAAGTTGTGCCCGGCGAGATTTCCAGCGAGGTGGAATTGGCCTGCGTTTCGCCAAAGTTCCGTCCGGGAGGACTGCACTAGCAGAAGTCGTAAACAGGGAGTATCTTCCCGGGCCCAGATGCTACTCGCCCTTGGTTAGGAACCCATCGCGCGGCTTGATAACCTGCTTGCACCCAATCTGCCATGATGAATGGTTCGTCAATTCAGCCGAGGAAGGATCCCCGTGGACATCAAATCAGCCGATACCAGCCGCTCCTCTCATCCCCCCAAACCGGGGCTCGTCCTCAGAGTGGGCTTTGCGGGCGCACGAAATGGCTTCGACGCGGATCTCGCAGGCTTGCGCGAGCGGTTCACTCACCTTCTCTTCGAGATCAAGGACATACTCGACGACATTCATAGGAACGACACCGAGAACTTCGCCCGGGATAAGAAGCCGCGACTCGCCTTTATTTGTGCGCTGGCTTCGGGAGCCGATCAGTTCGCCGCACAAATTGCACTTTGCGCCGGGTATGAGTTGCAGGTGCCTCTCGCTATGCCGCGAAACAAATATGCAGAGTTGAACTTCAAGGATGATCAACGGTCATTGGAAGCCTTCAAATGTCTGATGGCCCAGGCGACGTCGATCTTTGAGCTACCCGGCGCGGCGACCGAGGAAGAAAGCTACGACGTTTCCGGAACAGTACTGATCAATCACACCGATGTGTTGATCGCCATTTGGGATCTGTCTGAAGGCAATGGCCGCGGCGGCACCTCGGACTCGGTCGAGAAGGCCAAGGCAAACGATATCCCGGTTGTTGTTCTTAGCTCGAAGGAGCCGGGAGCAGAAACGATCTGGTACCGTGGACGCGCCGACATCCGGTCAGCCGAACTGCGGGACATAATTCCCGCAATCCTCCACGAAGGCCTTCAAACCGACACATCGAATGCCTGGCGGTCATGGGACCGGGACTCTCTGGATGCAAAGCAATGCAAATATCTCCACGCTTATTACAAGGAAAGAGAGTTCCGCATGGATTGGGGATTTTTTTATGCACTCCTCATCTCCCTCTTTCGCTGGGAATGGAACGTGCGCATGAGGCGGGCCAAATACCAGGATCAAGCGAAGGAGAACTGGGCGAAGCTCGACGGAGAAAAATGGACCGATAAAGCCAGAGAGTTTTTCCGGCCCAGGGATCAGTGGGCCGATTGCCTTGCGTTGTTTTACGGGCAATGGATGCGCGGCTTGGTGGCATTCAGCGTTGTGGGCGGAGGATTATTCGTCAGTACCGCGCTGGCGGCCAAGCTCTGGCCCGATAGCTTGAAGTTGCATCATGTCGAGTGGCTGGAGGTCATTCCATACCTGATTCTGATCCTGATCATAGTCGCGCGCCTAAAACGGATACATGGACGATGGCTCGATTACAGGATGTTGTCAGAACTACTTCGAAATCACGCGCTCTGCGCTCCGATTGGAGGGCTGCATAAAGATCGGCACCGCTTTCACATGCGGTATGGGTTCGCTCCCACCTGGATGCGCTTCTACTACCAGGCTGTTGTGCGGGAGTTTGGGCTTTGCCCGGCGGTCCTGGACGACGAGTATTTGCGTGACTATAAGCACCTGCTGGCGAAAAGAATAAAGGGCCAGATCCAATATCATCAGAAACAGTATTCTAAGTGCCAGACGATCGATAGGAGAATCCGCAGACTGGGCGTGATTACCGCCGGCATGTCTCTGCTTTCGCCGATCCTGAGCAAATGGCCTTCCTGGTCGCAGTACTTGCACTTGCCTTTTGCCGGCGTCAGGCTGGGCGGCATCGATTCCATACCGTTCATCTTCGCTGTCATCACTGCCTCAGTGGCGGGATTTGCGGCACAGGAAAATTTTCCCAGGCTCGCTCAGGTTTCGTCCGCAATCGGCAGGCGTCTGGACCTGCTGTGGCGGGAAGCGAGTGGCGCCGCACTCGACGTCGAGCAACTGCGCACAGTTGCGGGAGAAGTCATCGACATTACCATTCAGGAACATGCGGGATGGAATGCATTGGCATCTCTTCGCGAGATCGAGTTCACATCCTGACCGGGATTCACAAGAGACGCTCCAGTTGAGGCAACTGAAGTATATTAGCTCCTATCCGGGAGACTGCTTGGAGACTGCGGCTAAGGCGAATGGTTGGCAAGATATTCATCTCACACTCATCCCAAGACAAGGTCGTTGCGGAGGCCGCACTCGCCGCACTTGAGGCGCAGTGCATCAAATGCTGGATTGCGCCACGGGATATCGTTGGCGGGGTCGAGTGGGGCGAAGCGGTCATGGAGGCGCTTTGCGAGTGCCAGATCGTTGTCCTGATTTTCTCCATCCATGCCAACAACTCTCCACAGGTAAAGCGCGAGGTCGAGCGGGCGGTAAGCAGGGGCAAGTCGATTGTTCCCTTTCGCGTCGAAGACGTGTTGCCCTCCGGCGCCATGGAACTCGCGCTCGGCAATACCCACTGGATGGACGCATTCTCCCTTCCATTGGAGCGCCATCTGCCGGAGTTATGCGAAGCAGTCTCGAGACTGATTCGAATGCAGGCGGTGATCCCATTTCTTTCGAAGCCTCTGCCGGAGCTCCATAAAGCCGGTCCCTGTTGGGATGATGTACTGCCGTCGGGCTTGCTGTGGAACAACGTAGAGTCGGCGTGCCGGACGTCGACGGGCGTACACGTAAGTATCAGTCCGCAATCCATCGGGGACAACTATCAAAGACGCGCCATCGAGGATACCTTTGCGGAGTTCGTCAGTAGCTCCGCGAAAGGTATGTTTCTGGTCGGCGATTCGGGCATGGGCAAGACCACGTTGCTGATCCGGCTTCTGACCGAATACCAGTCCAAGGGCGATCTATGCGCCATGTTTGAGAGCAGCAGACTCCCGACGGGCCTGTCTCAGCTTGAGACCCATCTGGTGAAGGCACTTTGCGGCGCGAGCGGCGCAGGCTGGTCCGGTCACCCCGGCGCATTCTGGACTCTGATGGACGGCGAGTGTGAACGGCGAGACAAAGAGCAGCAGGAAAAGAAACACTTGCTGGTGTTCATCGATGCTGTCAATGAATTCAGCCCGGGCAAGGAAGATCCGCGTCCTATTCACCTGTTGGATGAACTGGATCGCATCATCACAGATTTGAATACTCCCGCCTCGCGCGTAAAGTTCGTCATCACCTGCCGGCCTGAAACATGGCGGCGGGCCACTGACAATGCCCCTACGCGGTTTCGAACCGCTCCCGGAACATATTTCAGCCCCAAGAGCCCGAGAAACGACATCCAGTGGACTTTGCCTCGCTTTTCCGATGAGGAGTTCAAGGGTGCGTATGAGAAATACAAAACCGCGCGGAATATACTTACGCCTTTTGAGGATCTGTCGCCGGTGGCCGTATATCACCTGAAGGACCCGTTTCTTCTCAACCTGGCCGCGCAGGCCTTCGCCAGTCGGGAGATCCCGAGAGATCTCGAAACCGGAAGTCTCTTTGAACATTACTTCGGCGAACTTCGGGAGTCGCATCTCGACGGAACGATCGACGAGATCGTCAGTGAGATGTTTGTCGGAGACGACAATGGGGAGGTGATCCAGCGAACTTCATTCCCTCGCAACAGCAGCCTTTCTTCTCGTAACAACAGCCTGTATAAGGATCTGGATTTCTCCAATGACTTGCTTCCCGGAGCGAAACTCAAAGAGCGCAACGTGATTAGAGAATGGAAGCTTAAAAGCGAGACAGGGGATCAATATGTTACCAACATTCGCTTCACCTACGATCGTTTTGCGGAGTACCTTCTTTCCAACCGGCTTTATGAATTGATCTTACGGCGCGAAAAGTCCGGAGAAGCTTTGCCGGAGGCCGCGAAAGCTATCATCTCCGGGAACCTCGCGACCTCGCAGCACAATCCCGTTGTATATAGAGCTTTGCAGCGGACCTTGTTTCTGCTGCGCAAACACTCCTCGAGCTATGTTTCCGTACTGCGATCGATTTCGGAGATCGATGCGCGCGGCCAGTGGCTGGTGATTTCAGTTCTGGCGAGAACGGCACGAAAGCAGAGTGGCGGCATCGAACTGCTTGCCGACTTATTGAAGGAACTCGGCAAAGGCCGGTCGAGCGCGGGGCGGCGCTTTCCGGTCATCGACTCTGTGTATAGGGTATTACGCGACGAAGATTACCGTCTGTGGCTGGAGGAGCAGGACAGACCCCTTAAGAAGGCTCATTTCTCGGTCCTTTATGAACACTTTGTCCAGGCCTTTCATGAGAGCGACCCGGCAATCTGGGCGGTTGGCGTGCAGTATCTTTTCTTTCTGTGGAAGAGCGGTTCCACCCATGCATACTCGGATGCAAAGCGCATAACTCGCCGCCTGGCGAAGAGCATGGGACCAGCCGTCGGAATGGCGTTTTCGGGACGAAAGCGCCGCGGATTCCGTAGCCTGGCGGCCCTGATGATCCTGGTGCTGGCGGAGGCGCCGGCGGATCGATTTCTCGATGCCGTCAACGCCTCGGGAGCAATCATTCGCAGGCTGCGGCTCAAGAGGCTGGATATCGTGGCCAGTATCTTCGTCGATACCTTCGTCCTGCAGTTCGCTTTGAAGATGATGGCATCGCTGCCTAACCCGGTACAACTGGACTCCCTGACCCGTTATTTCGAAAATCGGGATGTGGAGTTACCGATCGCCGAAGAAGTGCTCGAATTGCTCGCCAAGGATTGCGATCCCTCCAGAATCTCTCTGGAGACATTGAAACGGCTGGCGCACACCGAGCATAGCTTCACGGTACAGATGCTGACCTTTGTGGTTTCTGTGCATTACGAGAGAGCCGCAACCGATGAGGATCGCGCGAAGGCATTGCGTCTTGCCCGCGATCTGTTTTACGAGGAGCCGCGGTCGCCGATCGCGGAGTACTGTGCCTCTCTTGCTCTCTATCACATCAACTATTTCGGATCGAACGCCACGCAAGAATCGATGGACCTGATGGGGCGTATGGCGGATTCTATCCTGGCCGAGAGGCAGGGGCATCTTCACCTATCCGGTAAGCGGCATAACTTCAATATTATCGGTACTTATGGCCGCGCCCTGCACAAACATGGCAGAGCCGCCAGCGGACCAAGCGCTCCTGGTCCTTCCGCCATGCAGTACGTGCTCAATTCGCTGCAGTTGGCGAAGGAGACCCAAAATCCGGCATTTTACTCCTATATATGCAAAGAAATAGGCCTGCTCGGCGTGCTCGTGGAACCGAGGTATCTGTTTGACGTGTTTACCGCAATCCTCACCGATCTGCGGGCCCTGGATGAACACAGCTACAGCGACGAATTACCCTTCCAGCCGGACGAGGTCGAGAAACTGACAAATACAATTCTGCAGAGCCTTGCCAATATAAGGGTGCTTTACCGGCAGCAGGTGGACAAGTATCTTCTGGAGGTTCTGGAGAAACCGGAGATTTATGCGGACGTCGCGACCAAGCGCGACCCCGAATTTCAGCTCTCTTTCTTCATCAGCTGGGCATTCGAGCAGTTGATGTTCCGCGCCCTGGTGTATTACTACGACGAGATGGGAAAGGATCTGCTCCAGTCGTTCCTCGATTCCATGCGCTGCCGCTCGTGTGCGCAATGTGTTCGGACAGTACTGTCGGCGGTCGTCAGACGGTGCGTTAAGCTGTCTGAATGAGGGTGCGTATTCTCTCGCTGAATACTGGAATGCTGAAGGTCTTTGGCCGCTCCGTTCCGATTCCTTTTGTTCCGGAGAGGCTCGCCGCATTGCCGCGCCAACTGCGAAAGCTGGAGTGCGACATCGTGCTGCTCCAGGAAATATACGGCTATCGCAATCGACACTGGCTGGCCGAGTCCCTCAAGGATGTATATCCCCATGCGATCTACCCGCGAATGAAGCGAAATTTCGGCCTGGAAAACGGCTTGATGGCCTTTTCGCGCTACTTTGCATCAGGCAATGTGGAGCTATTTCGGGACACACCCAGGCACGAGGCCTTGTTTGACAGCAAAGGTATGCTGATTACCCAGCACCGTCTATCGGAGGAGGACGTGCTTACGGCCGTGAACTTTCATACTACGGCCGGGGGTGTGTTCAAACATCCCGAGGACCGGCGGACGGAAGGGATTCGAGCGCGACAGATCGCGCAGGTGCTGGACTGTGCAAGCCGTTTAAGTTCGCCCCTGATCGTTGCCGGGGACTTGAATGCCGGACCGGGAGTTTCCGAGGTCAATTTTCGGCAGATACTGAACGCCGGCTTTGTAAGTTTGCACGATCTGCTTCATAGCCAAAGCCCGGATGTAACTTGGGACCCGCGGAATTCGCTGAATGTAGATGGCCCCCACAAAACCAGCCCGCCACAAAGAATCGATCACGTCTTCATCCGCAGCGAGGACTGGCGAGAGAACAGGGTCAGGCCCTTGTCCAGCGCGATCTGTCTACTCGAGCCCGTAGTTCAGGTTGAGTCAGGGACAGTTGTAACTGTCTCCGATCACTTTGGAATCTGCGTGGAGATAGATGTATCTCGCGAGGCGCTATCTGGTGGCGCGGATGGGACCTGTTGACCTGGCTTTTCCAGGCCGATGATCCGCCCGAGGCGTTGGCGCAGAGAACGCGTCAACCATATCTGCGGTATTTTGCGATGGTAACTGCCCAAAGCATTCCCGACCACCAACGATGCTTCAGGAGAGCCGTGAATTTCCGGCAGCATCGCCTCCAGCGATTTCAGACGATGGTTTAACAGGAATAGAAGCAATCCAACCTTGATGATTGCAGGAATGTACCCGAATACCGGAACCATTGAAGCGGCACTTAATGCAATGCCGTACCATCGTTTGTGTTTTATGTCGTAGGCGACAGCGGCAACGGCGCCAGCTTCGCCGGCAGGTCCGGGCGATAGCGATGCTACGGCTAAAGCAGTCGCGATCACAAGTGGGTCGAGTCCTTCGACCAGGACCTCCAGTGACCCGAGGTCGGGGTGCGCTGCTGAAGAGTCGGGCATATTCCACTGGCATCGCCCCTCAAGTTAACGCGATAGCATTTTCGGAATCGGTGTGGACCGGAGCCGCGCCTGCCGAGTGGATTTTTCCTCAAGAAAGGTCCACTATCGCGGCTCTTAAGAGTTCACAGTAGTTGCGAAAATGCCGTAAATCCGCGGCCTTAATTGAAATCTCGAATAGGATAACAGGCTTAACCAACAGAGATTCCGCGAGAGCCAGCGAGGTTCGATTCGCCGCAAGCCGTGGAGATGAGAGGCGGCTGAGTCGTTGGACTTCGCGGCGAAACATTCAAGGATTATTCATGTTTGAGAATTATTGATTGCCCTCTGCGGAGATTCCGCTGTATGATCCTCGGCGACGCGTGTTTGGAGCCGCGAGGCGCGTTCAGCAGAACAATTGCTCCACTTGTGCAGCGCCGGGATTTCTGCGTGTGGCGCCGATCGGGGCTGTGAGTTTCTGCTTAGACAGGCGCTTTCGCGGCGGTCGCCAGGGATCTTCTTGTCCCCGAAGGAGAATTCGGAATGAGCACTCCGTACATAGGTGAAATACGCATGGTGGGGTTCAACTTTGCCCCTGTCGACTGGGCGCTGTGTAACGGACAACTGCTGTCGATCTCGCAGAACACCGCCCTTTTTCAACTGATCGGCACTACGTATGGCGGGGATGGGCAAACCACCTTCGGTCTGCCCAACCTGCAGAGCCGGATTCCCTTCCACCAGGGCAGCAATGGGACCATTACCCTGGTAATGGGCCAGGTTTCGGGGACGGAAACGGTAACGCTGACCACGACTCAGATTCCCGCCCACACTCACTCTCTGGGGGCGAACTCCGGGAATGGCACGCAGCCCAGCCCCGCCGGCGGGGTGTGGGCCGCGTCGTCACTCAATGAATTTTCTACCGAGGCGGCTGCGCACACCATGGCCCCGAGCACCGTGACCGCGACCGGAGGCAGCCAGCCGCACGACAATATCCCGCCGTACCAGGTGGTTAATTTCGTCATTGCCCTCTTCGGCATTTTCCCCAGCCAGAGTTGAACCCGGAGCCAAAGCGGAGCGCTTGGAACAGGAGCCGATATGTCTACGCCGTACCTCGGTGAAATCAGGATTGTAAGCTTCAACTTTGCGCCCAAGGGATGGGCGCTCTGCAACGGGCAGACCCTTGCGATCAATCAGAACGCGGCGCTGTTCTCGCTGCTCGGAACCACCTACGGCGGCAACGGCACAACTACCTTTGCGCTCCCCAACCTGCAAGCCAGAATGCCCGTCCATGTTGGGAGCGGATTCGTGCAGGGGCAGGCCGCCGGCGAAGTCAACGTCACACTCATCACCAGTCAATTGCCTGCGCACACCCACACGGCGCAGGGGGTTACGTCCAACGCTTCCTCCGCATCGGCCACCGGCAACGCCTGGGCGGTAACCGCGCAGAATGCCTACGCCGCGTCGCCGAATACGACCATGGCCCCTGCCGCGGCCGCTTCGGCGGGAGGCAGCCAGCCGCATCCCAACATGCCGCCTTACCTGGTGCTGAACTTCGTCATTGCTTTGCAGGGTATTTTTCCGTCGCGCAACTGAAACCGGAGGTTTCGATCCATGTCGGACCAATATGTAGGCGAGATTCGCATAGTAGGCTTCAATTTTGCGCCCGTTGGCTGGGCACAATGCAATGGCCAGCTCCTTCCGATTTCGCAAAACGCGGCGCTGTTCTCATTGCTTGGCACCCAATTCGGCGGAAACGGTTCATCGACCTTCGGGCTGCCGAACCTGCAGGGTTGCGCTCCCGTGGACCAGGGACAGGGCACGGGGTTGACACCTAGGACTATGGGTGAAACCGGCGGTGAGACGACGGTGACTCTGCTCACCACGCAGATTCCTTCGCATACCCATGTCGCGCAGAACGGGGCGGGGAGCGATGCGGGGGCGCCGGGGCCGACTACGATCTTCGGCGGCGGCGGACGCGGCAAAGACCCGGCT
>JBAUBR010000108.1:0-12439 GCA_049676965.1 Occallatibacter sp.
CCGCGGCTCCAAGGGTCACCTGACCATGTTGTCCAAACCGGCCAGCCGTAACAGACAACCACCGCCAAGTCGAGAAACGTTAGCAATACCGCGATGATGAAAAACCTGGGTCGCTTCGTCACTTGGGCCTCCTCGAATGCCGAGTCAGCATGAGGCGGCTTCGAAATTCGGTCAAATCTGCGGTGCATTCAGGCGAAAACTTGCGCCAGACATCGGTTGTCGGCGAATTTGACCCAATTCGGGTAGGGACCCATCATGCCTGCGTCTGGGAAGCCCATACACAGGATCCAGAGCGAGATGCGTACCTTCCCCATCCCATACACCGCGCCGGGCGATGAGGGTCGAGCCGTCGGGCCGACCAAGCTCTTGACCGTCCGGGATTTGTGCGAAATCTTCGGGGTCACGCCCGGCTGGGTATACACGCGGACCAAGAAGGACGCGATCGACCCCTTGCCGGTTGTTCGCCTCGGGCTACGAGGGATTCGCTTCGATCGGGACAAGATTTCCACTTACATCCGCCAGCGGGAACGGTATCCGGTCGGTGCTACGCTGGAATCACCCAGCGGAAGTGCCCCAATCGAAGGAAAGGGGCATTTCAAATTGAAAAGACAGCGAATCCAGACCGGCAGTGTCCGGTTGCGTGAGGATGGCGATCCAGCCTGGTGGGAAGGCTTCTATCGAGAGGACGTGATCACCGAGGCGGGGAAGAGGGTGCGGCGACGCCGTGCCGTAAACCTCGGCTCCCTGAAAGATGTTCGCTCGAAGAAGGCCGCCTTGCTGAAGCTGGCCGTCATCCTTGAACCCATTAACCAAGTTAAGTGCCGCCCGAAAACGATGATGACATTTCGAGGATTTATCGAGAAATATCGGACGCTGAAGCTGGCGAACAAGAAGGGGACGACGAAGCACGGATACGAGACCAACATCCGCGCCCACTACCTCCCCGAGTTCGCTGACATGCAGCTGTCCGAGATCACTGTCGAGGCGGTACAGAACTTCATCAACCAGAAGGCAAAGGAAGGCAAGGCGCTGCAGACCCTCAAGAACATGAAATGGGGGCTCAGTTCCATCTTCCACGCCGCTCAGAAATACGGATACATGACGTCCAATCCCGCACGTGAAGCCGATCTCCCTCCGGAGGAGATCAGAGAGCAGAAGAAACTCCCGACCGGCGATCAACTGATTCAGTTGATCAACGCCCTCGAGGAGCCGATCAGCACGCTGGTCTATCTGGTCTCTGTCGCTTCGATCCGTCCGGAGGAACTGGCTTTCAAGTGGAAGGATCTGGTTCCCGAGACCAGAAACCTGTGGGTGGTGCGCGCGGTCAATCAGGGTGAGTTGCACACCCCGAAGTACCACCGCTCGAACCGTCCGATCCGGCTGACGGAGGCAGACGTCGCGCGTTTGCTTGCGTTGAAGGAGCGGATGAAGGCCGGGGACGAGGACTGGATGTTTCCCAACCGTGTTAAAAATGGCAAGACCATGAAGCCCGGTCCGATCTGGCACGAGACGCTTCTGGGCCGGCGCATTCAGCCGGTGGCAGACCGGCTCGGCCTTCCGCATATCACGTGGCGTCTCTTGCGGCACTGGGGAGCGACACAGATGGTGGAGGAACGGGTTCCGATCAAAGCGGCGCAGGAACGCCTCGGTCACTCCCGGCCCGATATTCTGCTCAAGATCTACGCTCACGTGCTCGACGCGTCGGCTGACGCGGCGGCTGAATCGCTGAGCGGACAGTTGAGCGGCGGGCTGAGGGCGGTTGAGGCTGCGCAAAATGCTGCCGTATAAGCGGTTGATTGCTTATCGGCAGCTAAACGGCAGCTAGAGGATTGCGGCCTCTAGTGTAAGTTGTCGAGAGTATTGGAGGCGCGGGCCGGGATCGAACCGGCGCATAAAGGTTTTGCAGACCTCTCCCTTACCACTTGGGTACCGCGCCTTCGGGAAGACCATTCGCTGGGAGAGCGGATCGCTCCAGTCCGCCAATTCTAACCCGGCGGAGGTCCGCCGTGGCGGGGCGGAATGGAGCGGGAGACGAGATTTGAACTCGCGACCCTCGCCTTGGCAAGGCGATGCTCTACCACTGAGCTACTCCCGCTTGTTGCAGGTTTGAGTATACCGGGAGGGCGGAAACGGGGTCAAACCGCGGCGGGACGAGCGTGGGCGCCGCGCCCACCCGACTCTTCTTTCACGATCTGGCCGTCGCGCATGGTAAGGATGCGGCGGGCGATGGCTGCCGCCTCGGGGTTATGAGTAATCATGAGCGTGGTCTGGCCCAGCTCGCGATTCGAGCGCACCAGCATGTCGAGCACCGCCGCGGAGTTCTGCGTATCGAGGTTGCCGGTGGGCTCGTCGGCCAGCACGATGGCCGGACGAGTGATGAGCGCGCGCGCGATGGCGACGCGCTGCTGCTCGCCGCCGCTCAACTCGGAGGGGCGATGATCGAGCCGTCCGCGAATGGACAAAAGATCGCTGAGATGGTCCAGATACTTACGGTCCAGCGGCTCCTTTTTTCCGTCGACAGTGCGGCCGCTGATGGAATAAGCAATCTCGATGTTGCCCATGGCTGTGAGCGTGGGCAGCAGGTTGAATTTCTGAAAGACGAAGCCGATGCGATGCCTGCGCAGGCGCGTGCGCTGGCCGTCGCTGAGCGAGGCGAAGTCGACGCCGTCGATGACCACGCGCCCTTGAGTAGCCTGGGCGAGCCCGCCCAGCAGGTAGAAGAGCGTGGATTTACCGGAGCCAGACGGCCCCACGATGGCGACGAACTCGCCGCGCTCAACCGCCAGCGAAACCCCGCGCACCGCAGCCACCTGAATGCGGCCGGTGGTGTAAACCTTGGTGAGATTATCGGCGAGGATTATGGGTGTAGGCTTCTCGGGCGGCACAATCTGCATTGTAAATTGGGCGCCCGAACCACGCGGACGGCCAGCTCGGCTGCTTCGTCCTAAAACATGCGATGCGATTGCATGTCCTGGTATTCCTCGAAGGCTTCGCGCTGCCGCGAACGAGTCGCCCGCGATGGACTAGAATGGGCTTGTAACTGATGCGACGCAAGGCCTGATTCGATGACGACGGAATTGAAAACTTCTCTCGTGAACTCGCTGCAGGCGGCTGCGGCGCAGGCCGGCTTGGAGCTGGTCTCGGCGACTGAAGGCAGCGACCCGCAGGGCCGCTCCACGGCGGTGTTTCAGCTTGGACTGGCAAACGGTGGGCCGGAGCGCGCGCTGCGGCTGGAACTGAGCGAGGCTTTCGACTTCGACAAGCCTCACCTGCTGCCGGAGATGACCTCGCACCTGGCCGCGGAGGCCAAGCGGCTGCGCAATCCGCGGCCCGACTGTTCTGTGACGCTCGACGGCCTGCCCATCGGCTTTGGCCAGTTTCAATGGCCATTTCATCGGTCGACTTCGGGCGCCGACACTTACATCGTGCACGGCGAAATCCACCTCGCCGATGGCGGCGCGCACAACCTCCACGCCAAAGTGGCTGCTTCGGTAACCGTAACCTTCGCTGAAATCGTTCCCGCAATGGAGCAGCCCTACGCGGAGACGTTCGTCTACAACGCGATTCGCAAGACGATCGACCTGGGGCAGCTTGAGTTCGTAAAGAGTGGCAATCGCCAGCCGGTGCCCGTGACCACGCGCTTCTACAGCCGCTGGCAGAAGAAGTTCATTTTTACCGAGACCAGCGACGAGGAGCGGCTGGCGTATCTGCTGCGCAAGGTCTACTGGCTCTCCGGCGTGCTGGGCGAAGGCAAGCCGGTGTGGGTCGCCGATCCGCGCGATGCGCAATACCTGAACACGACCGAGGCCGATCTGTTGCGCATGGCCGGGCACGAGGCGGGCGAGGGGTTGATGGTGCTCGAAGGCGAGTTTGCCGCGGCCACGCCGGCGCTGATGGAGCGAGCGGCGGAGTACAAGGCGCGGCTCGACGCGGCGCTGAACTTCACCAAGCCGCAGTTCAACGAGTCAATGCGCTCGGGCCAGGCGAATATGTAGTCTTCATAATCGAAGGGCTTCTATAGCGTCGCGCCGCAGCTCCCGCAGAACCGCGACCCTGGAGGATTCGTCCGCTGGCATCGCGGGCACGCGACCAGCGCACCCGAAGGCGCTCCAGGCGCACTCCCAACCAACTGCACCGCAGGCATAGCAGGCGCGCCCGGCGGCATATTGATGTTGACATTGATCGGCTGTCCCCACCCGGGCATCGAAATGCCCAACGTTGCGGCGATGCCCGCCGCCTGGATGGCATTGAACTCGCGCACCCGCGCCGGCATGAAGAAGCACTCGACGAAGCCGAAAAAAGTCGGAATACTCGTCCAGCAGAAGCAGCAGTAGAGAATGCCCAGCCCGGTGCGGCGCAGATAGAAGTGGTGAATGCCGAACGTCCCCAGAAACAGCGCCAGCAGAATGCCCACGACCTCGTCGCGGCGCGCCGCCTCATATTGCTGGTAAAAGACCGCTTGCGCATTGGGGTACGAGACGCTGCTCATGGTGGGCTCCTTGTTTTTTCTGCTGCTTGGGATACGCAAACAAGCCCTGAGGGGTTCCGGGCGCGGCGGCTTGTTCGGCGCTTTGGATTGAAGAATACACGGCGCCCTGGCGTAGCATCGAAGCCAGTATGACGACGCCAACTTCTTCCGCGGCGGCCAGCGGCACATTCCTCATCGGCGGCGATCTTCCCGTACATCGGCTGGGCTATGGAACAATGCGCCTGGTCGGCGACGGCGCTTGGGGCGAGCCGCATGATCCGGCCGAGGCGCGACGCGTGCTGCGCCGTACGGTCGAGCTGGGCGTTACGCTCATCGACACGGCGGACGCATACGGCCCCGAGATCGCCGAGCGGCTCATTGGAGAAACCCTGGCGCCATATCCGCCCGGCCTGGTCATCGCCACCAAAGGCGGCATTACGCGCCAGGGTCCGGCGAAGACGGAGTACGTGGGCCGCGCCGGCTATCTCATCCAATGCGTCGAGATGAGCCTGCGCCGGCTCAAGCTCGAGCGCATCGAGCTCTATCAATTGCATCGGATTGACCCGCGCACGCCGCTCGAAGAGAGCCTGGGCGCCCTGAAGCGCATGCAGGAGCAGGGCAAGATTCGTCACATTGGCCTGAGCGAAGTTACGTCCGTCGAGATTGAAGAAGCGATGAAGATCGTACCCATAGTCGCGGTTCAGAATCGCTTGAGCCTCGCCGACCGGCGCCACGAGCAGACGCTCGCGTGGTGCGAACAGCACGGCATCGGCTTCTTGCCCTGGTATCCCATCACCGGCGGCAAGGTGCTCAGGCCGGATCACCCCGCGGCGACGGCGCTGGAGCGCGCCGCGGCGAAATTCGGCGCCAGCGTGGCGCAGCTCTCCATCGCCTGGCTGCTGCACCGCTCGCCGGTGATGCTGCCCATCCCCGGCACGTCGAAGGTGGCGCACTTGGAGGAGAATGTGGCTGCGGCGGCGTTGAAGCTGAGCAACGACGAATGGGCCGAACTGGAGAAGGCAGCATCCTGATATCCGCGCATCGTCTTGTTGCGCCGGTGCGGCCGCGGCGATGACCACTTAAGCCGGAACCCGCATGACCAGTGCTCAATCTCGCTCACGAGCGGCTTAGGATTTTTGTCTAAGGGTCGAATCGCTCGACGACGCGAGGCAAAAAATGGCCATGCCTTTCCTTTACCGCACCTTGATGTTGGCGCTTATTCCCGTTGGCGGATTACTCCTGGCTCCGCCCGGCCACGCAGGCCAGCAGAGCCAGCCGATGACCGACATGCCCGGCATGAAGAGCTCTGCAACCGACGGATGCGACGACATGAGCAGCATGGGTGGCATGAGCGTGATGGGCGAAAGCATGGCCGCCATGGCGCATCACATGTGCATCACTCCGCTGCGGCCCGTGCAGCCCGGCGACGAGGAGCGGGCAAAGGCGGTCGTCGCGCAGGTGAAAGCGGCGATCGAAAAGTACAAGGATTACAAGAAGGCTTTGGCCGATGGATACGTGATCGGAAACCCCAAGGTCGTCCAGCCGCAGTATCACTTCACCAACGATGCGCACGTGCGACTGGCCGACAGTGAGTTCGATCCCGCCAGGCCGTCGTCGCTGCTCTACTGGCATTCCGCCACGGAGCGTTACAGGCTGGAAGGCGTGATGTACACGGATCACCTGGTCGCGACGGAAGACGAGCTGAACCAGCGCATCCCGCTCAGCATTGCGCGCTGGCACAAGCACACCAACTTTTGCGGCGCGCCCGCGAATAAGGTGCAGGAGTATTTTGGCGAACATCCAAAGTTCGGCATGTTCGGATCGATTTATACGAAGGAAGCCTGCGAAAAGGAAGGCGGGCAATTCTTTCCTGTGCTCTTCAGCTGGATGATCCATGTCTTTCCCTACGAGGACAACCTGAAAGACGTGTTCTCAATGAACGACGATATTCCCCACGCGCATTGACAGCGGGGATGAGGATCGAACCCGTCGTGCAGCGCTGGTTTGGGCCCCTGCGCCGGTACGACGCTCGTGTCGCGCTCCGCTTGAAGAATTCTCTTGGCAGCGTTTTCAGCGACCGTGCGCGGCCGCTGGTTTTCTTGCTTGGTCATACACTTCGCGGATCGCGTCGATCACCGTCTGCGGGTCGTCGAATTGGATGTATTCCGAGCTGTTGCGGGCGAACATCTGCTTTGAGTTCGATGACAGCGCGAGCCAGCGCGCCTGGGCCAGCGTGGTCTGCTGCTCATATTCGAGGTGCTTCGGCGTGTCCGGGGGCTTGCTCTCCAGGTGGCCGACACCATGGTTTCCGGAGGTGAGCACGCGTATGGGGCGCGAACCGAATGAGCGGCGGTGCTGTTGCAGCCAGGTTTCGTCCGCCGGCATTTGTTCCATTTCCGACAAATAAGCGTCGTACAGGACGACCCTGGTTTGTGCAATTTCCAATAGTTTGGTGTTCAATTCCGAAGACCACGCCACTTCCGGTAAGCCCCGAAAAAACTGCTGAGCACAGCTCCGTTGTGGCTGGCCAGGTCGTGGCGGGAGCGCCGGCAACGGCTTGTGCCCGGCAACTGCGTTACGACAATCGCGCAAGCGGGAGAGAATCTCAACCTCTCGCCGATGTTGGTCCTCTTGCATCGCCTTCGGTCCAACGTCGTCGGAATCGGCGTCATCCATGACCAGTCCCGCAACCTCGCCCATGTACAGGTCCGCAAACGTCCGCACGTTGTCGCCGCCAAACGCGTTTCCCACCAGAATGTAAGGCCCAGCGATGTTGGCACGATGCAGTGCGGTATGTAGCTCCCTGGCGATGCGCACGATGGTACGCGGCATAGGACCGGGATCGCTAAACCCTGCCCCGGCTCGGTCATAGCCGCAGGCGCGCGTCCACCTGGCGATCTGTGGCTGCACCGCTGACCAGGCTGGCGCCCAATCTTCCCATCCGGAATCGAAGACGACCGTGGGCGAGCCGCTCCCCATGCAATAAAGATTCAGCCTGAATCCACCGACGTCAACGAGCTGGCCGGGTTGCGCGTAAACGATGTCCGCAGGAGAGCCCGCGCTCGCTGCCTGTTGGCCAGACATTGGTGTGGAAATGAGCACGGCCACGAGCACGATCTGGGCTTGTTTCATCTCTTCAGCACCTCGAGTTGTTGGGACCGCTGATTTTATCCACACCTCAATGTGACGAAAATTCATTCCAAATCGCCAACGTTGAGGAAATCCAGAAGACGGTAGCGCCAGGCCGAACATCGAGAGTTGAAGAACCAGCTTTCAGTTCGTGCCCGCCTTGCCTTCTTTCGGACGTGCGCCTTCGCGGACCTAACCCGGGGATTTGGTCGGAAGCCGGCACGCGAAACGGAGCAATCGCTCGACCCAATCTGCCAGTTCGCCACGATTCCAGTCCAGGGGATTGGTCACAATCCCCTGGCCTTTCATCACACGCTCGGGCATCGGAGCGAACTCCTCGGCCACCCTTGCATTGCAGCGGCTTCAAACGATCGTCTTCCAAGCGGGGTACGAACGGTCCGATTTGCAAAAAAAGCCGCAGCTCCTTCCAAAGCTGCGGCTTTCTACGGCAATCTTGCTGCCGAATTACATTTCCTTTACGCCTTCGACAAATGCCTTCAGCTTGCGGCTGCGCGAAGGATGACGCAGCTTGCGCAGCGCCTTGGCTTCGATTTGCCGGATACGCTCGCGCGTGACCTGGAAGCTTTGGCCCACCTCTTCGAGCGTGTGCTCGGAGCCGTCTTCGAGGCCGAAGCGCATTTTGATGACTCGCTCCTCGCGCGGCGTGAGCGTGCGGAGAACCTGCGAGGTGTACTCCTTCAGGTTCACGCTGATCACGGCTTCCGAAGGCGAAACCGCCTGGCGATCTTCGATGAAATCGCCGAGGTGCGAGTCTTCTTCTTCGCCGATGGGCGTTTCGAGCGAGATCGGCTCCTGCGCGATCTTGAGCACCTTGCGCACCTTGGCGACTGGAATATCCATGCGCCGGGCTATTTCCTCACTGGACGGCTCGCGGCCCAGCTCCTGCACCAGCTGCCGGCTGGTGCGGATGAGCTTGTTGATGGTCTCGATCATGTGCACCGGGATGCGGATCGTCCGGGCCTGGTCCGCGATGGCGCGGGTGATGGCCTGGCGAATCCACCACGTGGCATAGGTCGAGAACTTGTAGCCGCGGCGATACTCGAACTTATCGACGGCCTTCATCAGGCCGATGTTGCCTTCCTGAATCAGGTCGAGGAACTGCAGGCCGCGGTTGGTGTACTTCTTGGCGATCGAGACGACGAGGCGAAGGTTGGCTTCAATGAGCTCGCGCTTGGCCTGCTCGGCGTCCATGTCGCCCTGGATCATCTCGCGCTGCGTGCGCTTGAGCTCGGCGATCAGGACGCCCGCGTCGGCTTCGATTTTTTCGAGATCCGCCCGGCAGTTTTTCTGCTGCCTTCGATACTCCTTTTTGAGCTCTTCGCTTTTGCTGGCCTCGAACTTCTGGTCCAGCGCGCGAATCTGGCGCTCCAGCGTGCGCATGGTGTCGACGGTCTTGTTGACCTTGTCAAGCAGGCGCTTGCGCTCGAGCGGCGTGTACTTGAGCTCGCGCACGATGCGCGAGATGTACACCTTCTCGCGCGCGATCAACCAGTGCATGTGGCGCACGTCGCGCGGGCGCGTCTTCGTGGTGAACGCGGCCTGCTTCTCCTCGAGCTGTGCAATGCGCTTCTGGTGCTTCACCAGCGCGTCGATGCGCGCCACGGTGGACCGCACGCGCGCCTGCACAACTTCTTCGGTGAGTTCTTCCTCATCGAAGACCACGACCTCTTTCACGTTGCGCACACCGCGCCTGAGGTCCTCGCCGAGGGCAACGATCTCGCGGATGACGATGGGTGAGCGTGAAATTGCTTTGAGCACGCGGAGCTGGCCGCGCTCGATGCGCTTGGCGATCTCGACCTCGCCCTCGCGCGTGAGCAGAGGCACCGTGCCCATCTCGCGCAGGTACATGCGCACGGGATCGTTGGTCTTCTCCATCGTGCCCGGCGTCAGGTCGAGCTCGACGTCTTCGCCTTCTTCGAGCTCAAAGTCCTTGTCCGCGCCGAATTTGGGGCCATCGAGTATATCGATGCCCTGGGTGCCGATCGTGCTGAGCAGGTCGTCGACGTCCTCGACGGAGCCAATCTCTTCCGGCAGCATGTCGTTCACGTCGCCGTAGGTGAGATAGCCCTTTTCCTTGCCCACCTCGATCAGGTTCTGAATGTCGTCTTCAAATTTGTCTTCCATTGCCAAATCAATACCCCCGCGCGGCGCTTCGGCGCCTAATCGCGCAAATGACGCGCAAATTCGCGAGGGTCCGTTCCGCCGCGGTCCTACTCACGCCTGCGAACTGACACCTCGCGGTAACCCGCAAGAAATGCGGTCTTGAATAGTTGCTCGGAGCAGGATGAACGCGCTTCAGGTTTAGCCTGTTTTGCCCGCGAGCCGCAGCTCATGGATGGGGCAGAGGGGCGCGCATCCTTACAGAGAGAGCTAGAATACCATAAACTTAGAGTGCGCAACCGGCAAAAAGACGCAACTTAATCGTTTCATCTCTCCGGCGCGGCCGCATCTTTAGAATTCGCCCTTTTTGCCTCCTACCGGAACCGCTCTCCGGCGCATCTCCTTCGACGCATCTCACCCTATTGGACGCGGCTGAAAGCCGTTTCGTTCCAATAATTCCGGCGGGATCGGGTGGGCGGCACTTGCGCTGCCCGAGGCGAAAGTGGGATGGTTTTGAGGCTGGCTTGGGCGCACAATGGGCACGGAAATGGCCATTCCCGGCCGGCTGGGTCGTCTCATCGGGGGCTTCTATGTCGCTGGACCGCTCCACCATCTTCGATTTCGGCCTCGGCGAGGAGATCGACATGCTCCGGGCAAACGTCCGCGAGTTTGCCGCCAGCAAAATCGCGCCGCGTGCGGCCGAAATCGACCGCAGCGACCAGTTTCCCCGCGACCTGTGGCCGCAGATGGGCGAACTGGGCCTGCACGGCATTACAGTCGATGAGGAGTGGGGCGGCGCCAACCTGGGTTACGTGGCGCATTGCATTGCAATGGAAGAGGTTAGCCGCGCCTCGGCGTCGGTCGGGCTGTCCTACGGTGCCCACTCTAACCTGTGCATCAACCAGATTCACCGCTGGGGCACCAAAGACCAGAAGCGCCGCTACCTGCCCAGGCTGATCAGCGGCGAACACGTCGGCGCCCTCGCCATGAGCGAGCCCAACGCCGGCTCCGATGTGGTAAGCCTGCGCCTGCGCGCCGAGCTGCACGGCGACCGCTACGTCCTGAACGGCACCAAGCTCTGGATCACCAACGGCCACTACGCAGACACCCTGGTCGTCTACGGGCGTACTGACCCCGAAGGAGGTTCGCGTGGAATCACGGCACTCCTGATCGAGAAGGGCATGAAGGGCTTCAATCCCGGCCAAAAACTGGACAAGTTGGGCATGCGCGGCTCGCCCACCTCGGAACTGGTCTTCCAGGATTGCGAAGTGCCGCTCGAAAACGTACTGGGCAAGGTGAACAGCGGCGTGCGCGTGCTGATGAGCGGGCTCGATTACGAGCGCGTGGTGCTGGCCGGCGGGCCGCTGGGCATCATGCAGGCGGCCATGGACGCCGTGCTGCCCTATGTGCACGACCGCAAGCAGTTCGGCAAGCCCATCGGGACGTTTCAGCTCGTGCAGGGCAAGCTGGCCGACATGTACACCAACATGAACGCTTCGCGCGCCTACGTTTACGCCGTAGCCCGCGCCTGCGACCTCGGCGCACCCACGCGCAAAGACGCGGCGGGGGCGATCCTGTATGCTGCCGAGCGCGCCACGCAGGCGGCGCTCGACGCGGTGCAACTGCTCGGCGGCAACGGCTACATCAACGATTATCCGACCGGACGCCTGCTGCGCGACGCCAAGCTCTATGAGATCGGCGCGGGCACGAGCGAGATTCGGCGGATGCTAATCGGGAGCGAGTTGTTCAAGGAGACGGCGTAGGCTTTAAGAAGGGCGGCGTCTCTGGTTGCGCCGCGGCTTCAGTGTTTTCTGAAGGGTACGGGCTTTAGCCCGTACATTTATGCCCTTCAAAATCATCGGGGCTTTAGCCCCTGAGGTATCTTCGCCACTCCAAAACCGCAATCATGATCCTACCCACTTCGATTTCCTCGAAAGACCCCACGGCGCAGGCCAACGCCGCCGCCATGCGTTCGCTGGTCGACGACTTCAAGGCCAAGCTCGCAGTGATCGAGCAAGGCGGCGGCAAACGGGCGCGCGACAAGCACAAGGCACGCGGCAAGCTGGCGGTCCGCGAGCGCATCGCCCTGCTGCTGGACCCCAATACGCCGTTCCTGGAGCTGAGCGCCTTTGCGGCTTACGAGGTTTACGACGAAGCCATTCCCGCCGCGGGCATTGTCACCGGCATCGGCAAAGTGAGCGGGCGCGAGTGCGTCATCGTGGCCAACGACGCCACGGTGAAAGGCGGCACCTACTACCCGCTCACAGTGAAGAAGCACCTGCGCGCGCAGGAGATCGCGCGCCAGAACCGCCTTCCGTGCATCTACCTCGTCGACTCCGGCGGCGCCAACTTGCCCAATCAGGACGAGGTCTTTCCCGACCGTGACGATTTCGGCCGCATTTTTTACAACCAGGCCACGATGTCCTCCGAAGGCATCGCGCAAATTGCCGTGGTGATGGGCAGTTGCACAGCCGGCGGCGCGTATGTGCCGGCGATGAGCGACGAAGCCATCATCGTGCGCAATCAGGGAACGATTTTTCTCGGTGGCCCGCCGCTGGTAAAGGCCGCAACCGGCGAAGTGGTGACGGCCGAAGAGCTGGGCGGCGCGGAGATGCATTCGCGCGTTTCGGGAGTGACCGACGCGCTGGCCGAGAACGACGAAGACGCGCTGCGCCTGGCGCGCCGCGCCATCGCCAACCTGAGCCGCGACAAGCAGTGGGG
>JBAUBR010000109.1:0-47651 GCA_049676965.1 Occallatibacter sp.
CGCAGGAACCGGACTCCTCCAGCCTGCTGCGCGCCGTTCAGGCCGTGCGCTCCGCGTGGCCCTTCATACAGCGGCTCCTGCCCTTGCTCGACGGCAACGTGATTACCACCGTGACCAACTTGCTGACTCCCCGGCCGGCTGCCCCGTCGCCGCCGGCAAAGCCAGTGGACATTGCGCCGCTCGAAGGCGGGATTGCGGAGCTGAAAGCTCAGCAGCGCGAGCTGCGCGGCATCATCGTTGACCAGGATTCGGCCGTGAAGCGCCTCGTGGAGCAGTTGGCGCTGGTTCGCGAGGCCACCGATCGAAATACCACCGAGCAGCAGGATCTGATCGACGAACTGAAGGCCGCGGGCAGAAAGTTGAACATCGTCGCGTTCCTGGCCTTCGCACTTCTCGCGGCTTCGATTGCCTTAAGTGTTGTTCTCTATCTCCAGATTCACCGGTTGCTGCCCTAGGCCGGTTTGCGATCCAAAATCCGAAGAGTAAATCGATTCTCTCCTTGTTTTTATCTCATCAATCAGTCTGTTCGTTTAGTGAATACGAATTCGCCCTTATCGGATGACTTTTCCAATCTTCCTGCCGCGAGTCATTGCCAGTCGTATTTTCGCAGGGCTAGTATTCCGCATAGTTCGACCGGGTAGGCCACCCACCCGGCACCCACATCCGCTATGCAGTTGTTCCCAAGTTCACAGAGCTTTACCAACGAAGCGGCGCTTACCGGCGCACGCAGATGGAGCGTCTCGCCATGGCATGGTATGCCTACTGCATCGGTGAAAAACAGGCTTTCCCGGAATTAGCCCGTCATCGCAAACCAGTTCCGATGGAATCGGTCGTCGGAGTCAGCGGCAACCAAGTATTTCTATACCCCGCAAGCGATTTAGCCATTATTGTCAGCGAACACAATCCCCAGGAAGCGCTCAACCAGAAGGCCGGCGTCGACCACGCCCGGGTCATCGCCGACTGCTTTCAGCACTCCACGGTGCTGCCGTTCCGGTTCGGGACGGTCTTCAACGACGACGAAAGCCTGCGCAAATCCATTCGCTCCAACCAGCGGCAGTTCCTCGGCAATATCGACAAGCTGCGCGGCAAAACCGAGATGCACTTGAAGATCCTGGTGGACGACTGCTGCGCCAAGGAGATCGAGCGCCATCTGCCCGCCGAGGGCGTAGGGCGCGAGTATCTCTCCAACCTGCGCGAAAACGCGGCGCGCCAGCGCGAACGGCAGACGCGCGCCCGCGCGGTCACCTTCCAGATGCACCGGCTGTTCATTCCGCTGGACGAAGAAGTAAGCTGCCGGCTGACTGAAAACGGCAAGATGATGCTGGATATCGCCCACCTGATCGACCGCAAATACGTGGAGCGCTACCAGAACAAGTTCTCCACCACCAGCGCGGCGTTGAAGGATTGCGCAATGCAACTCTCCGGTCCCTGGCCGCCGTACCATTTCGTTCACCGGCTCACGCGAGTGGCCCATCCGCACCCGCAGCCGGCAGCCGACCAGGCGGCGGCAGCGCGCGTTCCGGAACGAGTAGGGGCGATGGCGTAGGGTTTCAGAGCATTGAAGAGAGACCCGGCGAAGGCGCCGGGTTTTTCTTTGCCGGACTGTATCGCAGTCAGGGTTGAAAGCCTCATTTTTGCGGGATTCTTGCTATACTTAGTCGAATCCCGGAAGGGTTGGGTCCTCCCGGGAGTTTGGCTTCCTAAGCAGTAGCGCCGGGACGAGGATAACGAGCGCTGTCACGAATCGCCAGTCGATGGCAATGGTGATTGCAACCCGCATCCAGGACGATTTCTCATCCAATCGTCCTCACCTCCTTTGCGTTAGCACGGCCCGCAGGTCGCTCCAGCGGCCTGCGGACCGACGGCCCGATCTTCCGGACCGATCCTTCGCTACCGCTCCCACACTCGCAAAGAAAGTGCAGCAATTGTAAGGGCTTTTTACGGCGCGCGCCGCGTCAGCACGAACGACTTGCGCCGGTCGCTGGAGGCGTGGTCGATCTGCTTCCAGAAGCCGATGAAGTAGTCGACGGCCGATATGGTTGAGACCAGGACGGTGAAGTACACGGCGGCAATGGCGATCCAGCGGACGGGGATGACGATCATGCCGATCTGCCACTGCTCCCAGCCGTGGGCCAGTATGGCCGAGACCACCGAGACGATCTGGATGACCGTTTTGAGTTTCCCGAGGTCGCTGGCCTGGATGGTGAATCCCTCCGACGAAGCGATGGAGCGCAGGCCGGAGATGAGGAACTCGCGGCTGATGATGACCACGGCGATCCACACCTTGACCACGTCGGGGTTGTAGGCCACCAGCGCCACGATGGCTGCGGTGACCATGACCTTATCGGCCAGCGGATCGAGCAGCATGCCCATGGTGGTGATCTGGCCGCGCTTGCGCGCCAGGTACCCATCCACGCCGTCGGTGATTGAAGCGAGCACAAAGAGCACCGAAGCCGCGATCTCCTGCGCGCCGCCGGCTTTCCAGGTAAAGTGCGGCGAGAGAATCCACAACAGCAGCGGGATCATGACGATCCGGCTCATCGTGATGGAGTTGGGCAGATTCACCGTTACCTTCGCCGAGCGACTGATCCCTATTATAGGAGCGTTCCAACTTTCAGGAATGAACAGAAGACAAGCCTAAAGAACTTCAGTGTCATTCGGGGATTCAGCGGCGCGGAAGGAATTGCCGCGATGGTAGACTCTCACTGATCTATGCCACTCGACCGGCTGACACGCCGCACGTTTCTCGCCCGCAGCGCCGCTCTTTCGATCGCGGCCGGCAGCGGATTGAAGTTCTGGACTCCGGCTGCGCGCGCCGCCATGCCCCTTCCCACGGTTTCCGGACCGGCAGACGAGCATCTTGACGGTTACGTTGCCGCCTACATGACCGCGATGAAAGCGCCGGGCTTGACGCTGGGTCTGGCCGAAGCAACGCAGACGGTGCGCATTGCCGGCTACGGCCTTGCCGATGTCGATCGGCGCGTTGCCGTCGGCGGCGATCATCTTTCAAATCGGATCGATCACCAAATCGTTTGTGGTGCTGGTGCTGCTGCAGATGCGCGACGAAGACTGCTCTAAGTCGACGATTGCATGAAGAATCGACCGCGGCTTCAACGCAAGAGCCTGGGCGCTTCCATGCGAAAAAACTGCTTCACTCGATCCCAGTCCAACGGAACGAGCATGTGCGGCATCGGATCCTTTTCGGCATCGGTGAAATAAGTAAGCGATTTGAGTATATGAGTCCTGTTCAGGTTGGTTTGCGCATACTTGCGTTCGAAGAGCCGCAGAATCTCCGTAATGCCGAATCGCTCCGCGCAGGTGTATAAATCTACAAAATCCCGTTTTGCGCCTCGACTTGCGATGGCGCTCAATTTCATACAGGCAATATCGCGCGGATCGGCAATGGGCACCTCAAGAAATGAGTTGGTCGGGAATAACAAGGGGTAAGAGTATCCGAGGAAGCTCACCTTTGTCCGCAGAATCGTGGCGTGGAGCGTATAGGGAGCCTTTGCGGCAAGCGCGAATCCTTCGAGAGCCTGCATCTTCTGGAGAAGCGCATCTTCATCGAAATGATCCCTCGCAAAGAAATCCAGGTCCAGCGAAAGTCTGTGGCCAAACTGAAGAGCAAGTGCGGTGCCGCCGGCGAGATAAAAGCGGTCGAGCAAATGCGCGTCCTGAAGACCGCGAAGCGCTCCTTCGGTTGCGCCGGAGATCACATCGCTGTGCCACTCCCTTGGTTCTTTGGCGGTCACGGCTGTTTCCTTCAAACGATAAGCGAGCTTCTCACCGGCTACCGTTTAGCGCCGCAACCTCGCCCGCCGGCAGCTCGTACACCAGCGCCCAGAACGTTGCGGATTTTGCGGAAAGGCGACGTTCGGTGGCGAGCACGCGGCGGATTTCGGTTTCAGAAAATGTCTGGCGCAACCACTTGACGGCTGATTCGTCACCGAACTCGAGAACGCGGAAGATTGTGTAGTCCGGATAGTCCTCAGGAGCGAATGTTTCAAGGTTCGTGTCCCAAAAAAGCGGCTTCAATTCGACGGGAACCATGATCCTCCGGCCGCGCCCTACAAAAACCGAACGCGAAGCAGACGCGATGGCGTTGAGCTCATTATCGCATCGTGGAATGCGTTTGCGCCGTCACACTCCGCGCACGATGGTGGTGTCTCGGAAGCGTGTGGGCCGCATTTCCACCCAAAGAGCTTTATGGAAACGGCGGCATAATTGGAGCCGTGGGCAATTGCGGTTTGTTGGCTTCAAACTCGTGATGCATGACGACCGCGGAGATAACTGCCAAGGCAACACTTGCACCGACCATGATGCCGATGCCCTTGCCCGATAACCCGAAGCGCAAACGAGTAACATCGGTATATGCTACAGGGGTTATATCGGGATAGTTCTCGAGCTGCATGCCAAATGAATCGGTATCGACGGAAACAATTCGGCCGATGAGTAATATCCCGTTGCGTTCTTCTACGCAGGCCCATGCGCCCACGCCACGCTTCGCGATCCTGGCGCGGGCCGAATCCGCATTCAGCGGCTTGGCAAGGGCCGGGGACGGCATCATCAGCGTACAAACCGACACGAAGCTGACACACTTCCAAAGTAAATTCTTAATAGCGTTCATAGCGCCCTCAAGGGAGCCGGCTTCTACCCACCTAGACAGCGCCTCACCAGGAAAGGTTATGGAAATAAGTTAGGTAAACAAAAAGGACGGGCTGTGAACCCGTCCTTTTTGGTTGATCGATGTGGAACTTAGGACAACTTAGGCATAGATACCTCGCTGCTTGATGGTAAAGGCCACGCGGTCGATGGCCAGCATGTAGGCGGCAATGCGGTTATTCACGTTGTGCGCCTCGGCATAGCGCACCACATCGTCGAAGCTGTCGCGCAGAATCGTTTCAAGCTGCTCGTTCACGATGGCTTCCTTCCAGAAGTAACCCTGCCGGTCTTGCACCCACTCAAAGTAGCTGGCGGTAACGCCGCCGGCGTTGGCCAGGATGTCAGGCACGATGAAGATGCGCTTGTCGGCCAGGATCTCGTCGGCGACGGCGGTGGTCGGGCCGTTGGCGCCCTCCACCACGATGCGCGCCTTGATGCGGTCGGCATTGCGGCTGGTGATCACATTCTCGGTGGCTGCGGGAATGAGAATGTCGCACTCCGACACCAGCAGCTCGTCGCTGGGCATGGCTTCGGCGCCGCGGAATCCAAGCGTTGTCCCGTTGCGGTACTTGTACTCGAGCAACTGGTGGATGTCGATGCCGTTGGGATTCGAGAGGCCGCCGTCGTACTCGGCGATGCCGACAATTTTGTATCCGTGCTCCATCATCAAGCGCGCGGCGTTGGAGCCCACGTTGCCGAATCCCTGAATCACGACGCGGCAGCCCTCGATGGGCAGCTTGAGGTAGCGCAGGCTTTCGTCGCAGACCACCATCACGCCTCGGCCGGTGGCCTCGATGCGCCCGCGCGAGCCGCCGATGTTGAGCGGCTTGCCGGTGACCACGCTGGTGACGGTTTGCCGCATGTGCATGGAGTAGGTGTCCATCATCCACGCCATGGTCTGCTCGTTGGTGTTTACGTCGGGCGCAGGAACGTCCTTCTCGGGTCCGAGGAATTCGATCATCTCCGAGGTGTAGCGGCGGGTCATGCGCTCCAACTCGCCCTGGCTCATTTTCTTGGGATCGCAGATGACGCCGCCCTTGGCGCCGCCGAAGGGGATGTTGACTACCGCGCATTTCCAGGTCATCCAACTGGCCAGGGCGCGCATCTCGTCGAGCGTGACCTCGGGTGAATAGCGGATCCCACCCTTGGCCGGGCCGCGGGCGATAGAGTGCTGCACGCGGAAGCCGGTGAACATTTCGATCTGTCCGTTATCCATCGTTACAGGGAAGTGAACGATAATCTCGCGCGCGGGAGAACTAAGGACCTTCCATAATCCTTCATCCAGGTTGAGCTTGCGTGCAGCAAAATCGAATCGAGCAGCCTGGGCTTCCCAGGGGTTGATTTCCTGCTCGAGCGTTACAGTCGCCATATATCTT
This sequence comes from Occallatibacter sp., assembly GCA_049676965.1. GTDB lineage: Bacteria > Acidobacteriota > Terriglobia > Terriglobales > Acidobacteriaceae > Telmatobacter. The sequence continues at coordinate 6,039 of JBAUBR010000109.1, forward strand.
CTCCAATCCAACTTCAATGCCGGCGCGGCGCAGCGATCCGAAACCAGTCATGCGCCCGCAAACTATAGATGCGGCGGGAGTTCGTCCGGTTACCCGTATCGGCTCCAGGGTTCGGATTGTGCATCTCGGCCGTGTCCGGCGGTTGGGCTCGCAGTTCGCTTTGCACAAGCCCAAACCCCAGTGAGTCTAGGCCTCCTGAAAGGACACAGTCAAGCCGTGAGAACCTCGACAGCAACTCCTGGTAACAAGTTGAGACCGCGGCGCAATTTATCGCCAACAGAAGGAACATCGGCGTGGATGGCGCCCGAGTTCAGGCAGCAATGAGCCGGATGTTGTCAAATTCGCCGGCTTCATTGAGACTGATTTCATTTTGCGGTTCGAAATTCAGGAGCGGTGGAATGCAAGAACTTCGATTTGCGGTCCTGAGCAGTTGTCTCCTGCTTCTATCGGCGGCCGGCCCCGTGCAGGCGCCCCAAAGCGCCCCTCAACAACCCACGGCTACGCCCGCGGCGCAACCCGCCGAAGTGAAAACGCCGTCCAGCGCGCCAGCGAGCGCCCATCCGCTGGAGCCGGCCGACCTCGAAGCCTTTTTCGACGGCATCTTTCCGCTGCAACTGGAGCGCAGCGACATTGCCGGCGCCACGGTGCTGGTAATGCAGGACGGCAACGTGCTACTCGAAAAAGGCTACGGCTATGCGGACCTGAAGGCGAAGAAGTCGGTCGATCCCAACGCCACCATCTTTCGCCTGGCCTCGATCTCCAAGCTCTTCACCTGGGTCTCGGTGATGCAGCTCGAGGAACAGGGCAAGCTCGATCTGGACACCGACGTCAACCGCTATCTCGATTTCCAGATCAGGCCTGCGTTCAACAAGCCAATCACGCTGCGCAACCTGATGACGCATACCGGCGGATTCGAGGAGGTTCTCGACGACATCATCGTGCTCGATCCCAAGCAGCAGCCGACATTGCGCGACGATCTCATCAGGAACCAGCCCAAGCGGCTGTTTCCTCCAGGCGTGGTCCCGGCGTATTCGAATTACGGCGTGGGCCTGGCGAGCTACATTGTGCAACGGGTGAGCGGGGAGCAGTTCGAGCAGTATGTGCAGGACCACATTTTCACCCCGCTGGGCATGACGCACTCGTCGTTTTACCAGCCGATCCAGAAATCCCTCGCCAACTTGCCGTCGGAAGGTTACCGCTCCAGCACGCTCAAGCCGCCAGTGGGCTTCGAGATGCTGAACCCGGTGGGCGCGGGAGGGCTGTCGTCGACCGCGTCGGACATGGGCCGCTTCGGCCAGGCTCTGCTCAACGGAGGCGAACTGGACGGCAAGCGCATCCTCAAGCCGGAAACACTCGCGCAGATGTGGACCCCGCAGTTCCGCGCCAGCGACCAGTTGCCGCCCATTTGCATGGGCTTTTACCAGGATTGGCGGAACGGGCTGCGCTGGATCGGCCACGAAGGCGACCTGATTGCATTCCACAGCTTGTTTTTTGTCGAGCCCACGCAGAAGATCGTACTCTTTGTCTCCTACAACTCCGCCGAAGGAGGAGGAAGGCCGCGGCCGGAGATCATCGACTTTTTTTCGGATCGATATTTTCCCGGTGCGCCGAAGGTGGAGTTCCTGAAGACGCCCGCCAGCCAACTGAAGGCGATTGAAGGCAGCTACCAGACCACGCGCCGCGCCGACTCGACCAAGCTTAGGCTCATGGATCTGTTCAGTCAGGTTCGCGCGTACGTAGACAAAGACGGCGTACTTCATCTTGGCGAGTTCAAGGACCTGCGCGGGCACCCGATTAAGTGGAAGCCCTTGGCCAAGGACCTTTGGGGAGAAGACGACGGGCAGGCGCGACTCTTCGGCATTCGCGACGGCAAGAATCGCGTAATGCGCATCGCGTTCGGTTTTCCCGGTGTCCAACTGGAGCGCGTGCCCTGGTACGAAGACAGCCGGCTGGTGCTGTGGACGGCGGGATGCAGCCTGGGAATTTTGGTCCTGGTGGTGCTGGCCTCGCTGCTGCGCCTGGGCCGGCGCATCTTCCTGCGCAAACGGCCCAAGCTCGAAGCGCAACCGGGAACGCTGTGGCTTACGCTGGGTCCGCGGCTGGCGGCCTTCTCGTGGGTTATCCTGTTCGGCTCTATCCTGGTCTTCTTTCTGGTCGAAGGCGACGACATGATGCCGCCGACTCCCGACTGGTTCAAGTGGTTCGTGCTGATGAACTGGGCGGCGGCAACTGCGATCTTCTTCAGCTTCTTTGCGGTCGTGGCGGGGATCCGCATCTGGGGTCGCGACCAGGTGCGACGGATCACGATGATCAAGTTTTCGCTGGAGGGCTTGTCGTGCCTGATACTCTGCTGGTTTTCGATTGTCTGGCGAGTGATCGGGCCGGCGCACAGAATCTAGGGGTTGCGCGGAGATCCGGCTTGCGGCTTCTGTGGTTTCCCACCCTCGCGCAAAAGGCGCGCGAGGATGGGGCACGGGAGATGCGGTTCATTGAGCGGGCGCTACTTCATCGGCGAAAAATCAGTCGGAAGCATGTAGGTCGAGTCAATGCTGTTGACCGTCTTTTCGGTCTGCTCGGATTTGATAATCTCGGCAAACCCCGGCTCGGCGAAAAGTGCGTCCCAGTTCTTCTTCGCTTCTTCGCGGCTAGGGTGAACCATGATGTAAATGAACGTGTTGCCCGAGGCGGGCGGGTCCTCGGGCACCCAGAAGCCCACCGGCGTGAGGTTATGCTTGGCGAAGAGCGGCGTAATTTGGTCGCGGAAGCGCGATTCCAGCGCCGGCACCTTGCCGGGAACGGTATGGTACACGCGCAACTCGAAAACCCGGTTGCTCTGCGCGCGCACTTCGGTCAAATGCAGCCATCGCTCGGTGATGAGAGATCCCGCGGCGAACGAGAGCAGGGCAATCGAGAGCATTGCGAGCACGCTGAATCTAAACGCTTGAGGCTTCGAACCATGAAATGTCATTTTCCGCACCGGTGGCAGAGGCCTGCCGCTCAACAATCAGTTTCTGAGCGGTTGCCGAATCCGGCTTTCTGCAACCTTTTCTCCTTTCGAAAAATTCAACATGAACATGACCGGCGCAAGACGCTCCTGGGCCGGCCCGGCGCGCTACTCGTACCGCAGCGACACCAGCGGATCGACGCGCGTCGCACGCCAAGCAGGGATATAGCAGGCCGCGAGCGCCACAGCCGCGAGCACAACGGAGACGCCAACGAAGGTGAGCGGATCGGTGGGCGAAACGCCGTACAACAGCCCAGCCATCAGGTGCGACACGATGAGCGCGGCAGCCAGTCCCAGGGCAGTGCCGGCCATGGCGAGCCACATTCCCTGCCGCAGAACCATCGCCAGGATCTTGCCCCGCTTCGCCCCCAGGGCGAGGCGGATGCCAATCTCCTGTGTCCGCTCGCTGACTACGTACGAAATGGTCCCGTAGATTCCAAGCCCTGCAAGGAGCAGCGCCGTCATCGCGAATAGCGCCACCAATTCCATTGCGAATCGCCTTTCCGAGAGCGAGGAGGAGAGCACGTCATCGAGGGTCTGCGCTCCGAAGACGGGGAGTTCCGGGTCGACGGATTGCACCTGTTGGCGCATCTCCTCGGGGATTGCGGCGGGATCCAGTTGCCCGCGGAGAAAAATCGCCAGGTCCTTCGCCTTTCGCTGATACAGGCTCATATAAATCAGCGGAAAGCTCGATTCCTCCAGCGATTCGGTCCGGGCATCGGCGACGACCCCGGCCACTGTAATCCAGGCAGGTTTGTCCGGACTCAGATTGAAGCGCTTGCCCAATGGATCCACGCCCGGCCAGTACTTCCTCGCCATCGCCTCATTGATTACCGCGACTTGCGGCGTCGTCTCCACGTCCTGGTCATTGAAGAGCCGGCCGCGCAGCAGTGTGATGCCGAGCAGGTGAAAATATCCCGGCGAAACCATTGCCGCATCGATCAACGGAGCGTGGTTGCTTTCGTCCTCGTGGCCTTCGCGGATCAACGGGAACGGATTGAGATCGCCCCGCCCATGGCCCAGCGGCAGCGCCGCCAGGTCGCCAACGGCAATCTCGATCACTCCCGGCACGGTCCTTCCCCGTCGCATCACTTCCCGCAGCAGCGTCGCCTCCTGCGTGGCGGTTCCATAAATATCCGTCTTGGGATCGTTGGGAATCGGCAGCCAGGTCTGCACCGCCATCACATTCAGGGGGTTGAATCCCAGCTGCACCTTGTAAAGATCCCAGAAGCTGCGCAGCAGAAGGCCGGCAACAATCATCAGCACCAGCGACAATGCAAACTCCGTTACCACGAGCAAGCGCCGCGACCGCACCCGCTCCGTCGAGCCCTTCGAGCCGCGGCTCTCCTGCCGCAGCGAGCTGACCAAATCCAGCCGGCTCGCCAGCCACGCGGGAGCGAGCCCGAAGATCGTTCCTGAGGCCAGCGAGACGCCGAGCGCGAACAGCAAAACGCTCCAGCTAATCGAAATGTCATGGAGCCGGGGCAGGCTTTCGGGAACCATTTGCAGCAGAAACTGTTTGGTGCAGAACAGAATCGCGATCCCCGCGATTCCGCCCAGCAGAGAAAGCAGCAGGCTCTCGGTCAGCAGTTGGCGCACCAGCCGTTTGCGCGCGGCCCCCAGCGCCTGGCGAACGGCCATCTCGCGCCCCCGGGCGCTGGCGCGTGCGAGCAGGAGGTTGGCCACATTCACGCAGCCAATCAGCAGCACCAATCCCACCGCGCCCAGCAGCAGCGTCAACGACTGCCGTACGTTGCCGACCACGCTTTCCTTCAGTGGCACCAGCCGCACAGTCCACGCATCCTGCACCGGATAATCCGTTGGAAATTGTTTCTGCAACGATGCCACCAGCGCATCCAGCCGGCTCTGCGCCGCGGCGATCGACAGTCCGGGTTTCATTCGCGCAACCACATCCGGCGAGAGCCGCAGGCTTCGCTGCGGCGCCGGCGCAGGAGGCCCGGCGAAACCCGCTGCCGCCCACACGTCGGTGTTCCTTTCCTCCGTGGTTCGCCCTGGATCGTGAAAACCGGCCGGCATCACTCCGATGACGTGATACGTGTCGTTATCCAGCCGCATGTTCCTGCCCAGGATCTGCGTTTCCCCGCCGAACTCCCGCTTCCATAGCCCGTCGCTGATGACCACTTCCAGGTTGAACCCCGGCGTTTGATCCTCGGGATCGAACCAACGGCCCAACTCCGGTTTCACCCCCAGCAATGCAAGATAATTCGGCCCGACCACTGCGAGCTGGATTCGCTCCGGCTGAGATGCGCCGGTAAGGTTCACTGAGCCGCCGAGAACCATCGAGACATTCTGGAAGATGCCCGAACGCTCGAGATCCTTCCACTCCGGCACCGAGATCCCTACCTCGTGCGCGCCGATGCCGGGAAGATCGTCTTCCAGGCGCACCAGTTGCTCCGGGTGCGGGTAGGACAAGGGATGCAGGAGCGTGGCGTCGACGAGGCTGAAGATTGCCGTGGTCGCCCCAATCCCCAGCGCCATGGTCAAAATCGAGATGGCGGCAAAGCCCGGCGATTTTGCCAGCATGCGCAGCGCAAAGCGCGCATCCTGCAGCAGGTTTTCCATCACCGGCAGTCCCTGCTCGGCGTGATAATCTTCTCTGACCGCCTGCGCCGCACCGAACTTCAACAGTGCCCGGCGGCGCGCCTCCGCGGGCGCCAGGCCGGCGCGAAGATTCTCCTCCGTTTGCTGCGCGAGATGCTCCTCCATCTCTTCCCGCAAGCGCCGATCGCCTTGCCACCCCGTGGCGAAGTTGACCACACGCGCCCGGAACCGCCGCAGGAATCTCATGACAGGTGTCGTGGCAGATCTCATGGCAAGTCCTCCGCTTTGACGGCGAAGAAACGCGCAATGATCGCCGCTGTCTGCTCCCAGTCCCGAGCCTCGGTCTCGAGCAGCTTGTGGCCGGCCCGCGTGAGCCGATAGAAGCGCGCCCGGCGGTTATTCTCCGATGCGCCCCAATCGGACGCGATCGCGCCTTCCTGCTCCAGCTTCAACAGCACCGGATAGAGCGTGCCTTGATTGACCGAAAGCAGGTCTCCGCTGATCTGCTCGATGCGCCGCGCGATCCCGTAGCCGTGCAGCGACCCCAGCACATCCAGCGTCTTGAGGACCATCAGCCCCAGCGTGCCCTGCTGAACATCCGATTTTGGCTTCATTGCCCGCCCTTTTGGTTTCCCACAGGAATCATGCCACACTTTCCTTTGGGAAAGCAACAGGAAAATTCATTGTGCTCTTTTTATCGAATGCAACGACGTTGTGACATTCGCTCTTTTCGGCGGTTCGCCGCACGCGCCTGCCGCCTTGCCGCAAGATAGACTTGGGATTGTGAAAGCCTCTGCCGATCCTGTCCAGCCGAGCCGCAAGGAATTCATCGCGCTTGCCAAAGAACACACGCTGGTTCCCGTGTGCCGCACGCTGACGGCGGATTTGGAAACGCCGGTGTCGGCATTTCTGCGCACCGCTGGGGCTGCGCGCGAGTGTTTCCTGCTCGAATCGGTGGAGGGCGGCGAGCAGGTGGGCCGATACACGTTCATCGGTGTCTCGCCCTACAAGCGCATTGTGGCGCGGGGACGCGAGATCGCGATCGCCGAAGGCAAACGGGTGACGCGCATCGAAGGCGACATCTTCAACGTGCTGCGCGATGCGCTCGGCGGTCACAAGCCGGCGCGATTGAAGGGGCTGCCTCCTTTCACCGCCGGCGCGGTGGGATTTTTCGCCTACGATGCGGTGCGGCAGATCGAGCGCCTACCCGCGACAGCGGCCGATGAGCTGAACATTCCCGATGCATGCCTGCTGTTCTTCGACGAAGTGCTGGCGTTCGATCACGTGCGCAAGGAGATCTGGCTGGTGGTGACGGCGGATGTCACTCTCGATCGGCCAGACGATGCTTACAACAACGCCGTGAAGCGCCTCAGAAAGCTCGAGCGAAGACTGGAGCAGCCGCTGCCGAAAATGAAGTCGCGGCCGGCGACGGGCAAGCTGAAAGTAACGCACCGAACCCGCAAACGCGACTACCTGAATGCCGTAGAGCGCACCAAGGAGTACATTGCCGCGGGCGATGTCTTTCAAGCGGTGATTTCGCAGCGCTTCGACATGGAGCCCGGCGCCGACGCTTTCCAGATCTATCGCGCGCTGCGCACGGTGAACCCCAGCCCCTACATGTACTTTTTGCGATTTGCGCCGGATGATGCCTTGGGCGGCGGCAGGGATCTATCAAGAAACTCATCCCAAGCGCCAAAACCGTCGCAGACGGGCCTGGAGTTGGCGGGCTCATCGCCGGAACTGCTGGTTCGCGTGCACGCCAATCGCGTGGAGTACCGGCCCATCGCCGGGACGCGGCCCCGCGGCACCACCGAAAAAGATGACCAGGCGATGGCCGAGGAGATGCTCGGCGACGAAAAAGAGCGCGCGGAACACGTGATGCTGGTCGACCTGGGCCGCAACGACGTGGGCCGCGTGAGCGAGTACGGCTCGGTCAAAGTCGACCGGCTGATGTTTGTGGAGCGCTACTCGCACGTGATGCACCTGGTGAGCACGATCGAAGGGCGCCTCAAACCGGAGCTGACCGCCGTCGACGCGCTGCGCGCCTGCTTTCCCGCCGGCACGCTTTCGGGCGCGCCCAAGGTGCGGGCCATGGAGATCATCGAAGAACTGGAGCCGGCGCGGCGCGGCACCTATGGCGGAGCCGTGCTCTACGCCGATTTTTCCGGCAACCTGGACTCCTGCATCGCCATCCGCTCGCTGCTGGCTACCGGAGGCAAGGGCTACATTCAGGCCGGCGCGGGCATCGTTGCCGATTCTGTGCCGGAGCTGGAATATAAAGAGTCGATGAACAAGGCGCAGGCGGTGATCCGGGCCATCGAGCGCGCGCGGGAGATGTGAAAATTCCCATTTTGAGCGCAATCGCTCAACAATTCCCCTTCTGAAATCGAGCCTTCGCACTTGTTGCCGTTAGGCCTCGCTTTTGTGCCTCCAAATGCGTTTCCATTCGAATGTCGCGAGGTTTCTCTTCCGGTAGAGGTTTTACGAATTTCGATTGGAAAGGACCGCAATCCATGTTTACGTCAAACTTAGAGACGGGAAGCTCTCTATTTTCAGGTATCAATGCACCAGCACCCTCCTTTGCGCCCGATTTCGGCGGCAACCGTCAACCCTCGTTCGGCAGCGATCTTCGCGGCCTGGTTTCCGCAATCCAGTCGGGAAACTCGTCGGGCGCGCAGCAGTTTCTGTCGCAGATTCAGAAGTTCGTCTCCACCAACGCCAATTCGAACAGTCCCTTGAGCCAGTTCCTCTCGAGCGTCTCCAGCGCCCTTTCGAACAACGACATCGCCGGCGCACAGTCCGCGCTCGCCACCTTTCAGAGCCAGCGCAGCCACGGGCCAGCGGCCGGGACGGGAACGAATGGAACCGGAGGCACGCCGGGCGCGAATGGCGGCACAACGACGGGCGGAGCCACCGGCGGCGCTACGGCCACCCTGGGCCAGGACGTTCTTGCCTTATTTACCGCCATCGGCTCGGGCAACCTGCAAAATGCACAATCGGCCTATGACAACGTAACCAGCCTTCTGCTGGGTGGCACCTCCGGATCATCGCCGACCCCTGCGCCAACGCCCGCGACGGCTCCGGTGTCCAGTTCCACCTCGACTGCAGCCGCTCCTGCGGCGAGCACCGTCGAATCGTCCGGCAATGCGCCGTTCGCGTCCTTGCTGGCGCAGATCGGCTCAGCGTTGAGCACAGGCGACATTGACTCCGCGCAAACGGCGGTAGACACTTTCCTGCAGAATCTTTCCGCCGGATCGCTGGTGGGTGCGACTGTGTGAGGAGCCTGGGAAACCTGTGCTGATTCAGGATTCCGCGCCGAAGATGCGGCGGAAGAAGCTGCCCAGGCGATGCATGAAACCGGGCGTCTTTTTGGGCGCAGGCTGTTGGGCGGCCGGAGCCGGTGGGACTGGACTCTCAGTTGCCGGCGCGGGAGCCGGGCTGTGGTCCTGCGCATTGAAAACCAGCGGCGGAGTTGAGGCCGCCTGACCGGCTGGTGCGGAGGGATTTGGAGCCGGCTTGGGCAGAGGCGCCATGCCCTGGCTTTGGGCCAGGGGGAAAGCATTGGCCTGGGCGGGGTCCGGTGTTGCGGGCGGGCAGCCGCACGGCTCCTTTTCATTGTCATTCACTTCGTGCAGGCTGCCGTGCTCGAAGAGCACCCGCTGGCCCGGCTGCACACGATAGGCTCCGCCCTCGAACACGCTTGAAACCAGCACGTAAGGAGCCTCGGCGCCCGGATTGTCGATGCACGTGTCTCCGTGCTCGCCCAGGCGGACCTTGACGTCAACCGCACCCGAGCCGCCAATGAGGATGCGGAAGTCGGGCGTGAGCAGGATGTCGGCGTTGCGGCCGGTGGCGAAGTCGGCCTCGACCGCACCGTGGTCGAGCGCCATCAACAGGCCGGGAGTTTCTCCCGCCGGGACGCCGGTATCGGAAGCGAGATGGACGGTAGTAGAAGCGCAGACGCGCAGCACGCCGCGGCGGGGCAGTTCGATCTGGGTCATTTCGGGGCCAGAAGTAACTTCGGCGCTCGAGGTAATGAGGGCCTTACCATCTGCGACCTGGACCGTGCCAGTGACCTTGGGGCCGCGCTCGGGGTGAGCGAGATCGAGCGGGACGATGGCGATGGGAAGTGACGCATTGGCCTGAGCCGGCGGCGCTTGGGCCTGGGCAGATTCGGCGGGCGCGGCCGGATTCTGCGCGGGCAACACCTGTGCAACCGCCAACGCCGCCGCAGTGAAAAGACTGGCCGAACTTAACTGTGTCGGAAGCCTCAAGAACTTACCTCAAATGCCGGACGGGACAACAAAATGACGGTTCGCCGTATCGTTTCATTCACCGGACCAACTTTCCCTGAACCGTCCTGGCGGCACCTATTTCCCCGCGTACGGATCGGGAACCAGCTTGGCGCTTTCGAGCCATGCGGTATAGATCATGTCGCGCAGCATGTTGGCCCCGGCGGCAAGGCGCGCGGCGGAGAATTCGCGGGAGTACGGCGAGCCCGCCAGCCACAGCCGGTGCCGCTCGAACCAGGCGGGCGGGGGGAAAAGTTGCGACATGCGGCCAGTATACGGAGAGCCCCGGCTACGTTTCCGGCCCGTAGAGTTCCGCTTCGCTCACCACGGGCGCAGCGCCCTGTTGGCGCGCCGTCCGATGCGCCGCTCCGAACATCGGCCCACGCGCCATCACCACCGGGGCAAAGCGCATCAATCCGACAGGCTCCGACACATCCTCGTAAATGGCTTCCATCCCGCCCTGCTTGAGGTAGGTTTCGTGCCAGAAGCCGGTGCCGCCGGAGTTGGCGAGGAAGTTCTTCCACCATAGCCGGTGCGGCTCCGAGCGCGTCCACGTCAGCAGCGACGGCATGTCGCGCCAGTACTGGCGCATGCCGACGTGCATGGGGAAGAGCGAGAAGAAGAAGTTTTCGTGAGAAAGCAGGCCATCGGGTTTGGCTGAGACGGAATCGGAGATCTTCGGCCCGAACCCGATGAGAGTTTTGATTCCCGTGAGCCGGTTGACCCGCATTCCCAGGTAGATGACAACCAGGTTCGGGTACTGCGACAGATCGACGGTCCTGCGGACGACGGCAGTGGTCATTGGACGCCAAAGCCTCTGTTCCCTATTCTGCCACCCTGCCGGGCAGCAAGCCGAAGCCGGGCCGGTGTAACGCCCTTGGGTTGAGTCGAGAATCCCACCGGGTCAACAGCTCGCTTTATACCCTGCCGACCTGACGTGAAAGGGTACACTTTCGCGTGCGGAACAATGTTTTTTACCTGTTTTCCTAGCTTGGGTATATATTTATGAATAACCTATTGGCCGAAAAAGAAAGTCCCATTTGAAACTCGGGGACCGTCGGCGGCAAATTTTACATGCTGGCGGGAGATGCAGGGGTATCGGCGTGACTAGGTTGGGGAAACCGGGTTTTTATTAAGCCGTAAAAGCGGAATTTTTTGACCGATCTTGCTGCCTGAAGGTAGGTTTGTCCCGGCGGGCGGACGCTAGTCGGCTTTTAGAGAGGCGTTAGCATTAGGCGGCCTTTATATCTCTTCACTCCCCCGTGAACGAGCGCGAGATGTTCCCGGATACGCGGGGATGGGAGCAGCGGTAAAGGGAATCTTTGCCTCATCTCGGGGGATGCGGGAGTGCCGTGCTCCGCCTCCGAAAGGTACCAATATTGCCTCGAGGAGACGCAATGGGGGGTTGGGCCAACGGTGTACGGACAATCCGGACCGGCGAACCCTCACGCGGAGCCGCCCGCGGGGTATCCGTTGCCTGGCTTATCCTCGCCTCGCTTGCCCTGCTGTTGCCGCTGGGCGCGGTTGCGGCCCGCCTGCTGGCCGGGCCGCTCGCCGACGAACTGCTGATGGTTGCCGCCGGGGCGGTGGCCGCCATCATCGCGCTCCGACTTCTGTCTCTCGTTCCTGCCGCCGAGGCCCCTGCTCAAATCTCCGTCGTACCGCTCCAGGACGTGCTCGAGTCGGCCGGACCTATGGTCGTGGCCGCCGGGCTCGACGGCCGCTTTACCTATGTGAATCCGGCCGCCGAACGCCTGCTGGGCTATCACGCCTCGGAGTTGATGGAAATGCCGAGCGCCAGCCAGATCCTGGCGCCGGGCGAAGGGCAGCGGCTGGTCCTGGAGGTGATGAGGCTCGGGGGAATCGACGGATCGCCGGAGTCTTCCGCCGAAGATCAGCTTTCCGGGTTCATGGAGTGCATCCGCGCCCTGCCTCCCAGCCAGGTGCCGAGTTTCAACACGCTGTTGCGGCGCAAGGATGGCACGCCGGTTCCCGTCACCCTCCACATCTCCTCGCTGCGCGACGGCGAGGGCGCCACCACCGGCCTGGTGGCGGTCGCCCTGGACCAGAGCGCAATCGTTCACCAGGAGCAGGCCCAGCGGGAGTCGCAAGAGCGCTACCGGGACCTGTTTGAGAACTCGAGCGAGATGATTGCCACGCTGAGTCCGGCGGGGCAGTTCATGTACGCCAATCCCGCGTGGAAACGCGGATTTGGGGTCGATAGCGGCTCGCTGCTGGAACTCGAATCGTTTCAAGACCTGTTCGGGCCGAATTGCCGGGCCGAGGTGCGGGGGCTCTTCCGCCGTGCCCTCGACGGCGAAGTCATCGATCGTGCGCCCCTGCGCAACTACACGCCGGACGGTCGCGTGCAGGAGCTCGAATTGACGCTCAGCCAGCGCCAGAAAGCGGGCAATCCGCTGGCGGTGCGCTGCCTGCTGCGCGACGTAACCCACCAGAAACAACGCGAGAACCGCCTGGCGCTGCAACTGAGCGTGAGCCAGATCGTGGGCGAGAACGCGTCTCCCGATATCGCGTCGATGCGCATTCTCGAAGCGCTCTGCGTGGGACACAACTGGGACGTGGCCGTGAAGTGGAAGTTGAACGCGGAAGAGAACAGGCTCGAATTCAGCACCGCGTGGGGCGTTCCCGGCAGACGCACCGAAACGCTGATTCAGGAGAGCATGGCGCTGAAATTGCCCAGCGGCGCGGACCTGCCGGGCCGGGTCTGGCAGGAGGGCCGGCCGATATGGATCGCCGACCTGGCCGAAGTGCCGCAGGAAAAGCGCATCGAATCCGCACTGTGCCACGAAATGGTCTCTGGCTGGGCAGTGCCGGTGCGTGTAGGCCACAAGCTGCTGGCGGTGCTCGAATTCTATTCCCATTTCCGCCTGCGCGAAGACCGCGAAGCGATTTCGACCATTGAGATGGCCGCATCGTCGCTGGGGCAGATGCTGGCCCGTTCGCAGGAGCGCGGCCGCGCCGAGGAGCTGTCGCGCCAGCAGGAGATCCTGCTCAACTCGGTTGCCGACGGCATTTGCGGAGTGGACCGGCACGGTCTGGTGAGCTTTGCCAACCCCGCCGCGGCACAGTTGCTGGGCTCCGACGCCGCGTCCCTCAGCGGCAAACCGGTGCACGACCTGCTGCACGGGTTTGCGCCTCCAGGCCACAAATGCGACGACGATTGCGCATTGCGGCTGGCCATGAGCCGCCACGTGGCGGCAGCCGGCGAAGACTCGGTCTACCGCCTCGACGGCACCTCGTTCCCGGCGGAGTATTTCTCCACGCCGATTTTCGACCAGGGCCGTTTTTCCGGTTCCGTCATCAGCTTCCGCGACATCAGCCAGCGCAACGCCCTCGACCGGCTGAAAGACGAATTTATCTCCACCGTGAGCCATGAGCTGCGCACGCCGCTGACGTCAATCCGCGGTGCTCTCGGTCTGCTCTCTTCCGGCATACTCGGCGACGTGAACGACAAAGCCGCCAACCTGCTGCGCATCGCGCTGACCAACTCCGATCGCCTGGTGCGGCTCATCAACGACATTCTCGATCTCGAACGCATCCAGAGCGGGCGCGAGCCCCTGGCCTTCCGCGGCGTGCAACTGGCCGAGGTCGTCCGCCAGGCTATCGACGGCATGCAGCCCGTGGCCGACGCCGCCGGCGTACAGTTGCTCCACGACACGGTGCAGGCGGAGATTACCGCCGACGGCGACCGCCTGCTGCAGGTGGTCACCAACCTGCTCTCCAACGCCATCAAATTCTCTCCGTCGAATGCAACTGTTTCCGTAATGCTACGCCCCGGCAAGACCGGCGTTACGCTTTCGGTCATCGATCACGGCCGCGGCATTCCCGCCGACAAGCTCGAATCCATCTTCGGGCGCTTCCAGCAGGTGGATGCGTCGGACGCGCGGCAGAAGGGCGGCAGCGGGTTGGGGCTGGCCATATGCCGCTCGATCGTGATGCAACATTCCGGCCGCATCTGGGCAGAGCGCAATCGCGTTCGCGGTTCGACCTTCAGAGTTTTCCTCCCTTATGAGCCTGCCCCGAGCGCGGTTCCCGTGCGCGTGCCCGAAGACGAGAACGGCCACGGCACGGTGCTGCTGGCCGATGCCAATGCGACCACCCGCCACCAGGTAGCCGCGCAACTGGCGCGCCATGGTTACCGCGTAGTAGAGGCGGCCACGGTGGAGCAGACGCTGGCCGCGGCGGGAGCAGAGGTGGAAGCCATTCTGCTGGACACCTCGGTGGATGGGATGAATGGGTGGCAGATTTTGCCCCTGCTGCGCCGCATGGATCCGGCCGCGAAAGCGCCGATCGTCCTGCTTAGCGTGGAAAACCAGCGGGCGCACTCCGCGCCGCGTGAACACGCCGAAGGCTGGGTTGCCCAGCCGCTCGATGAGGACGCGCTGCTGACTGAACTGGCGCGAGTTCTGTGCGGGCCGGGAGAAAAAGCGCGCATTCTCGTCATCGAGGACGATGTCGACCTGGCTCGCGTGATCGGCGAGGTCTTTTCCCGCGACGGGATTCTGGTTGAGGTGGCGCACAGCCGCCAGGCCGGTCTGGACGCGTGTTTCAGTTTCCATCCCCACCTGCTGGTGCTGGATATCGGGCTGCCCGACGGCGACGGGTTCAACGTGGTCGACTGGCTGCGCCAGCATGAGAACCTGGCCAACATTCCGCTGGTCGTTTATTCAGGCCGCGAAATCTCCGCCGCGGAGCGCAAGATGCTCACGCTCGGTCCCACGCACTTCCTGACCAAGGCCCAGGTGCAGCCGCAACAGCTGGAGGCATTGGTCTTAACTTTGTTACGCAATTCGCGCCCCATGGAGGAATCGTCGCCGGCCGGCGCCGCGGCTCAAAAGGCCTGAGATTGCAACCAATGGACCATTGCGCCTGGAAACGCCGGGTGCAACACTTCGATAACCGGCATGATCGAGAAGAATCGAAAGTACCAGGCGGCCGCGAGAGAAACGCGATAGACAGCGGCCATAAAGGAATTGATTCATGCAGCGCCGTATACTGATCATTGACGATGAAGACGACATCCGCCAGGTGGCCGCGCTCAGTCTCGAAACGGTAGCCGGCTGGGAAGTAGTGGTTGCCAACTCCGGCGCGCAGGGCTTGGCCCGCGCAGTCGATTACCAGCCGGACGCCATTCTGCTGGATGTGATGATGCCCGGCATGGACGGACCTTCCACCTTCCGCGAGCTACGCAAGAATCCCGCCACTTCGCGCATCCCCGTGCTGCTGCTCACCGCCAAGGTGCAGAGCACCGACCAGCGCCGCTTTGCCGACCTGGGCGTAGAGGCCGTGCTGTTCAAGCCATTCGATCCTCTCACGCTGGCCACGCAGATTTCGAGCGTCCTGAGCTGGAGCTAGAGGGGACGACTTTGGACGAGCAGCAGCCCTCGTTGGCCAGTGCCCTCGATGCGCTCTGGGCAAAGTTCCTGCCGGAGATGGAAGAGCGAGTAGCCAGGCTGGAAACCACGGCGGCAGCCCTTTTGCAAAGCAGCCTTTCCGAAGAAGAGCGAGAGGCAGCCCACTCCGCCGCGCACAAGCTGGCCGGCGTGCTGGGAACCTTCGGCCTGACGCGCGGAACCGAGCTGGCTCGCGAACTGGAGCTGATGTTTTCGCAGCGCAGCGGCCGCGACCCGGCGCTTGGCGGGAAAATGGCCGAGATGGCCTCTCAGTTGCGGGCGATTATTGCAAGCCGGAAGTAATCTTTGCTCCGGGATCGCACCGGTTAAACTGGCCTCTGGTGACACGGCAAACCTCATCTGCGCCCCAGCTCGACCTCAACTTCGAGGAGCCCGCGCACACACGCCGCATCTGGCCGGTTCGCGAGCTCGTAGGCCGGGTGAGAGAGGTTATTGAGCAACAATTCGGCGACGTTTGGGTGGAAGGTGAGATATCGAACTGCCGCCCCGCGCCTTCCGGCCACATCTACTTCACCCTCAAAGACGCCGATGCGCAATTGCCGGTGGTGCTGTTTCGCCGCCAGGCGCTGCTCCTTCGCTTCCGCCCCGAGGACGGTCTGCACGTGCTGGTGCGCGGCAAGGTGAGCGTGTTTGAGCAGCGCGGCCAGATGCAGCTTGTGGCCGAAACCATGGAACCGGTCGGCGCCGGCTCGCTGCAACTGGCCTTCGAGCAGCTCAAGGAAAAGCTGAAGTCCGAAGGGCTGTTCGATGCGGACCGCAAGCGCCCGCTGCCCGCATTTCCCCGCACCGTGGGCATTGTCACATCACCCACCGGCGCGGTAATTCGCGACTTTCTCAACATCGTCAGCCGGCGCCACTCCGGTCTCAATGTGCTGTTGTTCCCGGTCACCGTGCAGGGCGAAAGCGCCGCCGTCGAGGTGCAATCGGCTCTGGCTGCGCTCAACGCATCGGGGCTGGTCGACGTGATCGTGATCGCCCGCGGCGGAGGATCGCTCGAAGATCTCGCCGCATTCAACAGCGAGCGCGTGGCGCGCGCCATTGCCGCGTCGCGCCTGCCGGTGGTCTCCGCGATCGGGCACGAAACCGACTTTACCATCGCCGATTTTGTCGCCGATCTGCGCGCTCCCACGCCATCGGCCGCCGCCGAGCTCATTACCGAGGCGCAGCATCGCATCGCGGAATATCTGGCCGGCCACACTCTGCGCCTGGAACGCGCCGCGCGCTTCCAACTGCTGCAATCGCGGCAACACTTGGCGCACGTGCCCATCGCCCGCGCTGAATCCTGCATCTCGACGCTGCTTCATGCCCGCGAACAGCAACTGGATGACCTCGTTGCGCGCTTGGAAGACGCTGTTTGGGAGCCTCTGCGCATGTTGGAGCGTCGCGTCTCCGATTTCGCGGCATCGGTGCTGCGCCACGATCCGCGCCAAGCGCTTGGCCGCGCCCGCGAGCGTCTTTCCGACGGCCGCACGCGCCTCGAACGATCGATGGAACGCGCACTCCGCGGCCGTGCGAGTATCGCCGGCTCACTTGACGCGCGACTGCACTCGCTTTCGCCGTTCGCCGTGCTCAATCGCGGCTACGCAATCGTGCGCGATAGTCATGGCGGACTCGTGCGTTCCGCGTCCCAGCTCGCGCCCGGCGACACTGTTTCCACGCGCCTGTCGAAAGGCGGTTTCACCAGCCGCGTGGAGACCACGACGTCTAGAATTAAAGAGAGAACATGACAACAGCCACTGCACGGAAACTCTTTGGAACCGACGGCATCCGCGCCGTAGCCGGCGAGCCGCCGCTGGACCCAACCACGATTTTTGCCACCGGCCTGGCGCTGGCCAATACGCTGCGCAACACGGCCGCCGCGCCCGCGGTGATTCTGGGCCGCGACACGCGCGAGTCAAGTCCATGGATCGCGGCCACACTGGCCGCGGGACTGCGCGAAGCCGGCACGCGTGTTGCAAGCGCTGGTGTGATCACAACGCCGGCTGTAGCGCTGCTGGCGCGCACGCACGGCTTTCACGCCGGCGTGGTCATCTCCGCTTCGCACAATCCCTGGCGCGACAACGGCATCAAGCTCTTCGGCGGGGATGGATTCAAACTGCCGGACGCCGTCGAACTGGAGATGGAAGAAGAAATCCTTCATCACGCAGCGGTGCGGACCGCGCCTAACCCGGCCACTCTCCCGCCGCTCGAAGACAACTCCGCCTTCGAAGAAGATTACATCCGGTTCCTGCTCAAATGTGTTCCCGGGCTTTCACTCGGTAAGCTGCGCATCGTTGCCGATTGCGCCAACGGAGCGGCGGCGGCCATCGCGCCAAAACTGTTTCGCCGGCTGGGCGGGGAAGTAACGCTGCTCAACACCAAGCCCAACGGCCGCAACATCAACCTCGATTGCGGCGCGCTGCATCCGGAATTCGTCGCATCCGAAGTGGCCGCGCGCGGGGCTGAGCTTGGCGTTACGTTTGACGGCGATGCCGACCGCTGCATGCTGGCCGGCGCGCACAACAACGTGATCAACGGCGATGCAATTCTGCTGGTGGCCGCGCGCGACCTGAAGACGCGCGGGTTGCTCAAGGACGATTTAGTGGTCGCGACGACGATGTCGAATATGGGCCTCGAAGCCGCGCTGCGACGCTCCGGAATTCGCATGCTGCGCGCGCCGGTCGGAGACCGCTACGTGCTCGAGCAGATGCAGCTCAATAACGCCGCTCTCGGCGGCGAGCAGTCCGGCCACATTCTCTTCCCGCACCTCGCTACCACTGGCGATGGCCTGTTGACGGCGCTGGTTATTCTCGATCTGATTGCGCGCAGCGGCAAGACGATTGAACAGTTGACGGCGGATTTGAAAGTCTTTCCCCAGGTGATCGTCAACGTAAAGGTACGCGAAAAGAAGCCGCTGGATTCGATTCCGGCAGTGGCCGCGAGCATCCGCAATGCCGAAGAAGAGTTGAAGGATTCAGGCCGAGTCGTGATTCGCTATTCCGGCACTGAAGCGCTGGCGCGGGTCATGGTCGAAGCTGAGGATGAAGCCTCGATGCGCCGTCACGCAGAGGCCATTGCCGGCGCAATCCGAACGGAGCTTGGCGTATAACACCAAGCTTCATCTCAGCCCCGCAAACTCACCGGCTCATGGCTTACCGCGGATAACTCATCGTAAGTACTTTGCGGCAACTCCAGTCCCGCTGCGGAGATGTTTTCTTCAAGGTGCGCAACCGACGATGTCCCGGGAATGGGCAGGGTCACCTTGGACCGCTTGAGCAGCCACGCCAGCCCCACCTGCAGCGGAGCCGCGTGCAACTGCGCAGCAGCCTTTGCCAGCGCCTCGTTCGCAAAGCGCTGCTGCGCCAGCGGCGCCCAGGGCATGAAGCCGATGCCATTCTGCTCGCAGTAATCGACAACATAGTCGTATTCGCGATCGGCAAAGCTGTAGCGGTTCTGCACGGTGACAATGGGCACGATCTTGCGTGCGCGCTCGATGTGCTCGCGCGTTACATTAGAGAGCGCGACGTGACGGATCTTGCCCTGTTCGCGCAGCTTCGCCAGCGTTTCCATCGATGCCTCGAACGACACGGCGGGATCGGGAACGTGAAGCTGATAAACGTCGATGCGCTCCAGGCGCAACCGGCTCAGGCTGCCTTCCAAGGCTTCGACGAGATGTTGAGGGCTGGCGTTGTGCGTCCATTGGCCGGGACCGGGCCGCTCCCACCCGCCTTTGGTTGCAATGACCAGACCCGATGGATACGGATAGAGCGCTTCGGCGATCAGCTCCTCCGACGTGCTCGGGCCATACGAATCGGCCGTGTCGATCAGGTTCACTTCGAGTTCAACAGCGCGGCGCAACGTGGCCAGCGCCGCAGCCTTATCCGCGGGAGGCCCCCAGATGCCTTTGCCCGTGATGCGCATGGCTCCGTAGCCGAGGCGATTGACGGTAAGATCGCCTCCGATCGTGAAAGTTCCGGCTGTTGCGGCAGTAATCACATGCGTTGTGCTCATAAAAATCCCTCCAGGGTTGGAAGAAGAATTCCTGCAATTGCCCTCTTGAGTAACTCCCGAGGGCAAGTCATTCACGTTCTCTTGGATGTAAGCTGCGGAGTTACAGATTCATCTGCGCGGCCTGTTCGAGCACGCTACAAGTCCCGCCAATTGGGACCGAAGCCAACATCGGCGACGATAGGAACGCTGAGCTCGATCACTCCTTCCATCTCCGCGCGAACCAGCGCCTCGATTTCTGCTGTTTCACCTTCAGGCACTTCGAAGAGCAGCTCATCGTGGACCTGAAGAACCATCAGCGTTTTGAGCTTGCGCTCGGCCAGCTTGCGGTCGATCGAGATCATTGCCAGTTTAATCAGGTCGGCCGCGGTTCCCTGCAACGGCGTGTTCACCGCTGTGCGCTCGGCGAAGCCGCGCTGGTTGGGGTTGCGGCTCTCGATATCCGGGATGGGGCGCAAGCGCCCGAAGAGCGTGCGCACGCTGCCTTCGCGGCGCGTGGTATCGAGCGTCTTTTCGATAAACGCCTTCACTCCGTTGTAGCGCGTAAAGTAACGGTCGATGTAGGCGCGCGCCTCGGCCTGTGGAATGCCCAACTGCGCGGCGAGCCCAAACGGCGAAATGCCGTACACGATGCCGAAGTTCACGGCCTTGGCGCGGTTGCGCGTCTCCTTGTCCATGGTCTCCGCCGGCACGCCGAACACTTCGCTGGCGGTGAGAGTATGGATGTCCTCGTTAATCTGGTAGGCGCGCGTGAGCAGCGGATCGCCGGAAAAGTGAGCCAGCAAACGCAACTCGATTTGCGAGTAGTCGGCCGAGAGCAGCCGCGTGCCCGGCGCGGCCACGAACGCGGCGCGAATTTCGCGTCCCAGCTCGGTGCGGATGGGAATGTTCTGCAGATTGGGATTGATTGAGGAGAGCCGTCCCGTTGCCGTGGCCGCCGATTGAAAAGTGGTGTGCACCCGGGAGTCAGCATCGGCCAGCAGCGGCAGCGCATCGATGTAGTTCGACTTGAGCTTGGTGAGATGGCGGTATTCGAGCACCAGCCGCGGCACATCGTGCTTCTCGGCCAACTGTTCCAGCACGTCCTGCGCAGTCGAAATAGCTTTGCCTTTGCCGCGCACCACCGGCGCGGGAAGGCTTAGATGCGTGAAGAGCACCACGCCAAGCTGCTTGGGTGAGTTGACATTGAAGCGCTGGCCCGCAAGCTCGAAAATCTGCTCGCCAACGCGATCGATATCGGCTGCGAGTCGCGTTGAGAGGCCGGCCAGCACTGCCGTGTCGATGCGCACGCCGGCGCGCTCCATGCGATAAAGGACGGGGGCGAGAGGCAGGTCGATGTCGCGATATACGCGCGAGACTCCTGCTTCTTCAACATGCGCAAGTAATTGAGGAGCGAGCGCGTGAATGGCAGCGGCGCCGGCTGCAACCGATTTCGGCGCCGGCTGCCCGTGGCGCGCGGCTACGTCGGCCAGCGCCTGCGTGGCGTGTGTTGGATTGAGCGCATAGGAAAGGAGCATGGTGTCGTCGGCAGGGCCATGCAATTCGACGCCCAGCCCCCCAAGCACGTGCAAAGCCAGTTTCAAATCGTGAACGCGTTTGGGCACTGCGGCGTCCTCGAGCAGCGCGCGCAACTCCGGTGAGAGCGGCAGGCACAGCGCTGTCTCGGGCTGCGCGCTAACGCCAACCGACGAACGAGTCTTGCGCTCGGCAGATTCGACTACGTCGAGCAGCGAAGGCGCGGGCGGCGCGTCATCATCCGTCTCTTCAGCCACTGGCTCCGCCGCATCGAGGGCGAAGGCGAATCCATGTTCGCGCGCCGCTTCGTAAAACGCGCTGGTCTGCTCTTCCGTCGGCTCCTCGATCAATTCGACAGCCGGCGCTGTGGCCGAGGGCGCGAGCTCTTTAAGCATCGATGTGAATTCGAGCTCGGTAAAGAGTTCGCGGCACGCCTCAATGTCCGGCGGCTGCGTTTGCATCGCGGCGAGATCGAGCGCGAGCGGCACGTGGCAATCGATCGTGACCAGCTCTTTCGACAAGAGAACCGCGTCACGATTCTGCTCAAGCGACTCTCGATACGTCTTGCGCTTCACTTCCGCGGCGCGGTCGAGAACGGCCTCAACACTGCCGAATTCGAGGATCAGAACGACGCTGCCCTTGTCGCCGATGCCGGGAGCGCCGGGAATGTTGTCGACGGTGTCACCACGCAAAGCCATCACGTCGATCACCTTCTCCGGCGGCACGCCGAGCGTGGCCGTGACGCCGGCGGGATCGAGAATCAGGTTGTCTTTTTGCGGATTGAGGACCTTCACGCGCGGCGTGACCAACTGCATCATGTCCTTGTCGCCGGAGACGATGAAGACCTCGTGTTCGCTCTCCGCGGCCTGCAGCGCGAGAGTGCCGATCACATCGTCGGCCTCGAATCCCTGGGCTTCGAGGATGGGAATGCGCAGCGCATCGAGCGCACGGCGAATGTAGGGAATCTGACGGCGCAGATCCTCGGGCATCGATTCGCGCTTGGCCTTGTAGCCGTCGTAACTCACTTCATCGAAGCTCTGTGTTTTCGAATTCCACTTGCGCAGTGCGCCCATGCCGCGCGCCTTCTCATCGCGAAAGACTTCGCCGCTGGGATCGAAGACTGCGGCGAAATAGAGCGGCTGAAAATCCTGGCGCAGCTTTTTGATCATGTTCACAAAAACGTAGATCGCCGCCGTGGGCAGGCCGGAGCGCGTGGACATGGGACGGCTGCGCTGCATGGCGTGATAGGCGCGGAAGATGAACGACATGGTGTCGAGCAGGAAGACCGGCGGCTTGGCTTGGTCGGGCACGGTACAGAGTTTAACAGTTGACAGTGATCGGTGATCAGTGGTCGGTGGTCGGTGAGATTGATCAAGTCAGGCAATGAACATGCAGTCGCCGTAACTGAAGAAGCTGTATCTTTGCTCGACGGCGTGGCGATAGGCGGCGAGAACGCGCTCGCGGCCGGCTAAGGCGCTCACCAGCATCAGCAGGCTCGATTGGGGAAGATGAAAGTTGGTGAGGAGCGCACTGACGGCGCGAAACTCGAAGCCGGGCGAAATGAAGATGTCTGTCGTTCCCGAGTGCGGTTCGATTGCGCGGCCTGCCGCCTTCTGTGCTGCGGATTCCAGCGTGCGCACCACCGTGGTTCCCACGGCGACGATGCGGCGGCGTTCTTGCGCAGCGCGATTGACGGCGGCTGCTGCGGCGGATGAAATGGTGTAGCGCTCGCCGTGAAGATGGACCTGATCGAGGCGGTCGACGCGGAGCGGCGCAAACGTGCCGAGTCCGACATGCAGCGTGACCCGCGCAATTTCGATACGGCGTGCGGTGAGGGTCTCCAGAGTTTGCCGCGTGAAATGCAAACCTGCTGTCGGCGCGGCCACCGAGCCTCTTTCGTGCGAAAACACGGTCTGATAGCGCTCGCGATCGACATTGGCGTCTTTGCGGCGAATATAGGGCGGCAGGGGAACATGGCCGATGCGATCGAGCACAGCGAAGAAATCGTCGACCGGTGCGAATTCGATCAGCCGCTCGCCGAAGTCGCCGCGCGCGATCACTTCGGCGTGGAGTTCCGGCGCTCCCGAGGGTGCGAAGAACATGAGCTTCTCGCCCACGCCGACTCGTTTGCCGGGCTTCACCAGTGCGCGCCAGCGGTTGTCTCCGGCCGGCTCGGTGAGCAACACTTCAATGAGCCCTGACACCTTTTCTTGAGTCGAGAGTTGTATGGATTTGTGGGCTCCCACCCTTGCGCTCAACTGCAAGCGCAAGGATGGGGCACCCTCATTTGTTCTGCGCGCAAACAACCTCGCCGGGATGACGCGGCTGTCGTTGAGTACGAGCAGATCGCCGGGATCGAGCAGCGAAGGCAGATCGGCGAATTGAGCGTCGCGCAACGTGCCGGTAGCGCGATCCACGATCAGCATGCGGCTCGATCCGCGCTCCGCGGGCGGCTGTTGCGCGATTAACTCCGCCGGCAATTCGAAATCGAAGTCGGCAACGCGAAGGCCGCGCGCAGTTTCTGTCTCGTCGGTCATGAGCGCGCCCTCTTAAGGTGGTCGACTGCACGCAGACGTGCGCGCTCGAGCGCGGCATTCAGCTCTTCGCGCTTTGCTTCGAGCTGTTCTCTGGGAAGATCCACAGGAACAATCGTCCCTTGCGCCCAGCTCACTACAATCCGCGTGAATGGCTTCGGCACCAAAAACCGGTCCCAGGAGCTATCCACAACCCAGGCGCGATCAGGTTGCAGATGGAATGCACCGATAGGCGCGCCCGTCATCTGCGCCAGCTTGATGGGTCCCATCTTGGTTTGATAGATCGGGCCGCGCGGGCCATCGGCCGTAAAGACAACCGGCTTGCCGCTGTCGAGCACGGTCTTTAGCCCCAGCAGGCCTTCGCGCGCGCCTCGCGAGCTCGATCCGCGCACAGCGCGGAAGCCGAACAACGCAAGAGTGCGCGTAATGAGCTCACCGTCGAAGCTGCGGCTGATGAGGATTGTGGCGCGAGTCGTGCGGTAGTAAATCGCGCAGGGCAGAACGCACTGATGCCAGAAGCAGTAGATCTCCGGCCCCGCTCCGCGGCCAAAGATGCGCGGCGTAGCGCCTTCTTCGGCGATCACTTCGAATCGCCATGTGCGTCCTAAAACCGACAACAGCGCCCACACAAGGCGCGGCACCACGGTCAGCGCGATGCGCTGAGAAAATGTGAATCTGGATATGGTCTCACCGGTCACTCTCCAGCGATTTTAGCTGTAACGCAGCCAGCGAACGAGTTCAGGCAGCGTCGCTCGCTTGCCGTACATGAGAATGCCGACGCGGTAGAGACGCGCAGACATCCAGAGCACGCCCCAGATGCTTAGCACCATCAAGCCGATCGATACCGCGAACTGCCACGCCGGCGGAATCTCGGAAGCCATGCGCAGGAACATGATGATGGGCGCGCAGGGCGGAAAGAACGAGGCGGCGATGGACCAGACGGAGTTCGAGTCGTTGATGATGAGCACGATGAGCGCGAAGCTGAGCCACGTGGGCGCGGCGGCCAGCGGCATGTACATTTGCAGCTCCTGTTCGGTCTCGCAGGTCGCGGCCAGGCCCGCGAACAGCGAGCTGTAGAGCAGGAAGCCGAGTACGAAATACAGCGGGAAGAGCACAGCCTCTTCCCAGGAGAAATGAATCGCCAGGTCGCCGGATAGAAGAGCGGCGGTGAACGGGGAAACCAGGATTGCCGCGGCGGCAACCAGCCAGATGACGATTTGCGTGAGGCCTACCGCGCCCACGCCGATGAGCTTGCCGGCCAGCAGTTCGGCGGGCTTGGCAGTCGCCAGCATCACTTCGAAGATGCGCGAAGTTTTCTCCTGGATGATGGAGCGGGCCACGTTCATCCCATAGATCATCGTGGTCATGGAGAGCAGGATGGCCATCACATAGCCCTTCCAGAACGACGACTCGGCGTTGCTCCGGATGACGCTGCCATCCTTCTTCACCTGAAATGTATTCAGCGCGACGCCCTTGACCAGCGCATTTGCATCGGCCGCATTCATGCCCGAGCCGGTGAGGTGCACGTCGACAAGAGAGTCGTTCAGCGCGTCTTTGAGCTTGGCGGTAGTGATGAAATCGCCCGAGGATTGCGAATAATATGTCGCCTCCGGGAGGGCTCCGGAATTGGTATCGATCGAGAGCAGGGCGTCGATCTTCTTCGACCGAACCTCGTCCACCAGCTCCGCACGATCTGCGGACGTTGCCGGCGCCATCACGTCGACCGTGGCCTTCGAATCCTTGTCGCTCAGCAGCCGGCCCCGCAGGTCGTCGGCCAGCGCCTTGTTGTCGGCGGCGATAACGATGTGCTGATGTCCGCCGATGCCAAGTGTGGAAAGATAGCCCACGCCGACAATGAGCGCGAACACCGCCGGCAACCCCACGGTGGTAACGCGGAAAGCCCGGCCGCGCACCTGCTCCAGGTATTCGCGCTTGGCGATCAGCAGCATGTTACGCATCGACATTGCCTCCCACGGTCTGGATGAAGATCTCTTCGAGCGACGGCTCGACCAGCTCGAAGCGATAAATAGTCGCCACCGCCGAGGCTTCCTGCAGAAGCTTTTGTGCATTGGCGTGCGGCTTCAGCTTGATCTCGGCGTGGCCGGAGAAGTTCTCGGCTTCGGCGATTTCATCGCTGCTCAAAAACGAGGAGCTGCCCTCGAATTCGACAATTACGCGGTTGCGCTCATAGCGCGACTTGATCTCGCGCACCTTGCCGGCCAGCACGGCTTCGCCCTTGTCGATCAGGCAGATCGAGTCGCAGAGCTTCTCCACCTGGTCCATGCGGTGCGTGGAAAAGAGAATCGCCTTGCCCTGCTCCTTGAGTTCGATTAGCGTCTGTTCCAGCAGCTTGGCGTTGACGGGATCGAGGCCGCTGAATGGCTCGTCCATCACAATCAGCCCGGGATCGTGCAGCAGCGAAGCAATGAACTGGATCTTCTGCTGCATGCCCTTGGAAAGCTCTTCGGTCTTCTTCTGCAGTGAATCGTCGATTTCAACCCGTTTGGCCCAGGAGGTTGCCCGCTTGCGCGCCTCGGCCGACTGCAGGCCATGCAGCTCGCCGAAGAAGACGAGTTGATCGATGACGCGCATCTTTTTGTAAAGGCCGCGCTCCTCGGGCAAATAGCCCACACGGTCCAGGATCTCGCGCGCGAAGGGCTTCTCGAAGAGGCGTATCGAGCCTGAATCGGGGATGGTGATGCCCATCATCATGCGGATGGAGCTGGTTTTGCCGGCGCCGTTCGGCCCCAGCAGGCCGAACATCTGGCCGGCCTCGATGGACAGGCTGAGGTTGCTGACGGCGACCTTGTTCTCGTAGGCCTTGGTCACTCCCGCGAGTTCGACTACTGGCATGAATGCTCCGGTGGTTCCCGGCAGAGTACGTCCGGTGCTGCGATCCGGTTCCCTGCGCTACGTTGAATCTTATCCAGACTACAGGCTCCAGCTAGGCGACTTCGACGATGAGGCGTTTTCCCAGGGCCTTCAGCGCAGCGTCCACGCCATCGATGCGGCTGGTGTGGCGGAGATTGGTGAGCCGGTTCACTTCCTGCGGAGTGGTGCCGATGCGCCGCGCCAGCTCGGCAGGCCGCACCTTCTGGCGCAGCATTTCATTCAGGAGCAGAACCTTCGCGCTCAGGCTCGCGGGCAGCTCCACAACCGCCTGACCGCGCTTAGGCCGTGAAGGCGCAGGTACCGGGCGGCGATCTTCGAAATAGAACTCCATTGCGGTTTCCAGCGCTTCCTTCGCCGCCTTGAGCGCCTCGGCGCGGTTCCGCCCCTGAGTAATGGCTTCGGGAATGTCGGGAAATACGGCCAGGACAAACTTGCCATCCTTGCGCAGATTCACGGGATACGATCGCATGTTCATTTGCCTACCTTAATGTCTAACTGCTTCTTGATTGCGGCGACCAAGCCCTTGCCCAGTTCTTTGTTGTGCATCGGCAGTACCGACTGGCGGCCATTGAGATAGACTCGCAGGTGCGAACCCTTGCCCGGTTTGAAGTGGCGCCCAGTTCTGAAAGCCAGCGCTTGAACTCGCTGCTCTTCATGTCCTAAATATAAACAATTTTGTTTATGATCGCAAATCCGCCTGTTCCCGGTTGCCCTCGCATTTGCGGCGTCTTTGGGCGGGAATGTAGCATCCGGTTGTGCCTTCCCTCGATAGTCCAGTGATGTATGTTCGCGGCGTGGGTCCGCACGTGGCGGAACTGCTGGCCGCGAAGGGCATTCAAACGGCCGAGGACCTGCTCTATCATCTGCCCTTTCGCTACGAGGACCGCCAGAATCCACGCAGCCTGGACGAACTGAAGGCCGGCGAGACGGCGAGCGTCATCGGCGAGGTGCGCGGCGCGGCGCTTTTGCGCACGCGCAAGATGCCCATCTTCGAGATCAGCGTGGGCCAGGGGCGGCTGGCGCTCAAGTGCATGTGGTTCAACGGCACCTATCTCAACGGCAAATTTCATGCCGGGCAAACGGTGGCCGTGTACGGCAAGGTCGAGCCGTCGCGGTCGTCGAGCAATTTCAAGATGATTCAGCCGCAGTTCGAAATCCTGCCCGATGCGAGCGACGACGCGGAGACGCGGCTGCTGGAAGTGGGCCGCCTCACGCCCGTGTATGAATCGCTGGGCGGATCGCGGCTGGCTTCGCGCTGGCAGCGCAGAGTGATCTTTCATCTGCTCGAAAGCGTGCGGGGTGCGGTGCCGGAGTTTTTGCCGCGCGAGATGCTGGCGCGGCTCCGCCTGCCCGGCCGCGAGCAGGCGCTGCGCGAAGTGCATTTCCCGCCCGAGGGAACGCCGCTGGCGCAACTGCAAAGCGCCGCCACAAAGGCCCATCGGCGGCTGATCTTCGAGGAGCTGTTTTTCCTTGAGCTTGGTCTGGAGCTCAAGCGCCGGCGGATGCGCGAGCGAGCGGGGATCGGCTTTGCGACCGGCGACAATGTGCGCGAGGCCATTCGCGAAGTGCTGCCGTTTCATCCGACCAAAGCGCAAAAGCGCGCGCTGGGCGAAATTGTGGCGGACATGCGCCAACCCAGCCCGATGAGGCGTCTGCTTCAGGGCGATGTGGGCTCGGGCAAAACGATCGTGGCGCTGCAGGCCATGATTGTGGCCATGGAAAACGGCTACCAGGCCGCGCTGATGGCGCCGACGGAGATTCTGGCCACGCAGCATTACCTCGCTGCGCGTAAATTACTGGAACGCTCATCGCGCCAGCCGCGCATCGTGCTCCTGACCGGCTCCCTCGACGACGACCGCAAGCGGCGCACGCGCGGCCAGATCAACCGCGGCGAGGCGCAGCTGGTGATCGGAACGCATGCGCTGATCGAAGAGAAAGTGGAGTTCGACCGGCTGGGGCTGGTGGTCGTCGACGAACAGCACCGCTTCGGCGTGCTGCAGCGTTTCAAGCTGATGAAGAAGCCCAACCAGGCCGAGCCGGACGTGCTGGTGATGACGGCCACGCCCATTCCGCGCACGCTGGCGCTCTCGCTCTATGGCGACCTCGACGTCAGCATTCTCGACGAGCTGCCGCCGGGACGCACTCCGATCGTCACGCGCCGCGTACCTGGCGAACGCGCGCCCGATGTGTGGGATTTTGTGCGCCGGGAAGTCGCCAAGAAGCGCCAGGCGTACATTGTGTATCCCGTGATCGAGGGAACCAAAGAGGACCATCCGGAGCTGGATTTCTCGCACGACGATCCGGAGGCGGGTGTTCAGGCGGCCGCACCGGCGCGAACAGCCCGCAAAAAGAATTCGCCGGAGCTATTTCCGGCCTCCGCGCAGGAGGCGTGTCCCGGCGCAAAATCAGGCCTCAAATCCGCCGTAGAAATGTACGAAAAACTCGGCGCCGGCCCGCTCTCCGGGCTCCGCGTGGGCCTGCTGCACGGCCGTCTCGATGCCGACGAGAAGGAGATCATCATGCGCCGCTTCCAGCGCGGCGAGATCGACGTGCTGGTGGCGACCACCGTGATCGAAGTGGGCGTGGACGTGCCCAATGCCACGGTGATGGTGGTCGAGCACGCGGAGCGCTTCGGCCTGGCGCAGTTGCACCAGTTGCGCGGGCGCGTGGGGCGTGGCGCGGCGCGCAGCTACTGTGTCCTGATGACCGGCGAGCGCGTATCGCCCGGGGGCGAGGAGCGGCTGAATGCCATGGTGCGCACGCAGGATGGATTCGAGCTGGCGGAGCTAGACCTGGCCATGCGCGGGCCGGGGGAATTTTTTGGCACGCGGCAGGCCGGTCTGCCCGATTTTCGCGTGGCCAATCTAGTGCGCGACCGGCAGTTGCTGGAGCTGGCGAAAGTGGAAGCTGCGAGATTTGCGAATGCGCCCGGATCCGGTGAAGGGCCCATCGGCGAAGGAACCGAGGCGGAGCGAGCGCGGGTGTGGGCGCGGCTCAAAGAGGCGTGGCAGCGGAGGTATGGTCTGGTGGAAGCGGGATAGATCCCAATGCGGAATTTCGACGGGGCCTAAGCCGCTCTGATCGTTCCTGGCGCGCGAATCAATTCCACCGGGAAGGTTTGAATTTCGAGATCGACGCTGGCAATCTCCGTAGCGCAGTCGATGGGATGGCTGCGGGTGCACTGGCAAAGCTCGGTGAAGCTGATGTGGCCGGCCTGGCTCAATTCCAGCCCTGCGGCGATCAGCATGCTGTAAATCTCCACGCAGGCCTGCCGCTCAAACTCGAACAACATGCTGATCGCGCCGGTATCGTTTGCGCCGCGGCTCAGTACCCAACCGCCGCAGCCGAGGATCGCGCCGGTGAGCGTTTGCACCAGGTGCAGGGGCTCCTCGGCGGATACAGCTCTCATTTGCAGCGCCCAGGGTGTGGCCATCATTGCTCCTGGATCCGGGCTAGGCACGCTCAGTCTCACAATGCGCTTATCGGAGACGGACACGATCGGTTCACGAGTGTTCCGGATCCAAACGCGACTGCAGCGCAATCAAACAGTCGCCCATTGAAAAACCTCCATCGCCTGCTTCCCCGGTAATTGGATAAAGCCAATTGAGTTTGAAATGTGTCAAGCGGCGGCCCCGCCGGCGGCGATGCCCGGCACAAGCGGAATGCTGTAGCTTGTTTATCAGCATGATCATCGGCTCCGGAATCGATCTCACCGAGGTGGCGCGCATCCAAAGAACGGTGGAGCGGCACGGTGTGCGTTTCCTCGACCGCGTGTTTACCGCCGCGGAGCAGGCCTATTGCCTGCCCCGGCGCAGCTCCGCCGAGAGCCTGGCGGCCCGGTTTGCCGCCAAGGAGGCCGCAGCCAAGGCATTGGGAACCGGCATCAGCCGCGGCGTGACCTGGTCGGAGATCGAGGTGGTTCGTGAACCCGGCGGAAAGCCCAGCCTGCGTTTCCATGGCCGCGCCGCCGAAATTGCCGCGCGCATGGGCGTGGCGCGCGCGGCGCTTTCGCTCACCCACACCGCCGACCTGGCAATCGCCAGCGTGGTGCTCGAGGATGGGCGATGATCCGGATGCATCGGCGTGAGCGGAATCAGGGATGTGGCCGGACGGTCCGGTCCCGGGATCGAAGACGGATCCCACCGTTTTGCTATATGCTGAAGTCCACGGCAGACCGAGCAACTCAGCCAGAGGAGTAGCGTGCCAAGCCGCAAAGAGATTCAGTGGTCTCAATTGAAGGTCGGATTGCTGGTCGTTCTGGCCTTGGCGGTGCTGATCGGGCTGATATTCCTGATGTCCGGCTCGACCGGTGGCCTGTTCGCGCGCAAGATCGTTTTGCGCTCCTATTTTGAAAACGCATCGAATTTGAAGGATGGCGCTCCGGTGACGCTCGAAGGCGTGACCATCGGCAACGTGCATCGCGTTCGCATCGTTCCGCAGCGCAATCCGCGACCGGTGGAAGTGGTGATGCGCGTAGGCGTCGAATACCTTAACGGGCTGCATGTCGATTCCACCACTTCGATCACTCAGGCAGGGGTTCTGGGCGACAGCTTCGTCGATATCGATTCCAAAGATGCCACGGGTCCGCCGCCGGGGAACAATGCCGAGCTCAAGGCCAGCGAAACGCCCAGCCTGCAGGACGTTATCCGCACCAGCCAAGGGTCAATTCAGGACATCAATTCGCTGACCCGCAAGCTGGAAACGCTGATCGATACGCTCAACTCGAAGCGTGGCACCTTCGGCGAGATCATCAACGACCCCAGTCTTTATAAAAAGATCTTGGCCCTCACCGACGATCTGCATGTCATCGCTTCCTCCATCGCCGAAGGAAAGGGAACGATGGGCAAGCTGGTCAAGGACGATACGCTCTACAACCACCTGAGCTCGGTTGCCGAGCGGCTGGATAACATCACAACCGATCTCGACAGCGGCAAAGGCACCGCGGGAAAGTTTCTGCGCGACGACGAGCTGTATAAAAATCTGAATTCCGCCGTGCACAATATCGACCAGCTCGTGGCCGGAATCAATGCCGGGAACGGCGCGCTCGGCAAGCTAACCAAAGATCCCGAATTCGCGAAGAGGCTCGAAGACACCGTTGCGCACCTCGACGAACTTCTTAAAGGGATCGATGAGGGCAAGGGCACGGTTGGCCAGTTGTTCGTTGACAAGTCCCTTTACCAGCACGCCGACCAGACCATGGAGCAGACGCGGGATCTGGTGAAGAGCATTCGCGAGAATCCGAAGAAATATCTGGTCATTCGTTTGAAGTTGTTCTGAGCGGGTGGGGGACGAGGCAAGAAGCGCCGGATCGAAACCGCCAAACAGGTGAATCCGCATTGACGGTGGCGGCGATTCGCGCCTATGCTCCGTTACGGGAGTCGCCGTGTCACTCCGTCTCAAAGGATTGCGCGCTCGAGGCCTGATCGTGTCGTCGATCTTCTGCGTTTTCGCGCTTGATTTGAGCGCTCAGGCACGCGACGTGGTATGCCAGGGCGGCTCGGGTAGCTTTGAGTCGTTGTTCCGCACCGGGGTCAAAGTGTCGGTCGGCGCGGTGAGAAATCACGAATTTGCGGCACGGGCCTGTGCGGCAAAACTCACCTGGGGCGATCGGGATCTGACGGTTGAACCCCAGGCTTGGCAGGTCGATGTGGACGCCATGGGCATCGATTTCGGCTTGGGCTCGCCGGCGGTCGCGCTGCAGATCAAGCGGACCGACATCGACGGTTTCATGCAGTACGAAATCTATTCGCTCAAGAAGCCGCCGCAGCGGCTTCGCGTCATCACCGGCGGAGACTGGTACAGCGCCGCCGATACCGATCTCGATGGCCGCGTCGAAATCTGGACAGACGACGCCGCCGCGGTGAACGGCTTTGACGATATGCCGCGCGGCGCATTCGATTTTGCGCCGCCGGTGGTGCTGCGCTTCGAACAGAAGCGGTTGATCGACGTCAGCGCCGAGTTCCAGCCCGATTACGATCGCCGCATCGCCGCGCTGCGCGCACAAGTCGGCGCACAGCAGTTGAGCGACTTCAAGCACAGCGATGGAAAGCTGAAGACTCTCTATCCGCCCACACCGGAAGAGTGGGCGCGCTTGCGGGCCACGAAGGCCAAGGTTTTGGAAATCGTGTGGTGCTATCTCTACAGCGGCCGCCAGCAGGATGCGTGGAATGCCCTCGCCGACATGTGGCCGCCTGCCGATATCGACCGGATTCGCCCGGCCATTCTGGGCGCGTTGGCGGGCGGCATTCGCCGCGAAGTGGATGGCGTCTCGCCCGGATTGTCCAGTTCCTATAAGAAGAAGCGTGTCTTGATCTACGACAGGGTTTCGGACGCCGCTCCGGGTTCCAATCCCCTGGCCTGGGCGTACGCGCCCGGCATGAGCGGACCAAGCAAGGACGACATGCGCTCATTCCAGGCCGACACTTTTCCCGTGCGGATTCTCATGAATCGCCCGACCCCGCCGGAAGGCTCGCCGGCCTCCTTGAACACCGAGATCCCCGTCGACCTGGTCATCGACTCCGCGGGAAAGGTCCGGTCGGCCAAAGTAGAGGGGAATTCCGACCAGGACTTGATCGCCGCCACTGCCGGATGGAAATTCATCCCCGCGTTCAAATACGACAAACCGATCGCCAGCCGCCTGCGCATGGGGATCACACCATTCCAGTAAGAGCGACATGGCTTCGTTGGTTTGCGGCCGCGCCTTCCGGGCAGATGCTATTCAAAAAGTTTTCCGTTCTTCGGCTTCGATACATCCACCGGAGCTCCGGAAGTGTTTTGAGCCGCACCGCCCGGAAGTAGTCGTTGGCCGCGGAATGAAGCACGCCTGCGCAGACCCACTCACGATGCTGATGCGATTGACCGTAAGCTACTGCAAAGGGGCAATGCTATGAAGAGGTGGCCATGGCGAAAGATTCTGGCGATGATGGGGGTCGGTCTGGTTATCGTGGGGATTATTCCTCTTGCCGAATGCCTCCGGCTTGAATATGCGCCCCGGCCCGAGCCGTTTCTCATGCAGTTCCCACTGAAAAAAGGCGTATATACATCCGCGCCGTTTAGAACAGGGTTCCACGGACCCGCAAGGATCGATCTGGAGTGGCGCAGATCCATCCCCAGAGACCAACAGCAAAACCTGGATCTGGACTGGAAGATTGTCGATGACAGGGGCAGAATCGTTACGAAAGGCTCTTATAACAGTCGATGGATCGTCGGAACCACTGCCTGCCTGGGAGGCTGGGCTCAAGGATACCGGAAAGGACAAAGGATCGTGCTGACGCTGCCCGGCGACGCTCAGGGGGTGGACGAATCCGCGTGGTTGAAAATTGGCGTCGATGCAGACGAGATAGGACTCGATATGTCCTATGCAGGTGCAATTGTATGGGGTTGGGCAGTCATCGTCGCCGGTCCCGGTGCTCTTCTTCTGATTTTGCTGCTCGCATGGAGAGTTCGTTCAAATCGCACGTCTCCGTCTACACCCTGAAGGTCTTCCAGAACTCCACAAACGACTTCAGCCGCACCACTTGAAAATAATCGCTCGCGACGCAGCAGGCGATCGAGACGACGATCCAATCGAGATGCAGCGCGCCCGCGCCCACCTCCTGGCTGAAGGGCAGAAACACGGACGAAAAAACCATCGCCAGCACAATGAGGCACAGCTTCACGATACCCATCACCAGGTTGATCTCCACCAGCTTGCCGGTGAAGGCTTTCCCCAGGCTCAGGCTTTCTCCGAGAGCTGAAAGCGCGGAGCGCTCTTCGAGCAGCACCAGCAGCGGAGCAATGGAGACGATCCAGCTCACCAGCGCCCACAGAGTGAAGAACCCCAGTGAAAGAAAGATCACCCAGATGAAATAGCCCACCAGGTCCGGTTCGGCGTTCGAGCCGATGTGCGTTGCCGCGGCCCACCCGATGGAACGAAACCACGCCCAGCCGATCGCGATGAGCGCGGCCAGCCACGCCGCCTGCAACAGAATCTGCGCGATGGGCCGAAACGGCAGCTTGGGATTCATGCGCTTCAAGACAAGGTTGCGCCCTATGCCGGAGAAGACCACCCAAGCCACTGCGGCGGGCGCGGCGATCAAAGGCAGCACGGCCATGACATGCGGACGGTATTGAACCCACGCGTCGGCAACCTGCACCGAGGCCAGCCACGGATTCTGAATGTTGGCGTCGGCGAGCCCGGTGGAGTCGATCGGCACCAGGGCGAGAATGCGCTGCGCCTCGACCCAGCACGCGATCAGCACGGGGATTCCGAAGAGCCAGCGCCAGGCCACTTCCAGCGCCGTGAGCGAGGGCCGCTTGAAGACCCACCCCATCTGTTCCACGAGCGATTGCGTTCCGCGGACCGCGACAGCCACGTCTATTTCACCACCGCTATTTCACCACCAGGTTGACCAGCTTGCCGGGCACCACGATCGCCTTGGCCACCGATTTTCCCGCAAGGCGCGACAGCACCTTGGGGTCGGACTTCACTGCTTCTTCCATGGCTTGAGGGCCGGCGTCCGCAGCGACGCGGACGACAGTTATGAGTCTCCCGTTGATCTGCACGGGAATCTCGAGCTCATCTTCTTTCGCCAGGCCAGGATCGCTCGCGGGCCAGGGCGCGCGCAACAGCGCTCCTTCTTCGCCCAGCTCTTCCCACAGTTCCGCCGCAAGATAGGGCGCGAAGGGCGAGAGCAGAAGCACCAGCGAGCGCAGAAGCTCGCGCACCACCGGAGCGGGAACTTCGCCCGAAGCCAGTTGCGCATCCGCAGCCTGCATCTCGTTCACCAGCTCCATAATGGCCGCCACGCAGGTATTGAAGTGCCAGCGGCCTTCGAAATCGAGCGTGATCTTGGCGATCGTCTGGTGCAGCTTGCGCAATAACTTCGTGCTTTTGCTGCTGTGCGCCGCTACTCCACCGGGTGCCCCATCCTTCGAGCGTTCTTTGCTCGAAGGGTGGGAAATCCCCCGCACCGCCGGCCCATGCTTCATCACCAGCCGGTAAACGCGTGCCAGGAAGCGGCTGACGCCGGCCACGCCGTCCTCCTGCCAGTCGAGATCGCGATCCGGCGGCGCCGCGAAAAGCGCGTACGCGCGCGCAGAGTCTGCTCCAAAGCGGGCAATCATGTCGT
This sequence comes from Occallatibacter sp., assembly GCA_049676965.1. Taxonomy (GTDB): domain Bacteria; phylum Acidobacteriota; class Terriglobia; order Terriglobales; family Acidobacteriaceae; genus Telmatobacter. The sequence goes on from JBAUBR010000109.1 coordinate 41,370, forward strand.
CGGGCGAGACCACGTTGCCCTTGGACTTCGACATCTTCGCGCCGTCTTTGATCACCATGCCCTGCGTGAACAGCCGCGCCACAGGCTCATCGTTCTCGATCAGGCCCAGGTCGCGCATTACCCGCGTCCAGAAGCGCGAGTAGATCAGGTGCAGGATCGCGTGCTCCACGCCGCCGATGTACTGGTCGATGGGGAACCAATAACGGGCGACAGCGGAGTCGAATGGCGCATGCGCGTTCTTCGCGTCGGTGTAGCGGTAAAAGTACCAGCTCGAGTCGACGAACGTGTCCATGGTGTCGGTTTCGCGGTGCGCGGGGCCACCGCACTTGGGGCATTTCACGTTGTAGAATTCCGGCACGCGCGCCAGAGGCGACCCGCCTGTCTGCGTGATTTCTACGTTCTCGGGTAAAAGTACCGGCAACTGCTCGTCGGGCACGGGAACAATGCCGTCACGTTCGCAGTGAATCATGGGAATCGGCGTGCCCCAGTAGCGCTGCCGGCTTACACCCCAGTCTTTCAAGCGAAACGTAACCGCCGCCTTGCCGAATGCACTGCGTGCGGCAGCCTCCTGGAGCAGCTTTTGCGCCTGGGTACAGCTCAGGCCGTTGTACTCGCCGGAGTTGATCAGAACGCCATCCATGGTGCTGAAGGGCAAGCCCTGCGGTGGGTCGGCGGCGTGAACCGGCACAACCACCTGGCGAATCCCGATGCCGTACTTGGTCGCGAATTCGAAGTCGCGCTCATCGTGCGCGGGCACGCTCATGATCGCGCCGGTGCCGTATTCCATCAGCACGTAATTGGCCACCCAGATGGGCACGCGCTCGCCGTTGTAAGGGTTAACCGCGAATCGGCCCGTGGGAATGCCGTGCTTCTCAATCTCGCCAATGTCTCCGCTTTCGCGCGCCTTCTTCTGTTCTTCGAGCAGATCGGCAACCTGCGCCTTCAATGCGGAATCAGCCGAGGCAAGCGCGGCGACCAGCGGATGCTCCGGCGCCAACTGTACGCTGGTTGCGCCGAAGATCGTATCCACGCGCGTGGTAAAGACGCGAATGCGCCCGGCGCCCGGCGACGGCTCAAAAATGACCGGCTCATCGGGCGATCCGGCGATTATTTCGCCTGTGTCGAGGAAGAAATCGACTTCCGTCCCTTCGCTGCGGCCGATCCAGTTGCGCTGCATGGTGCGGACTTTCTCGGGCCAGCCATCGAGCTTGTCCAGGCCATCGAGCAGTTCCTGCGCGTAGGCGGTGATGCGCAGGGCCCACTGCTCCAGGTCGCGCTGTTCCACCTTTGTGTCTTCGTGCCGCCAGCAGCAGCCGTCAACGACTTGCTCGTTGGCCAGCACCGTGGCGCACTCCGGGCACCAGTTCACCTTGCTCTTCTTGCGATAGGCGAGCCCTCGCTCGAACATGCGCAGGAAAAACCACTGGTTCCAGCGGTAGTACTCGGGAAAACATGTCGTGACTTCATTGGCCCAGTCAAAGGCCATGCCCAGGCGGCTGAACTGCCGCTTCATGGCGGCGATGTTGGCCAGCGTCCACTCGCGCGGCGGCGCATTGTTCTTGAGCGCGGCATTCTCGGCCGGCAGCCCGAACGCATCCCAGCCCATGGGGTGCAGCACATTGTAGCCGCGCATCCACATGTGGCGGGCGAGCGCGTCGCCAATGGCGTAGTTGCGCACGTGGCCCACGTGCAACTGCCCGCTGGGATAGGGCAGCATCTCGAGCACGTAGTACTTGGGTTTGCCGCACGTGAACGGCTCGGCCGCGTAGAGCGCCGGGTCCGCGTCCCAGCGCTGCTGCCACTTCGCCTCAATGACGGCCGGGTCGTATCGATGTTCGTTCTCTTCGGGCATCACCGTTCAGTGTAAACGCGGGAACACATCAACTCCTCGGCAGCAACGCCCGCAGCCACTCCGGTGTCGGCCCGTGCAGCGCGATTCAGTCCCCGTTTTCCATTGTCGCCACAAGCCTGTAGGGTCTTCTCAAGTCGCTATTGTCATAGACCCGCACATTGGATAGTTCCACCAGCGCCCGTTTAAGATTGCTCATCACTCGGGGATACCGCTCGAGGAGCTTTTCTGCTGGAACATCGTCGCCGCCCTTCAAGACACGCATCGCAACGCGTTCATTGCATGTCTCCGGCCCATCGAGCCCAATGAAGAACAGCACCACTGTGTACCCGCATCGTTCTGCATCCTTCAGGAATGCAAGCTTATGGCCGACGGGATCGGAGAAGACGGTCTCGAAGATGAAGCTCTCTCCTTGCTCGATTAGTTGCAATCGTAGGCCCTCCGCCAGCTTCGCGGCCTTGTACGGATCAACGCCCAATTCACGCGCCACAACATCCGCATTCACAAAACGCAGGCCGGAAGGCCGCAAGTAGGTGCGGTAGAAAGTGGTCTTGCCCGCTCCATTCGGTCCAGAGAGAGCCACGACAATGGGCCGTTGGCTGAGGAGTAATCTCACGCCCGCGCGGAGCCACCCGCGCTTCGACTCGGAGCCGCGGATTTCGAGTTTATTTTGTCTGCCTGAGGCACTGGGGTAAATGTTCGATTTACAAATCGGCCCACCGTGCGCTTGCCATTTTCATCAGTGCGGATCAAGAGGCGAGGCCGGCTTGGATGCGCCTCAAAATGAGGATACGGCTCACTATCTAAATAATTCCTTAGCATCTCCCTGCCGGCCCTCGTGTCGACCGCATCGACCAAATCCGCCAGAGGCGTGGTCCCCATTGTGCGACAGAGTGCGAGTACGTGCTGCCCATCCAGCATCAATTCCACAGATCTTCCCAGCTTAGCCCAGAACTCCACCTGCCCGGCAATCGACCGCTCTTGCGCCTCTCCTGCTATTCGGGCATCCAGCACCAGCGCATCCGAAAGTTTGACGGGTTGGCTCATATTCAAATGGTAGCATAATGCTACCCCAATTGTCTGTCGCGACCCGCTCTTTATTTCACCAGGCTCTTCAGCACCCGCACATTGCGCTCCTCGTCGCCGGGTTCGTCGACCGGCGTCTCGGCGATGAAGGCGCAATGGGCGAAGCTTTCGTCGTTGAGCAGCCGCCGGAAAGGCTCGATGCCAATGGTGCCCTGGCCGATGTGCTCATGGCGGTCGAGCTTGGATCCGCGCTCGGCCTTGGCGTCGTTGCAGTGCCACACGCGCACCTGTTCAAAACCGACAGTCTTTGCTACCTGCTCCATGGTGGCCGCGTAGCCTTCGTCGCTGAGAAGGTCGTAGCCGCGGACATGGCAGTGGCAGGTGTCGAGGCAGACACCGACCGGCGCGCTTGCCTTCAATCGCTCCACCAGTTCCGCGACCTGCTCGAAGCTGCCGCCCAGCGAGCACTCCGCTCCGGCCGTGTTCTCGATCAGGATGTGAAAGCTGGTGCCCTGCCACACGATCTTGTCGATCGCCTCACGGATCGAATCGGCCGCGAGCCGCAAGCCTTCGTCGCGCGTCATGCCCTTCCACGAGCCGGGATGCAAAACGAGATATTCGGCTCCCCACTCGAGCGCCCGCTCGATCTCGCCGCGAAATCCATCCACGCTTTTCTTGCGGATCTCGTCCGACTGGCTGCACACGTTGACCAGATAACTGGTGTGAATTACTAAGGGACTAACGTCGAGAGCCGCTCGAAGCTCGCGCATCCGTTCGGCCTGTTTGGGGTCGACCTTGGGCGCGCGCCACATGCGCGGGCTCGACGAAAAGAATTGAAATGTGTTGGCGCCGATCTCCTTCGCGCGTTCGACGGCGTTCGAAGCGCCGCCCGCCGTGCCCAGGTGAACCCCGATGCGCTTTGCCATGCGACCAGTCTAAACGCACGATTTCGACCGCTTTCTAGCGGGTAATGATGTAATTTCGGTTTGCCGGCTGTTCGACAGCAGCCCAAGAGAAGTGCAACAATTCTGGGCAAATGACTTACGAACATTGGTCCGTCATCACTGCAACGATCCAAAGTTGCGATTGGGACAATCCCCCATCGCAGGCTCCGAGCACCCTATTCGTAGGCCATTTCATCGTTGCTTTTTCCTATGTTGTCGATTGCAACAACTACAGTGGCCAATTCTATTCTTCACACGAGTGGGTAAAAGGGGCGGACCTTATGATCCTCTACAACCCTCAAAACCCGGAGGAGAGCAGTGTCTGCGATGACGACGAATCTCAATCAGGAGCGGCTCTAGAGTGGATTTTCGGATTCCTCGAATGGCTTGATGTGCCGTGAATCTCATCGCTTGCGTTTTAGCCCCTCCGCAGCTACCAAGATGACGTGGACGTGTCGTTGGCCATCCGGAAACAGCACAATTGTTTCTTTGCCGCTATTTGTTGTCGTTCCCCGTGAGCCGGAAAGTGATCGTGCCCCAGAACAGCCGGGCGCGCATCTGCACCGGCAGGTGACGTTCGTCGTCGGTGTACCATATCCAGATATTGCCGCGGTTCTTCACCACGCCGGCATCCGCAGTGGGCTGCACGCGGACAGTCTTGAACGTGCCCAGCGGCGTCTTCACCTCTTCGCGGCCTTCGATCTTCATTGTCACCACCACGGTGTGCATCGCATCCACCACCGGCAATACAAAGCTTTTGCCGACCTCCATGGGCTGCGATGAGGCATAGAAGATGCCGGAGAGCAGATCGGTGAGGCAGCCGGGAATCGGCATCTCGACATGCTTGCTTTGTCCCTTGACCACGTTCTTCTCATCGAGAATCGATTTCGACTGGGCGTAATCGATGCGCAGCGTGGAGTCGATCTGCCGGCGCCCCTCGACCGTCTGCTTGTCGAACTCGTAGGTGCAGCCTTTGTTGCGGTCGAACGTAGACTGGAAGCGGTCGCTCACGTGAAAGATGAGGTTGATGGCGCCCACTGTATCGGCGCTGGCGCTGATGCGCTCGCGGTCGTCGGTGGCGTCGAAGTGCAGCACTGCGGTGCCGGCGGGAAACACGCGCCAGTCCACGGCGTAAGTCAGCGTCTGCTTCTGCGGGAAGGTGAAGCCGGTTCGCGGCGGTGGGAGCGGAGGAATCTGCTGGTCCGGAACCAGGGCCGCCGGCGCAAGAGCGCAAAGAAGCAGGGCAACAATCGTGCGCGTCTTCAACGTCGGGCTGGCTCCTTATCAACTTGACTGTTGCGGCGATTCAAACGCTCACCAGTGGCGATGGAGAAACGCGGCGAGAGCCGGCCGCAGAAAAAGCAACGAGCAATAAAGCAGTGCGGTTCCTAGAACAGCATTGTACTCGCGGTGTTTGACGTAAAGGGCCATTGAAAAGCCTCCGGAATCTGTCGACGCATCGTTACCTGCGCGTGGATAACCAGCGGTCAGGCGCGGGATAAGGCGCGGAACGCGGCGCGAATACTCGGCATACTCGGGAAATGTTGCGCGCAGGAAGCGCTCCTCCGACGCGATCACCGGCACGTAAACGATGAGGAATCCGAGAACCAGCACCAGCGCCACGGGCCAACTGAGCAGAGCCAGCGCAAAGCCCGCCGCGATCAGCATCGACCCCAGGTAGAGCGGGTTGCGGGTATGCGCGTAGGGGCCGCTCACGGTCAATTGCCGATTCTTTTTCACGGTTCCGGCAGCATAGCCGCGCAGCCAAAGCCCCGGCGCCACGAGCAGCAGGCTCCAGGCGATGGCAGCATACGGCGGAGCACGGCGAACCAATTCGAGGAGGTAGAGCGCGGCGACGACGAAACCCAGCGGCACACGGATGCGCCGCGCAATGCGCTGCCAACGCGCGATCCAGTCGCTCATTGCGCGGCATCCTCCTTCAGCAGTTCATCGGCGGCGCGCAGCACGTCCTCGGGCGAGATGGTCATCATGCCCGCTTCGGGCACTGCATGGCGGGTGTGATCGCGACGGCTTTCGGGGCTGCGCAGCACTTTGAACTGTGTGCCGAATGGGCCGTTGCGGCTGGGGTCTGTTGGTCCGTAGATGCCGACCACGGGGCAGCCGAGGGCGCAGGCCAGGTGCAATGGGCCAGTGTCGCCGGCAACAGCGAGCTTGACGCGGCGCGTGAGAGCGATCAACTGATCGAGCGTGCAGGCAAGGGCTAGAGCCGCGCCACGGGTTTCGCGGGCGATGAATTGCGCCAACGGCTCCTCGCCCGGACCGGCGTTCACCAGCACTCGATAGCCGCTTTGGAGCAGTCCAGCGGCAACATCGGCATACCGCTCCACCGGCCATCGTTTGGCGCCCCAGCCGGCGCCGGGGTTGATGAGCGCAGCGGGTTGATTGGCTGCCGACGCGAGCAATGCATCGCACCATGCCTCCGCGGCCGCGCTCACCGGCAGC
>JBAUBR010000110.1:0-5431 GCA_049676965.1 Occallatibacter sp.
GTCGTAGCGGCGAAGTTGCGGCGATGCAACTCCTCAAGCATGAGCTGACGTAGTTGGTTCACAGAGAATCCTCCTTCTCTGCGTCCCAAGCTACCCCGACAGCCGCAAAGGCTGGTTCAACCGCACGCGGAAGCGTCCGCCGCCGCAGCGGCTTCGTTCATGTCGTCGAGGGATAAGTTCTATCTTCGTTACAACTATCAGAACAATCCTTACAACCCTGCCTTTTACTTGACGGCCCCCAACGTAGCGGCCGCCGGGGCGTATCCGAACGTGAACGGAATCAGCCACGAGGTGGGTGGAGACTGGACGCACGTCTTCTCGCCCGCCATTGTCAACCAATTGCGCTACGCCTTCCAACAGTCCAGCATAGGTTTTTATGGCGGCTCAATTCCCTCCTGCACTATCAGCGACCAGGGTACGTGCAGCTCGTTCGTTGGCCTGGGCGGGTCTCCGGAATTGGCGAGTTACGGCTATGACTTTGCGGGCGTATTCCCGCAAGGCCGGTTCGTCAAGGTCAACCAGGTCCAGGACAACGCCACAATCAGCAAGGGACGGCATACGATCTTGTTCGGCGGCGAATTCGACTACCAGGACTCACCGTGGGGCTGGCTGCCTAACGACGAGGGCGCCTTCAATTTTGCGCCGGGGGCCGCGATCAATGCGGCCAATCCAAACGGCATTCCCTTCCGCTACCCCACGAGCGGGGACTGCGGCGCCAAGGGCGCCAATTGCGACAATGGCCTTACCGGTTTTCTTGAGGGCATCGGCGAACTGACCCTCGCCGAGGGAAGCCCCACCATTCCGTTTAAGGAAAAGGATTTTGACCTCTACGTCCAGGACAACGTCAAGTTGAATGCACACCTGACGCTGAATCTCGGCCTCCGTTACGAGTTCTTCGGGCAGGCCATCGACTTCCTCCACAACGAAACCGTCACCCGCCAGGAGGGCGCCGGCGCTTTCTGGAATAAGAGCCTGCCTCTATCGGCCACCACCGTTCCTTCCGCCCCGAACGACCTCAGAAATATCGAGCCGCGCATCGGCTTTGCCTACACGCCCACTTTCGCACCCAAGATGGTGGTTCATGGAGGCTTCTCGATCAACGCCGATCCCGAGTTCTATTCGATGTTCGTCAATGTGGCTACCGGGGCCCCGGCGGTGAATTCGGGAAACTTTGCCTGCGACGGAGTGAAGGTGCTTTGTGTGCCTGGCGGCGGCTTGACATACTCCACCGTGCAGGCCGCGGACGATCAGTATCTCCCCAAGGGCGGCGATCCGCGCGACAATTTGATCCAGACAGTTACCAACAACTTCCACAACCCCGAGGGTGAAACTTACAGTCTCGGCTTCCAGTACCAGGTCTTCCCGACCGCGGTAGCCGATGTTCGCTACGTCGGGAATCACACTTACGGCAACTTCCAGGCCGTCAACTCCAATCCCGATATTCTCGACGTGCAAAAGGCATTCCCGGGCTACGGAGCAGGGGCTAGCGCGTGCACCGACACGAGCGCCATCGGCTACACTCGCCCCAATTGCAGTTACGGCCCGGTCGTGACTTACGGAAACGGCGCATTTTCACTCTACGACGCGTTGCAGACTTCGCTGACCATGCGCAACTTCCACCATTTTTCGGGAACCCTCTCCTACACCTGGAGCCGCACCGTGGACAACACGGACGACTTCTCCATCAACGTGAACAATAACGGTGGTGGCGGCCAGGCTAGCCCGTATGCGCAGGATCCGCTGAACACCGACATCGGCGAGCGCGGGATCAGCGGCGACTCCTACCCAAATATCACGGGAATTCAATTGACGTACGACGAACCCTGGTACCACGACCAGCGCGGAATCCTGGGCCGGCTGCTCGGCGGCTACGCGTTGAACACCTTCTACCAATACAACGGCGGCCAGCCATATAACCCCTTCCAGAACGCTACGATAGTGCAGTCGACAGCGGTGCTGAACGACATCGCGGGGACGGGAAGCATCAGTCCCGCAGCGGCAAAGCAGATCAATGCGACCGAGGCAGAACAGGGATTCTCCGATCTCGGCTTCGCTGCCGCGGGTGGTCAAGCAGGCCCCTCAAGCCGCCCCGACCTCTCGAACCCGAGAGCGCCTCTGAACTCCATCGGAATCAATCTAGGGCCGGGCGGATACGTCGACTACGTCACGGGCGCACCGATTTCGCCGTCGTCAGAGCACTGGCTGTGGAATAACCAGTACGAGGCCCTCTCGCGCCACAATCCCTTCCCCGGTGTCGGCCGCAACATCCTCCGCGGCGATAGCTGGAGCAACCTCGATGCGTCGGCAGGCAAGAACTTCAAGATTGCCGAGCGCGTGAATATGCAGATCATGGTCAGCGCCTTTAACGTCTTCAACCGTGGCTACTACCAGACGCCGACTCTCACCGTGGAATCCAGCCTGGCTTCGCCGAATAGCTTTGAGAGCTATCTATTCACCGGCACACCACAAAGCGGGGCCGGCGGCGGCTCCTATCCTCAGGGCCTGGGTAACCGCAACGTCCAGCTCACCGGCAAGATCACCTTCTAGAGCGGTTCCACAATTCACCTGTCCTGTTTGGCGTCGTGAAAGGTGGCTTTTTCTTGAGGAAAAAGCCACTTGAGGGTAGTGGATTCGGGATACAGCAATTGTGGAACCGCTGTAACCGCGGCGTCCGGCGCAGGTAGACAATTTTGTACTGCCACCATACGCCTCACGGAAAGTTGCCCGCTTTCCGTGAGGCGTTTCTTTTTCGCAAGATCCAAATTTTACCCGCCAATCGCCCGACACGATTTGCATGGGCCCTGTTCGTGCAGCCTTGTCATCACTTCTTTGCATCGTTCTCTTGGTAAACTGAGCCGGGTCGGCCGATTGCGGAATGTCTGCCGGCGCACAGCCGTGTCTGCCCGAAATTCGCCGGGCGCATCTCAATGTTGTGTGGAACTGCGCGGCGGAACCGGGAATTTTCCGGCGTGAGCGGAGACCCTGTACTGGCCGTCAATCAGCGGGAACGCGACGCTTCCAACCGGCCCCGGAGATCCAACGAGTGAAGAAGTACGCCAGCGCAACCGATCCCCTGTGGTACAAGGATGCGATCATCTACGAGCTCCACGTCCGCGCCTTCAGCGACTCCAACGGCGACGGTATCGGCGACTTTCCCGGCCTGCTTACGCGCCTCGACTATCTGCAGGATCTGGGCGTCACCTGCATCTGGCTGCTGCCCTTTTTCCCTTCGCCATTGCGCGACGACGGCTACGACATCGCCAACTATGTCGACGTGAACCCGTCTTACGGGACTCTGAGCGACTTCAAGGCGTTTCTCGAAGCCGCGCACCGGCGCGACATGCAGGTGATGATCGAGCTGGTCATCAACCACACCAGCGATCAGCACCCGTGGTTCAAGGCCGCGCGACTCGCGCCGCCCGGTTCGCCGGCGCGCGAAATGTACGTCTGGTCGAACACCGATCAGCTCTACAAGAACGCGCGCATCATCTTCACCGATACCGAGAAATCCAACTGGACCTGGGACGACACCGCCAAGGCCTATTACTGGCACCGCTTTTTCTCGCATCAGCCCGACCTCAACTTCGACAACCCACTGGTCCTCGAAGAGGTGCTGAAAGCCATGCGCTTCTGGCTCGACATGGGCGTCGACGGGCTGCGCATGGACGCGATCCCGTATCTGGTGGAGCGCGACGGCACCTCCTGCGAGAACCTGCCCGACACGCACAGCGTGGTGAAGAGGATCCGCGCCGCCATCGACGCCGAATACGCCAACCGCCTCATTCTGGCCGAAGCCAACCAGTGGCCCGCCGATGTGCGTCCCTACTTCGGAGAGGCGGACGAGTGCCACATGGCGTTCCATTTTCCATTGATGCCGCGCATCTACATGGCCCTGCGCCAGGAAGACCGCCTGCCCATCACCGACATCATGGCGCAGACGCCGGCCATTCCCGATAGCTGCCAATGGGCGCTCTTTCTGCGCAACCACGACGAGCTCACGCTGGAAATGGTGACCGCGGACGAGCGCGACTACATGTACCTGGCCTACTCGGCCGACCCGCGCATGAGGGTCAACGTCGGTATTCGCCGCCGCCTCGCCCCGCTGGTCGACAACAACCGCCGCCGCATCGAGCTGCTGAACTCGCTGCTCCTCAGCTTTCCCGGCACGCCCATCATGTATTACGGAGACGAGATCGGCATGGGCGACAACATCTATCTCGGCGACCGCAACGGGGTGCGCACGCCCATGCAGTGGAACTCCGACCGCAACGCCGGCTTCTCGCGGTGCGATCCGGCGCGGCTTTATTTTCCGGTCGTCATGGACCCCATCTACGGTTACCAGGTGGTTAACGTCGAGGCGCAGCTCAGCGATCAGTCCAGCCTGCTGCACTGGACGCGCAACATGATCGCCCTCCGCAAGCTCTTCCAGGTCTTCGGCCGCGGTTCGCTTAAGTTTCTTAACCCGGCCAACCGCAAAGTTCTCGCGTATCTGCGCGACCTCGATAGCGGCGACGGAACTCACGAAACGGTTCTCTGCGTGGCCAACCTCAGCCGCTTCGCCCAGCCGGCTTCGCTCGACCTCTCCGACTTCGCCGGCTCGGAGCCAGTGGAAATGCTGGGCTACGTTCCATTTCCCACCGTTACGGATGGCCCCTACGCTCTCACCCTCGCACCCTATTCGTTTCTTTGGCTCGAGTTGCAACCCGCGGGACTGAGTCAGGAGGAAATGATCGACCTGCCGACCATGGCAGCGGAAGAAACGCCGGAGACCGTGGCCCCCGCAGCCGAGCTCGAGACGAATGGCTGGTCTGCTCTCATCGCCGGCAGCGGCCGTACCGTATTCGAAACCGCATTGCTGGCCTGGCTGCCGCGCCAGCGCTGGTTTGGAGCCAAGTCGCGCCGCATCCAATCCACCCGTGTCGTCGACTGGGTAGAGCTGCCGGTGGTTGCCGCGCCCGGCACAATCGATCCACCAGCGCGCAACGGCGGAGCTATCGGCTACACTCCACCCGCAATGATGTTTATCGAGGTCGAATTCGCCGACGGTCCCAGTGAAACGTTCCAGCTTCCGCTGGCCATCGCCTCGGGCGCCGCCGTCGAAGAGCTGACTGCCAACTACCCGCAAAGCGTGCTCGCCACGCTCACATCGCGCTCGGGTCCCGCCATTCTGCACGATGCCACGATCCTCGAAGGTTTTCGTCAAAATCTGCTCAAGCTGATTGAGCAGAATGTGACCCTCCCGCTGTCAGCCGGCGACGCGCGAAACCTCTCGCGCGCCGAAACAGGAGTTCCGGAGATTGACGCCGCGGTGTCACCTGCCGATTCAGAATCAATTGCAGCGACTGAGAATACCGCGAACCTTGGGACCGCACCGCCGGCAGGTCTTCCCGTTGCCCCTGCGCCCATTACCGCACAGCCGGGCGAGGCAGCC
>JBAUBR010000111.1:0-5135 GCA_049676965.1 Occallatibacter sp.
GTGTAATCCAGGACTCAAAGCGGTCCTCCACGCGGGACGACCGGTGCCAGCTCAGTCGCATTTCGGGGAATCTCCAGACCGGGACAGCCCTTGGAGCACCGACTCCAACTCCCGCAAGTATGCACGACGGACCGCCGTGTGATCCATCTCTAATTCTCCTGCAATCTCTCGCCAGGTGTATCCGTTCCAGCGCCGGTTTACGATGGCCCGTGCGAACGGCGACATCCGGGAGAGCAATTCAATTGCAAAGACGCCTTTTTCTGCTTCCAGTTCACCGGCGAGAAGCGATTCCATATCGAGCATCGACCCAAATGACAGTTCGCGGCTCCGCCTCGCGGAAAGCTGTCCCGCCCGGCGGCGAATGACGCTTTTGATACGGGCGATGAGTTTTTCGGGAGGAGCATCTGGATGACGCGCCATGTACCGGGATGCGTTGTGGACAGCGTGCTCCATCAATTCGCGCGCGGCATCCAGGTCGTTCAGGTAGGTCCGTGCGCACAGGAGAGAGTACGACCATGCTGCTTTCGCAGCGGCCTCCAATTTCTGATCAGAAGCCGGGTGCCCGGTCGTATAGGCCCAACTCCAAGTCAGCTCTTCCCGGCTAGGACCTGTTGGCGGCATTCGCGAGCTTCTGCCCGTGGGGGGATTTAACCACCGTCTTAACAGTAGTATAGGCGAACATCTTTTCTTTCCCGCATAAAGCCGTGCCCCAAGATGCCATTTCAGATGCCTTTAGTAAGTAGGAGGCTCCACAAAGCCTCCGTGGAAAGCCGCACGAGATTTCGAGACATCAGGGGTTTGACGGCGTCCTCGACGCGATGAATCGGATCGCGCTTCTGCTAGCGACGTGAGCCATGGCTTTCGCGTTGAGAGAGCGACTCCTCCAGAGGTTCTGCAGACCCAATCACACACTTGGCCTTGGCGATCACCGGAAGATCAGTAATCGAGGCGCATATGGCAACTCTCCCCAAATTGCCAGAGCGATCCTGCGAGTGGAGTCCCGAAGCTTTGGCCATGGCTGCTCAGGCCAAGGTGCTTTCAGGCAACAAACTCGAGCAACTTGTAGTGCGCCTGCAGCGCCACACAGGGCGCCCCAAGGAGGCTTGCTGGCGCTTGATCATCCAGCACGGGATCAAGGGACGGAAGGATCACCGACGATGGACGGAATCCGAATTGGAGATCGTTCGAGAGGAACTGGTTAAGGGTTCCATCGAAGAGGTCGCAAAGAAGATCGACCGAACTCCCAAAGCGATCCGCAATATGCTCAGGAGAAATCGCCTCAGCTTGCGTGAAATCCGGTGCGATCTATTCTCCGTGGAAAGCCTGGCGAGCGCGTTGCATGTTCGGAAGGCGGAAGTCGTTTTCTGGATTGAGCAGAACTGGCTTCAGGCTTCAGTCGCCGACCAGGGAAAAAGACGCTTCCACATCATTACGCCCGAAGCTCTCAAGGACCTTTACAAACACCACCACGGGGATCTGATGAAGCGCGGCATTCGGAATCAGTCGCTCTTTGAAGCGTACGTCGAATACTGTTTCGCTCCCAAACACACAGTTGGAGAACAACTGCTGGACGTCCGGCGGGACAAACGTGAACGGGCGGCTTTCGCAGCGTTGGGTGACCAGGCTGCCGATAACGAAGAGGAGGACGATGGCGATGAGATCGATCGGGAGATGGACGGGCGGTATCGCGTCGAGATGGCGGAGGTGGGCGGCTCAGAAGGAGACCCGGGAGAGCGGGATACATGAAATGTGCACGCGCTGCGGCACCCCGATTCTTTCGTCCCGAATGTCGTTGCGTGAGATGGCTGTGTCGGCCCTTTGCGCGAGCCTCTTGCTTTCGATCCTCGTTTCCGCGTTCCTGATTGCCGAACCCTGGTTAGAGGATGCAGGCCACCGATTCGTTGATCGAATGGTCTGGCACGAGCCGCTTGACAGTTGGAATCTGTGAGCGGTTCGTTCAAGACCTTGCTGACGGCCTGCCAAGTTCCTAGTTCCGCCCTATTCGGCTTCCCATTCTCGGGCTTTGGCGCTGCGGGGAGGACCGATTCCCGGAAAGTTCCACGTGCGATATGTCGAAGAGCGACTCGCCCTGTACACATCAACGGAGTGTCTCCACCATACTTTGGGTTGACCTTGCCAGCGGCGCTGGGGCGGCCTTCCTACCCGAGCGCGCCGACCAGCCTTGTGAGACACAGGATCAGCAAAAAGCCGGCGAGACCTAGCGATAACACCAGACGGCGGCTTGCACGCCGCCAGGCGTCGGGAAGTAGTCCGAAGAATGCGGTAAAGAGAAAGGATCCGGCCGCGAGGCTGAGAAAAACCATGACCAGCGCATCGGAGACTCGGAAGAGATGGGCTGCGATGAGGCCGCCGGCGATGGGCGCCACGGCATCGAGCGCCAGAAATCCGTAGTCGGTCCATCCGGTTTTTTCTGCGCCGGTTGCCAGCAGGATGGTGTTCAATCCGTCGCATATATCATGCGCTACAACTCCGAGCCCCACAATCAGCCCCAACTGCAGCGATATGGTGGACGCAGCGAAGATAGCCGTTCCGTCGAGAGTGCTGTGCACAATGAGGAAGGAGGCGCTGGCCCTTCCGGCCGCACGATTACCGACCTTGTTTGCTCGATAACGGGACGCTGCCTCGCCGATGCAGAAGATGAGAAGGCCGCCGAGGGCAGCGATGGGAAAAACCAGTGCCTTCGATGAACCTGAGCTTTCCGCAGCCGACAATGCGGAGGGGAGCAAATCCAGCAGGGCGGCACCAATGAGCACTCCCGTGCCAAAGGACATGAGCAGATGGACTCTCCGCTGCAGCAGGACGGCACAATAGCCGCCCACAGAGGTTGAAACGGCCGCCATCGAGGTGAGAAGCAGAGGGTTCATCCTGTGACTCCATGATTCTTCTGAGGTCGTCCCTGACCTGGTCGTTGTCGTTGCGTAGGGCCACAAGCTTCAGTCGGATTCGACCACGCTCGTTGTTTTGCACCCCAACCGCGTGCGCTATGTACCACATCTGGAAGTTGACGGAGATCGGTATGAACCGTCAGAGCGAGCATTGAAGCTCAGCGCCACGGTTCGATCAGATGGTCCTTGAATTCGCGCGGCAACTCCAGCAGATGTCCAGCATCAACGGATCGCACCGCCCACTCAATTAGAGAGCGATATTGGTCGAAATGGGTAATTTTACCCAGCCATTGCGAACCGGCCTCTGAATTCACCACCACGACATTTGGAACATCGCAAGGGCCGACGGCGGGCGAGGTCCGAAAGGACTTGACAAAAAACCAATCGGACTAGAATTAAGCTAGGAAAATCGGTCTGTCGCTCCTTATGGGCGGTCGCGGTTTGCTTGATGATATCCGTAGTAACTGGCAACACCACTTTGTCGCTCGGCAGTCGGCTTGACCGAACGCCGAATCGATGGAGTCTAGGTGGGGGCGTCGCTTCAACACGAAGCGAATGCGTTGGCGCTGAGAGAAGGATGATGTTTCGTCACTCTCTCCCAATGCACACGAAAAGCAGCCGCTCACGGTGAGCTGAAACCGCTTTAACACCAGCGTTGACGAAGCTGAGCCTTCGACAATTAGATCGATATCCGTTGTTCTATCAGGGAGATTGATCGGATCGGGGAGATTGAAGCGGGTGTTCACGGCCTTTATTTTCGTGCGCAGAATTTTCTCCTTCTGGCAAGCGACGAATGAGGCGGAAACACTTCACACGAAGGTCAGGCACTCTTCAGGCGGCTTTTTCGAAATGTCCGGAACTGAGGCCTCTCCGTCTGGATAGCCGACGACAAGAATGAGAAAGGGTTTCTCCTGCACGGGACGTCCGAGGATTTGGTTCAGGAATCCCATCGGACTCGGAGTATGCGTAAGCGCGACCAAACCCGCCATATGAATGGCTGAGATGAGCATGCCCGTGGCAATACCAACCGATTCTGTCACGTAGTAGTTCTTCATCTTGCGCCCATCCGTCGAAATTTCGTAATGCTGCGCAAAAACGACAACGAGGTAGGGGGCGGTTTCCAAATAGGGCTTGTCTTCGTCTGTCCCCAGTGGGGCAAGAGCATCGAGCCACTCTTTGGGAGCACGTCCGTGGTAGAAATGGCGCTCCTCTTCTTCCGCAGCAGCACGAATCTTCGCCTTTACCTCTGCATCGCTGACGACTACGAAATGCCAGGGCTGCTTATTGGCGCCGCTCGGAGCGCTTCGCGCAACGCGCAGGCAATCTTCGATCACCTCCTGCGGAACGGGACGTGAAGAGAACTGCCGTACTGTGCGACGCCGGAGCATTTCATCGCGAAACGACCTTGCTCGGCTCACCATTTCCTGGGCAGAGAACTCGCGGTACGTAGAAAAAGGAACAAAAACTGGGGCGGACATTGACGCCTCCTCGCGGAGCGATTGTATAGAATCGCAGCCATGAACGGGAAACGAGAATTGCTGCGCCACGCCGTGGCTACAGTTGCGTATCGCGCAGTGCGGGCTATCGAGGGTGCGCCGGAAGAATTTGGCGAATTTGCGGATTGCGGAGGGACGCCGGCAAAGATACTGGCGCACATGGGCGATCTGTTCGACTGGGCGCTGAGCATGGCGAGGGGCGAGGAGCGCTGGCGCAATTCTGTTCCGCGGTCCTGGGCTGAAGAGGAACAGCGCCTTTTTACGGCGCTGGAGGCGTTTGACCGCCAGCTTGCTTTGCCGGAGCCGATCCACGTTAGCGAGGAGAGGCTCTTTCAGGGGCCCATAGCCGACGCTCTGACGCATGTGGGGCAATTGGCGATGTTGCGCCGCCTGGCAGGTAACCCGGCATGGAGCGAAAACTATTCTGTGGCGAAGATTACTGCCGGTTGCGCGGGCGCGGATCAGCCAGCCGCAGTCAAGCGATTCCGATAGCGCACATCGAGCCTGGTTAGCGACATCGCCCGCTTCTTCCCGGCCCAAGGCTATGCGCAATGTCGGGAGTGCTGTAGTGTCGTGGTCATATCTGCCTGGCATTTCAGACACTCAGACCCAGGCCAGGGAACTGGTTTATGTCCTGAATGCCGGGGGCAATGGCAGCGTGAGCGGCTTCCACCTCCTCCCCAACGGCCGGCTGCTTCGTATCCCGAACTCGACACACTATCTCAGCGACTCG
>JBAUBR010000112.1:0-2317 GCA_049676965.1 Occallatibacter sp.
GTGCTGGGCGGGACAGGCTGAGTCGGCGGCGCCGGCGGGGCGAGCTTCGGTTCGGGCGCGGGAGCGGGAGCCGGTGGCGCAGGCGGATGATTCAGCGCCTCCAGCGTCTTCTTGTCGATCTGGGGCACCTTGGGCGTGACCGGCTTGATCTTGACCTTGGGCTGGAGCTGGCGCAGCGCATCCGGCGGCAAGTCGAGATAAGTCAGGTCCTTGCGCTGCTTGATCGCGTCGAACGGATCGATGACCGGGGCCACATGGAAAACGTATTTTGGAATCCACGTAAACGCCGAAAGCAACACCATGTGGATGAGAATGGCGAGCCAGATCCCCTCGCGCAGCCGGGCCCAGCGCCGCTCGTCCTCGAGCTCGCTGATCATTTCCAGCAGCTCGTGGGTGTCGTAGTCGACCCAGCGGGAACGGCGAGCGGCCCGGGGAGCCTGCTCATCGGATTCGGATTGGAGCGACTCCTCGCCTGGAGGCGGCGCAAACGGTTCCTGCGGCTCCGGCCAGGCAAACTTCAGCCCGAGGCTTACGAGCCGCGACCCGTTTTCCGCCGACGCCTTCTGGGCGGACTCGTTCACACTGGTTGGCGCTTCACTGGTCGGCATTCGGGCTTGAGGAGTCCGATCGGGCGCACACTGACCCGCCAGCTCCCATTCGAGTCCTTTCGCTCTATTCTCTCATTACAACCAAAACGAGTCTCTCATTCCAGCCGAAACGAATCTCTCGTTACAGCCGAAACGACCAGCAAACCGTTGAAGGATATGCGAATCGTACAATATTCCTTTGTAGTGGGACGGATTGCAGGCTGAAAGGGACACTATTTGAAGCAGTTTTTTGCGCGAATTGTGGCCAAGTGGAAACTGGTGCTGCTGCCCGGCCTGCTCAAGCTGGGGCTGGGAGGCGTGGCCGCGGTTGCCATTCTAGATTCCTCGTCGATCCCGGTCCCTATGGACCTGATCCTAGCCGGTTACGTGTGGGCGGATAAGGCCCACTTCTGGCTCTATTGCCTGCTGGCGTCCTGCGGCTCGGCCCTCGGCGGGTTGCTGCCCTACTGGCTTGGCCGCGCCGGCGGCGAGCTGTTCCTCCTCAAGCGCATCGACCGCGCGCGGTTTGAAGCCATGCGCGACCGCTTCGAGCGTCAGGAGTTCCTGGCCGTGATGATCCCTTCCATGATGCCCCCGCCCACGCCATGGAAGATCTTCATCTTCGGTGCGGGAGTCTTCAAGATGGCGATCGTACCGTTCCTGCTGGCGGTGCTCTGCGGCCGCATGGTGCGCTGGATGGTGCTTTCGCTGCTGGTGCTCAAGCTGGGGCCGGGAGCCGTCGACATTGTCGCGCACCACTCCCTGGTCGCCATGCTGGTGGTTGGAGCGCTGGCGGTAGTGGGATTCGGCTGGTGGTGGTGGAGGCGGCGCGGCGAGCGCGCAAAAGGATAACTGCACGGTCAGTCAAAGAACTTAGAGTCTCCGCTGGATCAAACCCATAAACTACTTCGCCGGCTGCTCCAACGTTCGCGCCGCGTTCATCCGCCGCACCAGCACGGGAACGCCAAACGCCAGCCCGGCGACAATCGCCGTGGAGACCAGATCGTTGCGGTAGAAAGGAATGGCCGCCACAAAGCACGCCTGCAGCCCGGCCGGCGTGTGCGGATACATGTTCCCGCCGGCCCAGACCGCGTAGTCCGAGATGATCCAGAACACGGTCGGCCCGAGCAGAACGCCGGCGCCAACGCGCCAGAACGTGGTTTTGCTCTTCAAGAGAATCCAGCCCAGCGCCATGCCCGCCACATACCAGATCCAGGTAGGAACGTACCCCTGCCAGCGGAAGGGGTAGTGATAAACAAACGTAGTGAGCAGGTAGTCGCTCGCCATCAGCGCGGCCAGCGGAGCCAGCATCTCCCGCCAGGGGCGCCGCGCGCCGAAATAAAGCAGCGCGCCGGTCACGGCGGTAAAGTTCATCCAGTCCGCATGGGGCAGGAGGGGCGGAATGAAACGGCCGAGAATGGCAACCAGAATCAGCAGATATGCGGGCATGAACACCTCGTTGGCAAGCAGCTGAGCAAGCGCTCGGTGACAAATAACAGCGCACAAAAACCTGCAACGCTCAAACCATTCTGCGGTTCAAGCACCGCGGGGTCAACACAGGCTATTTTACATGGTGAAGATAAGTTTCCATGAAAATGAAATCGCAGTCGGTCGAGGCGGATTCACGCTCCAAGCCGGAATCACCCTCGATGTGGTTGCATAAACAGGGTTTTGAAAGGGCACGGCTTCAGCCGTGCCGGAAAGGGACGCAAAACAAAGGGCTTTAGCCC
>JBAUBR010000113.1:0-7911 GCA_049676965.1 Occallatibacter sp.
GAGCCGGGTCACGGCGCGCTTCCAACGGGATGCGCTCGCCCGCGCTGCGCTCCGCACAGGCCGAATCGCCCTCCGTCGCGAGGGTCTCGTGGTAGCGCTTCCCGCTCGCCTGGGGCTGGCTGCTGCCGCCAGCGCGCCGCTGCTCCCGGACCTCGGCGCACGGCTGCATCCCTCCGATTCGACGCCCTGGACCATCCTGCTGGTCCTCACCCTGATCACCCTGCTGCCCGCCATTCTGATGGCCATGACGCCGCTGGTGCGCCTGCTGGTGGTCTTTCATTTTTTGCGCCAGGCGCTGGGGACGCAGACCGCGCCTTCGAACCCCACGTTGCTCGGCCTGGCCCTGATGATGACCTGGTTCCTGATGGCGCCGGTGCTCTCCCAGGTCGACCAGCAGGCCGTCGAGCCCTATCGCGCCGGGCAGATCACCGGCTGGAAGGCGATCGACCGCGGCGCCCAGCCCGTCAAGCATTTCCTGCTCCGCTACGCCCGCGAAAAGGACCTTGCTCTCTTCACCGCGGCCGGCCAGGTTCCGCGCCCCAATACGCCCGACGACCTGCCCATGCGCGTCGTGGTCCCGGCCTACATCCTCTCCGAGCTCAAGGCCGGCTTTGCCATCGGCGCGGTCTTGTTTTTGCCATTTTTGCTAATCGATATGGTGACGGCATCCATCACCACTTCCATCGGCATGTTCCAGCTGCCGCCGGTGGTGGTGTCGACGCCGCTCAAGATTCTGCTCTTTGTCATGGTCGACGGCTGGAACCTGCTGGCCAACTCGTTGCTGAAGAGTTTCTAAGAGGAACTACATGACGCCCGATCTGGTCGCCGAACTGCTTCGCCAGCTCAGCCGTCTCGCTCGCCAGGCCGATGATGCCCAGTCCGACATGGCCGTGTTCGCCCGCGTGCTGGAAGCCACGCAGGCCAACCTCGCCGTCATCAACCGCATTCGCGCGCTGCGCGCCGGGCGCGCGCTTTCCTATACCGAACTCGAAGCGCGATCCCCACGGAAGGCGCAGGTGGAGATCAGCCATGGGGACAATTAGCTCCGCCTTCAACCTGATCTCGTCGGCGCTCGATGCCGACCAGTCGGCCCTCAGCATCTCCGCCAACAATGTGGCCAACGCCAACACCCCCGGCTATACCGAGGAGACTCCCAACTGGGTCGAGAACTCGCCGGTTGAGATCAATGGCGTGGCTTACGGCGCGGGAGTTACGCAAACCGGACCGGTTTCGACCCGCGACCGCGTCCTCGAGGAGCGGCTCGACCAGCAGCAGCAGTTGACCGCGGCTTCTACCTCACGGCTCACCGCATTGAACACCATGCAGGCGCTGTTCACGCCCGACTCCGGCACCTCGACCGGCTCGGCCGGGGACATCGGCAGCGACATCACCAGTTTCTTCGATTTCTACCTCCAACGCCACATCTCCTGCCACCACCACCTACAACGGCGACGGCGACGTAAACTTTCTGCAGACGCCCAACGGCCAGACTATCCAGCTCAACGTTCCCGGCAGCCAGATTTTCGCGGGCGCCGGCACCAACAACGTCTTCGCGGCGCTCAACAACCTGGTCGCCGATTACGCCAACGGGTCGAGCACCGGCGCGGCCGTCAACGACACCGAGGCGCTCAACACCGCACTCAACTACGTCTCCAGCCAGCGCGTCATCGTCGATAACTCGCTCACCCGGCTGACTGCCGCCTCCGATGCCGTCACCAGCGGAGAAACACAGCTCACCGCCGCGCAGACCAACCTGATGCAGGCCGACCTGCCCACCATCTCCACGCAGCTCTCGCTGGCCGAAACCCAGCAGACCGCCCTCGAAGACGTCATCTCGCAGCTAGGCACCGGCAGCCTGTTCGACAAGCTCCCGCCCGGCGGATAGTATTCAGCCGGCCCGCACTGAATCCCCGTGCCCCACCCTTTTCGCGCAGTATGCGAAATGGGTGGGAGACCACGAAGGCCGGCCATCGATCCGTGCGCGGGCCCTCCTTTATCTCGGCAGACCATCTGCTCCACCTCACGTCTATACTCAGTCCCAAGGCGGCCCTTTGTTCTCAGCTCTATGTTTCATCTGGAACGCAACCCGCGGCCATCGGCTCGCACCCTGGCGCAGCGAATACCTTCGCTGGCGCATTGAGACCTACTCCGGCAAAAAGGCGGAATCGCTCGCGGCGCGCGACGTCTTCAGCTTCATCTGGAGTTCGCGCTGGGAGCTGTTGAGCTTTCTCGCCTGGACCGGCCGCCTGAAGCGCGATGTGCACGCCGGCCTAAAGCAACGGTAAGTCCGGCACATGGGAGGGTGCGGGCTTCAGCCCGTACCTTCAGGCTGCTAAGACAAAGAGGGCTTCAGCCCCGGAGGAGATGATTCCTCAAACTTTGCCAGTGCTCGATCGGCAATTACGCCGTCTGAATCATAGAATCGCTCTTGCAGGTCATTCCAGCCCATGCGCCTCCGGCACTCCCGAGTCCTCACTGCAGCATTCGCCGCGCTCCTGAGCACTTTCCGCGCCGCCGCGCAGCAGTTGCCCCCCGCCGAGCCGCCCAAGCCCATGCCGTCCGCGCAGTCCGGTCAGCCCACCATCAGCGTCATCGCCCGCGAAGTCCTCGTGCCCACGCTGGTCGAGAAGCCCGATGGCGACATCGTCTACGGCCTCAAGCAGAACGACTTCATCCTCCTGGACAACGGCGTGCCGCAAAAGATCCGCGTCCAGGAAGAGATGGACACCGCGCCCGTCGCGCTGGTCGTCGCCGTCGAAGAGGGCGGGGCCAGCGCGCTCGAGTTCGGCAAGCTGGCGAAAATGGGTCCGCTGCTTGGCCTCTTCCTCTCCGACGGCCGCGGAGAAGCGGCGCTGGTCGGCTTCGACTCGCAGCCCCATCTCATCGTCGACTACACGCACTCCAGCGAAGACGTCGACGATGCGCTCAAGCATCTTGAGCCCGGCGACGGCGGAGCGGCCATTCTCGACACCATCAGTTACGCCGTCGATCTGCTCCAGACTCAACCCAAGGAGTATCGCCGCGTTCTGCTCCTGATCAGCGAAGAGCGCGACCATGGCAGCAAACACACGCGCACCGAGCAGTTGATCCGCAAGATCGGACAGAGCGACGTGCTGGTGCTCAGCGTCTCGTTTTCGCCCTCCCGCGCCGAATTCGCGCATGACGTCAAAGATTCGGGCGACGACCGCATGTTGAATATGGTCAGCCCCCTGGTAATGGCCGCAAAAGCCTTCAAGAAAAACGTCGCCAAGGAGATCGCCCTTATGAGCGGTGGCGAGTACACCACCTTCACCGGCGACAAAAAATTCGAGATGCGGGTTGTGGATGCAGCCAAGCACGCCCGCAACCGCTATCTCATTACCTTCAGCCCCAGCGACCCCACCCCCGGCCTGCACAGCATCCGCGTGCGCACCGCGCAGGACTACGGCGCCCGCATCGTAGCCCGCGCGGATTATTGGCTCGAGGCAGGGCAATAGGAGTCCGCATGAACTATCAGCCCATCAATCTCCAACAGAAATTCGCGCTCTTCTCCGAGCACTGGCAGCCCAAAGTCATTGCCGAAATGAACGACTACCAGTTCAAGATCGTCAAGCTCCAGGGCGACTTCGTCTGGCACGACCACCAGGGCACCGACGAGACATTCATTGTGATCGAAGGCACGCTTCGCATCGATTTCCGCGACGGCGCGTTGCTAATAGGCGCCGGCGAAATGTTTATTGTGCCCAAGGGCATAGAACACAAACCGTATGCGGAACATGAAGTGAAGCTTATGTTGATTGAGCCGCGCGGAGTAAAGAACACCGGCAACGAATCCAGCGAGCGCACCGCACCGAACGATGTCTGGATCTGATTTCCGAAGGCCTCCTCGGTTCAACTTGGGAATCGTCCGGTGGGTGAATTCGCATCATAAAGGGCAAAATGCCGCAAGATTCATGGCATAATGTCCCCATGAGCCACGCCGCGACCGTCCCTCTTCCGCCGTCGCCAGCGTTCACATTCGACGTGCAGACTATTGAAAAGGGAGTGCCTCTCTCCACGCTTGAAGAATTCGCCAGCTATTCCGGCATTCCCTTGAGGCAACTCCTTGAGGTGGTGATTCCTCCGCGGACACTGAAACACCGTCGTCAACGCGGTGAGCCGTTGAGCATCGACGAATCGGATCGATTGGCACGGGTTGCCCGCATGTACGAGCTCGCCGCAAGGGTATATGGGGAACACGAATCCGGGCGCGGCTGGCTCCTGCGTCCCAAGCGCCGCTTCAATGGGAGAACCGCGTTATCCATGCTGCGAACTGGTGTCGGAGAGCAGGAAGTTCAGGACGCGCTGATCCAGATTGACGAAGGCTATTTCGCATAAACCGCCAAGCGGCGAGTTCGAACCGTGAATGACGACATTCTGGCGAATCAGCGAACACGCCGACCTCAGCGGAGCAGGTGGGAGAATCGGTTCGGCGCGCTGGCACACGAAGGGGACGGCGGTTGTCTACCTTGCTGATAGCCCGGCTGCCGCAATGCTGGAGCGCCTCGTACATCTATTCGACGACGAGGATGGATTTTTGCCAAGCGTCTATCAATTGCTTGAAGTGTCAGCGCCCGACGAGTTCGCGGTGAAGGAACTCCTCACGATTGCTCCTGTCGATTGGAGAGAGCAGCCCGCATTCACGCGTCAATTGGGTAATGCATGGCTGCATTCAAAGGAGACTCCGCTTGCTGCGGTCCCCTCCGCCATCGTTCCGCACACTTTGAATTACCTGCTCAATCCCGAACATCCAGAAGCAAATCGAATCAAAATCAACTCAGCTACCCGCGAGGGCTTCGACAATCGTCTGTTTCATTTCGGTGCGCGCTGAGCAGCGCCGTTCGCAGCATGGTTCCAACCGTTAAAGTCAGGTTCCCCCTCCCCGCTCATTCATGTTAATCTCACATTAGACACTTGAGAGTGGACTGAGACGACAGAGGAGCAACACACGCCGTGCTGGCGACCGCAAAGAAAACAGATGTGATTCAACGCTTCCGCACCCACGATACGGATACCGGTTCCCCCGAGGTCCAGATCGCGATTCTGAGTGAGCGGATTGGTGAACTGACCGAGCACTTCAAGACCCACAAGAAGGACCACGCGTCCCGGCGTGGACTTTTGATGCTTGTCAGCAAGCGCCGCCGCCTGCTGGATTACCTGAAGACGCACGATTCGGACCGCTATCGCGACGTAATCGGCAAACTCGGTATCCGCAAGTAAGCAGAAAGCCAATCTTGACCCGGAAGCGCCCAGACCGGATTTTGGTCACGGCCCCTATTCCAATTTCAACAAGGGGCCCTGGTGTACCTGGCAAATCGAACCTGCCGCCAGGACCGGCGCACCACTATCGGCTGAAAACGAATCGGAATCGCGAGGCGCTGAGTTTGCTTTTTCGTGGATTCTGCCGCGCCCATCCGCGCCGACTCCGCCTGAGCGCCCGCCTGAGCCGATCCCGCCCCACCCCACAAGTTTCCCAATCGAAAAAAATGAAAAGAGGACCCCATCATGTCGAAACATGAAATAGCCGTCGAGCTTGCCGGTGGCAAGCGTCTGGTTTTTGAGACCGGACGCCTGGCCAAGCAGGCCTCAGGCGCCGCCCTGGTCACGCTCGGCGACTCCGTCGTCCTGGCCACAGCAGTCGCATCTCCCGATCCCAGGGAAGGCATTGACTTTTTCCCGCTTACGGTCGATTACCGCGAGTACACCTACGCCGGCGGTCGCATTCCCGGCGGCTTCATCAAGCGCGAAGGCCGCCCCAGCGAAAAGGAAATCCTCACCGCGCGCCAGATCGACCGTCCCGTCCGCCCGCTCTTTCCCGACGGCTTCCGCAATGAGACGCAGATCATCGCTCTGGTCTTCTCCGCCGACAAGGAGAACGACCCCGACGTGGTTGGCATCAATGCCGCGGCCGCCGCTCTGGCGCTCTCCGACATTCCCTTCAGCGCCACGATTGGCGCCGTCCGCGTAGGCCGCGTCGAGGGCCAGTTCGTCATCAATCCCACCTACTCCGAGCGCGCCGCCACCACCGTGAACATTATGGTCGTCGGCCACAAAGACGGCATCGTGATGATCGAAGCCGGCGCCAAGCAGGAAACGGAAGAAGTGATCCTGGCGGCAATCGAGTTCGCCCACACCGAAATCAAAAAGATCGTCGCCGCCATCGACGAGCTCGCCGCCAAGGCCGGCAAGCCCAAGCGCGCATTCACGGCGCCGGAGGTCGACGAAACCTACTACAACGAGCTCAAGTCCAAGATCGGCGCCCGGCTCAATGACGCGCTCGACACCAAGACGCACGACAAGACCGAGAGCTACGCGCTCGTCAAGCAGATCAAGGACGAGCTCGCCGCCCAAATTCCCGCCGACGATACCACCGGCGGAAAGAAGAAGCTTGCTCATTACTACGAGCTTCTGCGCGAGCGCCTCTTCCGCGAGCAGGTCACCAAGGACCGCATCCGCCCCGACCGCCGCGCCTTCGACGAGATTCGCCCCATCAGCATCGAAACCGGCGTGCTGCCGCGCACGCACGGTTCGGCGCTCTTCACCCGCGGCGAAACCCAGGCCCTCGTCACCGCCACTCTGGGCACCATGGATGAAGGCCAGCGCCTCGAGTCCTTCGAAGGCGAAATGAAAAAGAGCTTCATGCTCCACTACAATTTTCCGCCCTTCAGCGTGGGCGAAACCGGCCGCATGACCGGCGTAGGCCGCCGCGAAGTGGGCCACGGCGCACTGGCTGAGCGCGCCATCACCCCCGTTCTGCCCACGGCGGACGAATCTCCCTACACCATCCGCGTCGTCTCCGACATTCTCGAGTCCAACGGCTCCTCGTCGATGGCCTCGGTCTGCGGCGCAAGCCTCGCGCTCTATGACGCGGGCATTGTCCTCAAGGGCGCGGTTGCCGGCGTGGCCATGGGCCTGGTCAAGGAGGGCGACAACTACGCCATCCTCACCGACATCGCGGGCGCCGAAGACCATTACGGCGACATGGACTTCAAAGTTGCCGGCACGCGCAACGGCATCACCGCGCTGCAAATGGACATCAAGATCGGCGGCCTCACCCACGAGATTCTCGAACAGGCCATGGAGCAGGCGCGCCGCGGCCGGCTCTTCCTGCTCGACAAAATGGACGCCGAACTGCCCGGTCCGCGCCAGGAGCGCTCCAAGTTCGCTCCACGCATCGAGACCATCATGATTCCGCCGGACAAGATTCGCGACCTGATCGGTAAGGGGGGCGCGACCATCCGCGGCATCGTCGAGCAGACCGGCGCCAAGATCGACGTCGACGACTCCGGCAAGGTCAGCGTTGCTTCGTCCGACGCCGAAGGACTCAGGAAAGCGCTCGAAATCATCGGCAACATCACCGCCGTGCCGGAGATCGGCAAGGTTTACCTCGGCAAAGTGGTTCGCATCGCCGAATTCGGCGCCTTCGTCGAGCTGTTCCCCGGCACCGACGGCCTGCTGCACATCTCGGAGATCGCCGAGCATCGCGTCAAGGAAGTGAAAGACGAGCTACGTGAAGGCGACCAGGTCATGGTGAAGGTTCTGGCCATCGAAGGCAACCGCATCAAGCTCAGCCGCAAGGCGCTCATCCGCGAGCAGAAGGCCAAGCTGGCTGCGGCTTCGGCCGATTCGAACGCCGTGGAGATTGCCGCTTCGGAGACTCCCGCCGCGCCTCCCCGGACGCGTCACGAGTTCGACGAGCGCCAGCCCGCCTCGAACCAAAGCACGATTCTCATCGAGGGCGGCGAAGACTTCGATGAAGACGGGGAAGAGTTCGACGAGGAGACCGAGCCCAACTTCAACCGCGTCGACGGCACGACGGCCCCGGCCCCGCAGCCGGTAGGCGCAGGCCGCCCGCAAGGTGGAAGCGGCGGCGGAGCCGGCGGAAATCGTCGC
>JBAUBR010000114.1:0-1790 GCA_049676965.1 Occallatibacter sp.
GAAGTGCTCGTCCATGTCGTGAAATCCGGCGAGTAGCTCTTCGAACCCCTTCGGTCCGATCGCGATCATTGTGGAAAGTCCGATGGCGGAGTCCATCGAATAGCGTCCTCCGACCCAGTCCCAGAATTCGAACATGTTGGCGGTGTCGATTCCAAATTTGCTGACTCCCTGCGCATTCGTCGAGACTGCCACGAAGTGCTTGGCTACCGCAGCATCGCTCTTGAGCGCATTCACGATCCACCGGCGCGCGGTCGCGGCGTTGGTCATGGTCTCCAGCGTGGTGAACGTCTTCGAGGAGAGAATGAATAGCGTTTCGGCGGGATCGAGGTCGTGAGTGGCTTCGGCAAAGGCGGCTCCGTCGACGTTCGCCACAAAACGGAACTTCATCGCACGGTTGGTAAAGGTGCGGAGCGCGTCGTAAGCCATCTCGGGTCCCAGGTACGAGCCGCCGATACCGACGTTGATCACGTTCTTGATGCTTTTGCCGGTATGCCCCTTCCATTCTCCGCTGCGCACGCGGTCGGAGAACGCGGCCACCTTATCCAGCACCGCGTGTACCTCGGGAACAACATCCACGCCGTCCACCTTGATCTGCATGCCTCGTGGAGCCCGCAATGCAACGTGCAACACTGCCCGACCTTCTGTGATGTTGATCTTTTCGCCGCGAAACATCGCGTCGCGGCGGTCCGCGACTCCTCGCTCGCCGGCCAACTGGATCAGCAGCCGAACGGTTTCATTGGTAATTCGATTCTTCGAGTAGTCGAGATAAAGCCCGGCGGCCTTGGCGACCAATCGGTCCCCGCGATTGGGATCGTCGGCAAACAACTGCCGCAGTCGAAAGTCTTTGATCTTCTCGTAATGAGCTTGCAGTGCGTACCACGAAGGCGCTTCCGTCAATCGTTGGCTCATTTTTCTAACTCTTTCTCGTTTTCTTTTTGCACTGTGGGATTAATCCACGGTCCGTCGCTGGCGATGAGATTGTCCACCTCGTCGGGTCCCCACGTCCCCGGCTCATAAGGATGCACCGGCGAAACGTTGCCGAGGATCGGATCAACCGCACGCCATTGCGCTTCGACCACATCTTGCCGGGTAAAGAGTTCAGTCAGTCCGCGCATTGCGTCGCCCAGTAGCCGTTCGTAAGGCGGTGTGTCGTCGGCGGCCTGCTCGGTGAGTATGAGTTCGACATCGTTGCCGGTCATTTGCTCGCCAGGTGTCTTCACCCGGACGCCCATTCCGATGACGATGTCCGGACCGATGCGCATGCGCAGGTGTGCGGACGCGCCGGGCACAATCTCGCCAAAGACATCCGTCGGTGGCCGTTTGAATTCAACGAACACTTCGGTCGCGGTCACGGGCAGCATTTTTCCCGCGCGAATATAGATGGGCACGCCCGCCCATCGCCAGGTTTCAATGAACAGCTTGAGCGCAATGAAAGTCTCGACTGTGGAAGCCGCGTCTACGCCCGGCACCGACCGATAACCGTTGTACTGGCCGCGCACAACGTCCCCCGGAGCAATCGGCCGTACCGCCTTGAGCAAAGCGGCCTTCTGGTCGCGCCACGCGTCGTGAGCCTCCCCGGTCGGCGGATCCATGGCCAGGATGGCCAGAACTTGCAGCAGGTGATTTTGAACCACATCCCGCACAGTACCGGCTTCGTCGTAGAACTTGCCGCGATCCTCGACTCCGAACTTCTCCGCCATGGTGATCTGAATGCTTCGCACGTAGTTGCGATTCCAGATCGGTTCAAACATGGGATTCGCGAAGCGGGTATAGAGAATGTTCTGTACCGG
>JBAUBR010000115.1:0-17306 GCA_049676965.1 Occallatibacter sp.
GCGCACTGCATCTCGCAATGGGGGCACGATTTCAGGCCCGACTACCGCATGCTGGGCCAGCATCTGCCCGCGCTGCGGCCCGCGCCGGTGCTGGCGCTCACCGCAACGGCCACGCCGGCCGTGCAAGCCGACATCGTTGTGCAACTGGGTTTGAACAATCCGGCAAAGTTCATTCACGGCTTCCGGCGCGAGAACCTGGCGATTGAAGTGGTCGAAGTTCCGGTGCCGCAGCGCGCGCACGCTATTTGCAGGCTGCTTGAGGACCGGGACCGGCGACCGGCGATCGTCTACGCGCCTTCGCGCAAGTTGTCAGAGCGCCTGGCCGCGGAACTGTCGCGCATTGTTCCCGCGGCCGCGTATCATGCGGGCCTCGATGCCGCGACGCGCGAGTGCGTGCAAAAGAATTTTCAAGCCGGAGAGCTGGAAGTGGTGGTGGCCACGATCGCCTTCGGCATGGGCATCGACAAGGCGAACATTCGTACCGTGATTCACGCGGGGCTGCCGGCGACGCTTGAAGGCTACTACCAGGAGATTGGCCGCGCCGGCCGCGACCGGAATCCGAGCCGCACCTTTCTCATGCACTCCTTCGCCGACCAGAAGACGCACGATTTCTTCATGAGCCGCGACTACCCGCCTGCGGATCATCTGCGCGAAGTGTTCAAGGCGCTGGGGCCGGAGCCGCGCCCGATCGGGGAACTGCGCGCGGCGTCGGCGCTGAGTCCCGACGAGTTCGACAAGGCGCTGGAAAAGCTCGAGATTCACGGTGGCGCGCGAACCGACTATGCCGGCAACGTCACGATCGGCGGTTCCGGCTGGCAGAAGACCTATCCGGTGCAGGCGCGCTACCGGGCGGAGCAGTTCGATAAAGTGTTGCGCTTCACCGCGTCCGGGCGTTGCCGCATGGCCGCGTTGGTAGAGCACTTCGGCGACGTCGACGATGCCAACCGGCCCTGCGGCATCTGCGATGCATGCGATCCGGGGGGCGCGGTGCTGCGCCAGTTTCGCCGTGCAGCGCAGCGGGAGCGGGAGATGGCTGCGGCAATTCAACAAGAACTGCGGGGCGTGGATTACAAGGCTGCCGGCACGCTGCAGCGGAGCGTCGATCCGGACGGCGCGTTGGCGCGTCCGGATTTCGATTCGCTTTTGGAAGCGATGGAGCGAGCGAAGCTGATAGATCTTGAAGACGCGCAGTGGGAGAAAGACGGGCAGGTAAAAAAATTCCGCAAGGTGCGCCTCGCGGCGGCGCTCGATCGGGGTTTGGCAAACACCGTAGAGCTTCTGATCGGAGATGGAGTCGCGCCGGAGTTCGGCAGCGATCGGCCGGTGACAAAGCCGCGCGCCGAAAGCGCAACTTCGACAAACGAGGATCCAACGGGATTCCGGCTGGGCCAAAACGCGATGAGCGCGGCAAAGAAAGCCGCGCCGCCGGCGATGGTTGAACTGCCGGCAGAAGCGCTGGCGCTGGCGGCGAAGCTCAAGGAGTGGCGCGCCGCCGAGGCCAAGCGGCTGGGAGTTCCCGCTTACGTGGTGCTGCACAACCGCACATTGTCGGCGGTTGCGCTGGCGCGGCCGGCGAATGCCAATGCGCTGCTGGCCATCGACGGATTTGGCCCGGCCAAAGTCGATCGATTCGGAAGCGCGATTCTGGCGATCTGTGCCGCTGATCCGGTTTAAAGACGACGAAACGAAATCTCGTCAGGCTACGCGTTCGATGGTCACCGATTCCAGTACCACAGACTTATGCGGCTTGTCCTGGCCGCTGCGCGGTACGCGCGAAATCTTTTCGGCGATATCCTGGCCCTCGACCACTTCGCCAAAGATAGTGTGCCGGCCGTTCAGGTGCGGCGTGGGAACCGTGGTGATAAAGAACTGGCAGCCGTTGGTGTTGGGTCCGGAGTTGGCCATCGCGAGTTTGCCGGGCTTGTCGAACTTATGCGGCGAACCCTTGGTCTCGTCTTCAAAGCGGTAGCCCGGGCCGCCCATACCCGTGCCCGCAGGGTCGCCGCCCTGAATCATGAAATCCGGAATCACGCGGTGAAAGATGGTGCCGTCGTAGAGCTTATCCTTCGACTTATTGCGCGTGGCGGGGTGCGTCCATTCCTTGGCGCCTTCGGCGAGCTCGATGAAGTTTTTCACGGTGACGGGCGCTTCGGATTCAAACAGGCGGATGGTGATCTTGCCTTCGTTGGTGTTGAAGACGGCGTAAGTTCCTGGAGAAAGCGGCATGTTGACTCCTTATCGTCGGGGTTAGCGGAGTTAGGGTGGTTAGAGGAGTTACCTCGAGTTAACGGACTCAGTAAGTCAGCGAGTTAGCTTCGGACGGCCGGCACCGGTGGTTTCCCACGCTTTCGCCAACGACGACGAAAGGATGGGGTACGGAATGGGTTTGGGTCGAGATGAATCACGGCTGCGGCGCTGCCGGCTTGGGAGTTGCAGCCGCGGGCTCACTTTCGCCGGCAGGCAAGGGCGGCAAAGGCCGGCCTTCGGGCACGATCGTCACTTTTTTCAGCACCACCGGCTCCAGAGGCTTGTCGTCGTTGTCGCGCTGCACTCGCGCAATCGTTTTCACCACCAGCACGCTCGAGTCGTCGCACTGGCCGAAGAGGGAGTAATGCTGGTTGAGCGAGTCGTAGGCCTGCTCGGTGATGAAGAACTGGCTGCCGTTGGTGTTGGGGCCGGAGTTAGCCATCGCCAGGCGCCCCGGCCGGTCGAAGTTGAGGTTGGGATCGAACTCGTCGTCGAAGGTGTAGCCGGGGTCGCCCATGCCCGTGCCGGTGGGGTCGCCCCCCTGGACCATAAACTCCGGAATGACGCGATGGAAGGTGGTGCCGTTGTAGAGCGGCCTGTTGTGCATCTTCTTATGCGTCGTCGGATCGGTCCAATCCTTGGTTCCTTCGGCCAGCCCGATGAAGTTGGCCACCGCTTTCGGCGCCTGTTTTTGATAAAACTGGCAGGTGATGCGGCCCATCGAGGTATCCATCACTACCCTCGGTCCATTGGGCTGGATCATGGCCGCCGCGGTCGCCTGCGGCGCGTCGGGGACTTCATCGGCGGGCTTGGCGGTTTGCGTTGCCTGAGCCGCGGCAAAAGCAGAGCACGCCGCAGCCAAGGTGGAAATCAGAATGGCATTTTTGAGTCTCATGCAGGTTTGAGGGTAAATCACGCGGCGTGGGCCGCGCCAGCGCGCCCAGGCTGACCATTTATCGTATCGTCATGTGTGATTCCCACCTTCGCCAATCGTTTCTGCGCGGGCTCATTGCTTCACTCGCAATTACCTGCCTTAGCATCTCTTCCGTATCGAGCTTCGCTCAATCGGACAAAGAACCAGCCGCTGGGGAAAAACCCGGCGGCGTGGAAAAGCCTGCGGCCGGAGACAAGTCGTCTGACAAATCCGGGTCCGAAAAATCCACGCTGCCTCCGCTGCCTGCCGACGCGCACGTCGAGCAGACCATGGAACTGAACGGTAAGACACTGCATTACACCGTCAACGTCGGCGCCTTACCGGTGCGTGACAGCGATGGCAAGACTGTAGGACAAGTCGTACTGACGTCTTACACCATGTCGGGCGCCACCTCCGGCAACGACCGGCCCGTAACCTTCGCCGTCAACGGCGGGCCAGGCGCGTCGAGCGTTTATCTGAACTTCGGCGCCATCGGCCCCAAGCATCTTGCCGGCATCGGCAATGAGGGCGACAGCCCGTCCGATCCCACAATGCTCAAGGACAATCCGGGGTCCTGGCTCGACTTTACCGATCTGGTCTTCATCGACCCCGTGGGCACAGGATTCAGCCGCGCCAGCGTGCCCGAAGACCAGGCCAAGAAGCTCTTCTACTCCACGGAAGCCGATATCGACTATCTTTCGCGCATCATCTACGACTGGCTGGTGAAGAACGACCGGCTCGAATCGCGCAAGTACCTTGTCGGCGAGAGCTACGGCGGTTTTCGCGGGCCGCGCATTACTTATTATCTGCAATCGCAACTGGGCGTGGCGCTCAACGGCGTGGTGCTGGTGTCGCCGTACCTGAACCCGACGCTCGAAGACAATGGCGATCTTTCTCCGGTGCCATGGATGGTGACGCTGCCATCGATTGCCGCGGCGCATCTCGAGCGGGAAAAGAAGCTCACGCCCGAGGCCATGGCGGACGTCATCGCCTACACGCAGGGCGAGTATGCGGCCACGCTCATCAAAGGCCACTCCGACCCCGATGCGGAGAAGAAGATGATCGATCGTGTGACCGAGCTGACCGGGCTCGATCCGACTTTCGTGAAATACTCCGGGGGACGGCTCGAAACCGGCGCTTATCTGCGCGAGGTGCATCGCGAAGAGGGCAAGCTCGGCTCCGTGTACGACTCGAATGTGACGTCCTACGATCCGTTTCCATTTGCTCCTGAGCAGCGCGCCAACGATCCCATCCTGGCCAGCATCATTGCCCCGGTCACCACGGCGATGGTCGACTTCGTGACGCGCACCGTCGGCTGGAAGGTGGACGCGCGGTATAACGCGCTCTCCTACGACGTGGGCAGGATGTGGGAGCGGGGCGGCAACGAAATGCGCACAGGCTCAGTGCCGCAGTTGCGCGAATCCGTTGCGGCCGATCCCAAGCTGCGCGTGCTCATTGTGCACGGCTGGAACGATCTCTCCTGCCCGTTCATGGGATCGCTGCTCACCGTCGAGCAGATTCCGGTGATGGGCGATCCCACGCGCGTCGCCGTGAAGGAATATCCGGGCGGGCATATGTTCTATACACGCGAATCGAGCCGCGAAGCTCTGCGCACCGATGTGATGGAGATGTACGGCAAGCACTGACGGGCAGGGACTTAGGGGCTAGGGACTTAGGGACCGAGGGAACATGGGAACAAGCGAACAGGACTGCCGCTCGCAAACCTGCGTGAGCGGCCTTCCTGTCTTGTGACCAAAGGGTGCACCGCCGGAATCGACTTTGTGACGAATGACGCGGCCGTCCCATTGATTTTCTACCCATAGATCGCCTATACATAGATTCCATGAACAAGAAGCCCGACCTGCTGCCCGGCACCCTCGACATGCTGATCCTGAAGACGCTCAAGCGAGCGCCGCTGCACGGCTACGGCATTGCGCTCTCCATCAAGCGCCTCTCCGACGATGTGCTGACGGTGGAAGAAGGCTCGCTGTATCCGGCTTTGCAGCGGCTGCTGCTGCAGGGTTGGGTGAAGGCCGAGTGGAAGATGACCGACACCCGCCGGCGGGCGCGCTATTACACGCTCACCGCCGCCGGACGCAAGCAGCTTGGCCTCGAGCTCTCGCAGTTCGAGCAGATGATCGAGGCCATCGGGCGGGTGCTGCGGGACGCGGAGGTATAGATGGCCACCATGAGCCGCCTCGTGCGAAGACTCGCCATCCTCCTCGGCCGGAGGAGATTTCGCAGCGACCTCGACGAAGAGATGGCCTTCCATCGCGAGCAGGCGGAAAGAGAGTACATCGCCGGCGGCATGAAACCTGAAGATGCGCGCTTTGCGGCCCTGCGACGGTTCGGCAACACCATGCGGATTCAGGAAAAAAGTGGAGAAGTCGTCGGATTCAATATCGAGAGCATCGTGCAGGACCTGCGCTTTGCCCTTCGGCAGCTGCGCAACAATCCGGGCTTTGCCATCACGGCGGTGCTGATTCTTGCTTTGGGTATCGGAGCAAGCGCCGCCATCTTCGCATTTGTCGACGCGGCTCTCATCAAGCCCCTGCCTTATGCCGATCCCACGCGGCTGGCGCGCATCACGGAATCGGACGCTGCGGTCGGGCTCGCCAACATCTCCTATCCCGATTATGTCGATTGGAAGCGGCTGAATCACGTCTTCGCCTCCATGGACGCCTTCACCGGCGCCATCTACGGGTTGAGCACGCCCTCCGGCACGCAGAACTTGCCGGGTGTCCGCGTGACCGCGGGATTCTTCCGCACGCTGGGTGTGACGCCCGTGCTGGGCCGCGATTTTCGGGCAGGAGAAGATCTCCCTGGCGCGCCCGGCACCGTGATGCTGACCTACGGAGCGTGGCAGCGCCGGTTCGGCGGGCGGACCGATGTGATCGGGCAATCCGTCAGGCTGAGCGGCGAGGCCTTCACCATCATCGGTGTGCTGCCGCGCGGTTTTGAGTTCGCGCTGCGCGGCACTGCCGATTTCTGGACCCCGTTGCAGCCGACCACCAACTGCGAGAAGATCCGCGAGTGCCACAGCCTCTATGGCATCGGCCGGCTCAAGGATGGCGTCCCGATGAAGTCGGCGCTGGCGGAAATGCAATCGATCGCGCAGAAGCTCGAGATCCAGTATCCGG
Source organism: Occallatibacter sp. (assembly GCA_049676965.1). Taxonomy (GTDB): domain Bacteria; phylum Acidobacteriota; class Terriglobia; order Terriglobales; family Acidobacteriaceae; genus Telmatobacter. The sequence continues at coordinate 6,301 of JBAUBR010000115.1, forward strand.
ATTCGAATCGCGGGCGCGGCGCAAGCGTGATGCCCTTGTCCGAGGCGATCATCGGCGACGTGCGGCCTATCTTTCTCGTGCTGCTCGGCGGAGCCGCGCTGCTTCTGCTCATCGCATGCGTCAATGTCACCAGCCTCATCCTGGTGCGCTCGGAGAGCCGCAGGCGAGAGATCGCGGTGCGCGGAGCCCTCGGCGCTTCGCCCGCGCGGCTCAGTTGCCAGTTTGTTACCGAGGCGCTGGCTCTTGCCGTGAGCGGATGCGGCTTCGGGCTGGGAATCGCCGACGCATTGATGCGCATCCTCAAGGGCCTGGTATCGAAAGACATGATGGCGGCCATGCCCTATCTCGACGGGCTGGCGATGAATGCGCACGTGCTTGCGTTCGCCGCGGTCCTCGCCCTGTTTGCCGCGGCGCTGTTTTCCATTCTGCCCATTCGTCATCTTTCACGCTCCGATCTTCGCGAGGGACTCGCGTCCGGCGCGCGCGGCTCGACGGGTAACCTGTGGCGGCGCATGGGCGCGAACCTCGTGGTGATCGAGCTGGCAATGGCAGTTGTGCTGCTCACCGGCGCCGGCCTGCTGGGCAAGAGCCTTTATCGTCTGCTCCACGTCGAGCTGGGTTTTCAGCCCGATCATCTGGCCACCATCAACGTCGACCTTCCGGATGCAGCTTTTCCCGATGACGCGCAGCTGGCGCAATTCGCGCGCCGGTTGACTGAACGCGCCGATGCGCTGCCCGGCGTGCAGTCGGCGGGAGTTACCAGCCAGTCGCCGATGTGCTGCTGCTGCAACACGGACTGGATCCGTCTGGTGGGCCAGCCCTACAACAACGGAGTGCACATCACCGTGGGGCAGCGAAGAGTGAATGCGGGCTTCTTCTCCGCCCTGGGGACGCGGCTGGTGAGTGGACGCTATTTCATCGACACCGAGGGTTCGGTGACGCCGAAGGTCGTCGTGGTGAACCGGACCTTTGCGCGCAAGTATTTTCCCGGAGAGGACGCCGTGGGCAAGCAGTTCGGCGACACCGAGCTGACGCCGAAGTCGATCAAGCAGATCGTCGGAGTCGTCGATGACTTCAAGGAAGGCGCTCTCGACGAGGAGATTTCCCCGGCGATCTACGACCCCTACAGCGAAGAGCCCAGCAATTCCTTTACGCTTATAGTCCGCACCAGAGGCGACGATCGGGCTCTTCTGCCGGAGCTGGCGCAGATCGTGCATGAAATCAGCCCCAGCGCGGGCACAGAGGACCCTGCCACGATGATGCAGCGAATCGATGGATCGCAGGCGGCCTATCTGCACCGCTCCATGGCCAGCCTCGTAGGCGGGTTTGCGGTCATCGCCCTGCTGCTCGGCGTAGTGGGAATCTACGGCATCGTTGCTTATTCGGTGAGCCGGCGCACACAGGAGATCGGCGTGCGCATGGCGCTCGGCGCGGAGCGCGGCGCGGTTTACCGGCTCATCCTCAAAGAAGCGGGCGTGCTGATTGGTGCGGGAGTTGCTCTCGGCATGGTGGGCGCAATCGCAGCGGCTCTGCCCATCCGCAAGCTGCTCTTCGGCGTGCAGGCGTGGGATGCGCCGACGCTCATCGGCGTGGCTCTTGTGCTCGCAGGCGCCGCGTTCGCGGCCAGTTTCATTCCCGCGCGCCGGGCCGCATCGGTAAGCCCTACGGAAGCTCTGCGCGCAGAATGATCGCGCCAATCAGCGGGACGACGTGATTCTTATTTGATTGACTTGGAGGGCATGGTGGGTGCTATCGGCCGATTCATGAAAAAGCTCGCGGTTCTTCTTCGGCGCGGGAGATTCCGCGACGAACTCGATGAGGAGACGGCTTTCCATCGCGAGCAGGCGGAAGGAGATTTTATCTCTGCAGGCATGAAGCCTGAAGATGCGCGCTATGCCGCCGCGCGCCAATTCGGCAACGCCACGCGCGTGCACGAGCGCACCCACGAGACAGTCGGCTTCGCCTTTGAGCACGTGTGGCAGGATTGCCGCTATGCCGCTCGCCAGCTTTTCCGGTCGCCCGGATTTTCCGCTTCCGTGATGGGCACGCTGATGCTCGGCATCGGCGCAACCACGGCAATCTTCACACTGGTCTATGCAACCATGATGTGCAGTCTGCCGTATCCCGAGGCCGATCGCACTGTGCGCATTCACGACGTGCGATTACAGGGCCGGTCGACCGGCGGACTGGTGAGCGTGCCGCGGTTTTACGATATCCAGGCTCGCGCTACATCGTTTGAGAGCGTCGGATTTTTCTTCTTCGAAGATGCGACGCTGATTGCCGGCGCGGAACAGCCGATGTCTATAAGACGAGCGGGTACCAACGCGGGCTTTTGGAGGGTTTACGGCGCGCGTCCGCTGTTGGGCCGCGGTATCGACGAGCGCGACGATCGGCCGAACGCGCCCGCGGTAGCTGTTTTGAGTTACAGAGCGTGGCGGCAGCTCTTTGGCGGCGATCCGGGGGTTATCGGCAGGCAGGTAACGATCGAACAGAAGTCGACGACGATCGTTGGCGTGATGCCCCGCGAATTCAACGTGCCCAATGGAATCGATCTGTGGCGCGCCGCGCAGTTCAATCCCGGCGATTGGAAGTGGCGAGACGAAGGCACGCGCTTCATCAACGTGTTTGCGCGATTGAAGCCGGGCGTGCCGATCGGGAACGCGCAAAGCGATTTGCAGCGGATCGGCGAGCAGCTCAAGCATGAGCACGCCGACACGGATGGGATGTGGCAGTTCGGCGCCCTCTCTTTGCGCGACGATCTCTATGGCGATCTGCGGCCGGCGCTGGCGGTGCTGACGATGGCGTCCGGCTTTCTGCTGCTCATTGCCTGCATAAATGTGTCCAACCTGTTTCTTACCCGGTCGACGGCGCGGCAGCGCGAGATGGCGCTGCGGCGCGCGTTGGGAGCCTCGGAACGCAGAATCCAGCTCCAGTTTCTCGTCGAGAGCGTGCTGCTTTCGCTCGCCGGCGGTCTCGCCGGTCTGGGATTGACCTATACGCTGGTGCGCTTCGTCGCGTCGAGGTTGCCGGGCCGGCCGGGCCTGCCCGGAGCCGTGGCAATGAATTGGCCGGTGGTGGGTCTGGCATTTGCGTTGGCGGTTGGCGCGGGCATCGTGTTCGGAGTCGCTCCCGCGGTCAGGAACAGGCGCAGGTCATTGAATGCCAGCTTGAAGAGCGGAGAGCCGCATTTGTCCGGAACCGACGGCGGTGCTGTGCGAAGCGTGCTGATTGCCATCCAGGTAGGGCTCTCCCTGGTCTTACTTATCGCGGCTTGTTTGCTGACCGAGTCGCTTTGGAACCTTGTGAAGTCGCCGCTCGGCTTCGCCCCGGATCACCTATTGACGTTCTGCATCAATCTGCCTTGGAGCAGCGACCAGAGCGCCATTCGCAGTTTCTTTCTCAACACGCAGCAACGGATCGAATCGCTGCCCGGAGTGGCCGCGGTGGGTCAAATCGATGCGCTTCCCACCGTGGATTGGCACCTGCGCAGCAACTTCGATGCGGACTGGCTGCCCCGGGTAGCGAATCATCCAGCCATCGGCGCTGAGGATCGGCATATCGCCGGGAACTATCTTGCCGCCATGGCGACGCCGCTGCTGGCAGGACGGGCGTTCACGGCGCAAGATCAGACTCTGCACACGAAGTCGATCATCGTTAACCAGGAGTTGGCGCGCCAATATCTTCCCGGCGGAGACCCGATTGGAAGACACCTGATCGTGGGGAATGAATCGTTTCAGATCGTCGGCATGATTGCCGACGTTCGCGGTACTGCCGGGTCGATCGCGCAGGCTCCGGGGCCGGAGGTCTACTGGCCGGCGGATGCGGACGAGGGAGTGGTGCAACGCTATTTTGTGGTTCGGTCGCGCGTGGATCCCGAGGTGTTAATCAAGTCGATCCAGGAGCAGGTGCATCAAGTGGACTCGCGACAAGCGATCTCCAAGGTGGCCACAATGGATGACTTGCTGGATAAGTCAGTGGCGCAGCCGCGAGTGAATATGGCCTTGGTGGCGGCGTTTGCAGTGATTGCACTGCTGCTGGCCTGCGTGGGGATTTACGGAGTCGTGGCGTGGTCGGTTGCGCAGCGTGTGCGCGAGATCGGCGTGCGCATGGCGCTGGGCGCTACACGCGGCCAGATTTCGGTGCACTTCGTGCGGCGCGCAGCCAAGGCCGCGATCGTCGTCGCCGCGGCCGGGACATGCGCCGCCCTTTTGCTGACGCGGCTTCTGCGCAGTCAACTATATCAAGTAGCTCCCGACAATCCATTGATCTACGCGGCTTCGATCTTTCTGTTGCTGCTTCCTGTTTTTGTGGCAACGCTGTGGCCGGCGCTTCATGCGGCTTCCATCAATCCCGTCGATGCACTGCGGACCGAATAGTGCGGTAAAGGAGAAATGCTGAATGAACGCAATGCGCCGATTCTTTCGCAAGCTGGCGATTCTGTTTGGCCGCGGCCGTTTCCGCGGCGAACTCGACGAAGAGATGGCTTTCCATCGCGAGCAGGCCGAAAAGGACTTCATCGCCGCCGGCATGGCGCCTGAGGATGCGCGCTACGCGGCCATGCGTCAATTCGGCAACGCGACGCGCGCACGGGAGCGCGCCCAGGAGACGGTCGGCTTCCGCATCGAGGGCATCCTCGGCGATCTTCGCTATGCTCTGCGGCAGCTTTGGAGCAGCCCCGCATTCACAGTCGTCATGCTGCTCACGCTGGCGCTGAGCATCGGCGCCAATAGCGCTATTTTCAGCGTGATCGACGGCGTGCTATTGAAGAAGCTGCCCTATCCGCAGGCTGACCGGCTGGTACGAATCTTTCTTTCCAGCGCTGAGTTTCCCAAGTTTCCGCTCAACCCCTTCGATTTTCGCGACTACCGCGCACGCAACCATTCCTTCGAAACGATGGCTGCGTTTACACGCGGCGATGTGCAGCTTTCGGGCTCCGGCGAGCCGGTGCGGCTGAACGGATTCGGCATCACCTCCGGCTACTTCCGCGCGCTCGGCCTGCAGCCGGAGATGGGCCGCGAATTCGATTTTCAGGCGGAGATTCCCGGCAATGGATTGCAGGCAGTCATTAGCGATCGCCTGTGGCGCACGCGCTTCGATGCCGACCCGAATATTATCGGGCGCAAAATCACCTTGAACACGCAGCTGTTCACAGTTGTCGGAGTGATGCCCGCGGGCACGGCGCATCCCGGCAACGAATACCACGCGCTGGCCTACGGCGACGACGTCGACGTGTGGTGGCCGTTCTCGTTCGCCGGCGATCCGAACCACCGCGGCTCGCATTACATCGAGGGCATCGCGCGGCTCAAGCCCAATGTCAGCGTCGCGCAGGGCCGCGCCGAGATGAACGCGATCATGACGCAGCTTGGGCGCGAGCACCCGAACAACGACGCCGGCTGGACGGTGCTGGTAATTCCTCTCTATGACGAACTGGTCGGCCACAGCCGGCAGATGCTGTATGTGTTGCTGGGGGCAGTGGTAATGGTGCTGCTGATCGCCTGCGCTAACGCGGCCAATCTGCTGCTGGCGCGCGCTTCGTCCCGGCAGCGAGAGATCGCCGTGCGCATGGCCATGGGCGCTCCGCGCTCGCGCATCATGCGCCAACTGCTCACCGAGAGCCTGCTGATCTCATTCTCCGGCGGCGCGCTGGGGCTGGCGCTGGCCTTCGCCGGAGTCGAAGCGCTGGTTACTTTGCTACCCGCCGACTTCCCGCGCGCGCACGACATTCATGTCAGCGCGCCGGTCTTCGCATTCACTTTCCTGGTCAGCATCTTCACGGGAGTTCTGTTTGGACTGGCCCCGGCTTTGCAGGCTTCGCGCACCGACCCCAAGGAGGGTCTGCAGAAAGGCGGACGAGCAACGCTAGGCAGCGGCCACCAGAGCCGGCTGCGCAACGCGCTGGTAATCAGCGAAGTGAGCCTGGCCTGCGTATTGCTGATCGGCGCAGGGCTGATGCTGCGCAGCTTCCTGAACCAGTTGCACCTCGATCGCGGATTCCAGGAGAACCACGTTCTCACGGCGGCGCTTTCGCTTCCGCACGCCGTTTACAACAAACCGATCCTGGCGGCTCGCTTCTACGAGCAACTGGCCGCAAACCTCAATCAGCTTCCCGGCGTGCAGAGCGCCGGTGCGGGCAGCGATCTCCCGTGGACCGGCTATGACGAGAATGCCGGCGGATTCACAATCGAAGGCAAGACCCCGCCTCCGCATCAGGACTTTCACGCGCGTTATCACATGGCTACGCCCGGTTATTTCTCAGCGCTGGGAGTTCCGCTGCGAGCAGGGCGATTTTTTACCGAGGCCGACAACGAGAAGCCGGGCACGCCATCGGTTCTGATTATCAATCGCGCAATGGCCGATCGCTACTGGCCGCACGAACAGGTGGTCGGCAAACGCATGAGCTTTGAAGATCAGCCGAAGAAGGACTCCGACTGGATGACCATTGTCGGCGTCGTTGGCGACATAAAGGATCAGCCCAACAGCCCGAGTGCGGAGCCGGCCTTCTGGTGGCCGGAGTTGCAGAGCGGATGGAGCCCGGAGATGTCGGTGGTGATTCGCTCCAGCTCCAATCCGCAATTCCTTGCCGACGCCCTGCGCAACGAAGTGCACAGGCTTAATCCATCGCTCGCCGTGGCGGATGTGCAGGTGATGAGCAAGATCGCCGAGAGTGCGGTTGCTACTCCGCGGTTTGCCTTTATGCTCGTCGGCCTCTTTGCGACGTTGGCCATCGTGCTCGCGGGCATCGGGACGTACGGGGTGATCTCGTACTCGGTGAACCAGCGGACGCCGGAGTTCGGCCTGCGCATGGCTCTGGGCGCGCGCCAGCAGGACGTGCTGCGGCTGGTTCTTGTGCAGTCGGCGAGGCTCGCGATTGCCGGCACGGCGCTTGGCGTTGTAGCTTCGCTGGGATTCGCGCGCGAGCTGAAGAGCCTGATCTTCAACGTCAGCCCGACCGATCCATCGACGTTTACCGGTGTCGCGCTCCTTGTCGTTCTTGTTGCGTTGATCGCCTGCTACATTCCGGCGCGCCGCGCCACGCAGGCGGATCCGATGGACTCATTGCGCGCGGAGTGAAGCTTCTCCGCGCGGCGAACTGAAAACTTCATCGAACGTGGAGGCTGAGAATCACGATGCTTCGTTTCTTTCGCAAACTGGGAATTTTGCTGGGCCGCGGCCGTTTTCGCGGCGAGCTCGACGAAGATATGACCTTCCACCGCGAGCAGGCAGAGAGAGAAATGATTGCCCACGGCATGTCGCCGGACGAGGCGCACCACGCGGCGATGCGGCAGTTCGGCAACGCGACGCGCCTCAGGGAGCGCAGCCAGGAGCAGGTGGGCTTCCGCTTCGAGACCATCCTGCAGGATCTTCACTTCACTCTGCGCCAATTGCGCAAGAATCCGGGATTCGCGTTTACTTCGGTCGCGATACTGGCGCTGGGCATCGCCTCGAGTGTGGCCATCTTCGCGTTTGTCGATGCCGCTCTGATCAAGCCGCTGCCGTACAAGGACCCTGCGCGGCTGGTTCACCTCTACGAGGCCGTCCCCATCGGCCCGAAGTTTCATCTTTCGTATCCCGATTATCTTGACTGGAAGCGCGAGAACAAAGTCTTCAGCTCGCTGAATGTCTACGCGCCCTATGACTTCATGATGAAGACTGCCGACGGGTTGCGCCACACCGGTGGCGCGCGGGTGAGCGACGGATTCTTCAAGACGCTCGGCGTCACGCCTGTCCTCGGGCGCGATTTCTATTATGGCGAAGACCATCCGGAGAAGCCCCGCACCACGCTCATCAGCTATTCGGCATGGCAGCAGCGCTACGGGCGCAATCCGAATGTGATCGGGCAGACCGTGACTCTGGATGACACCGTGTACACGATCGTTGGCGTGCTACCCCGCGATTTCAGCTTCGCCCCGGCCGAGCCTGCCGATTTCTGGGCCATTGAGAAGTCGACGGGCGGGTGCGAAAGGAATCGCGGCTGCCACAATCTATTCGGTGTCGCGCGGCTCAAGGATGGAGTGAGCTTCGCCGCGGCCTTTGCCGACATCAAGACCATCGCGCAGAACCTGGAGAAGCAGTATCCGGACTCGAATCGCGATCAGTGGGCCTTCATGCTCCCGCTCGCCGACGTGATCGTTGGCGACATCCGGCCGATTCTGCTGGTCCTGCTGTCAGGTGCGGGATTGTTGTTGCTGATCGCCAGTGTGAATGTCGCCAGCCTGCTGCTGGTGCGCTCAGAGAGCCGCCGCCGCGAGATGGCGGTGCGCGGCGCGCTGGGTGCATCGCCCCGGCGGCTGGTGCGCCAGTTCGTGACGGAAGGGCTGCTGCTTGCGGCCATTGGCGGCGCCATTGGAGTAGGCGCAGCGCAGGCTTCGATGCGCGCATTGACTACGCTCATTCCCAAAGACATGCTGGCCGGCATGCCTTATCTGCAAGGGATCGGCCTCGATGGTCTGGTGCTGGCGTTCACCTGCATTCTGGTGGTGCTGGCCGCGGCGCTGTTCGCCTTCGCGCCCATGTCGCGGCTGCGCTTTGCCAAAATCAGCGAGGGCCTGTCGCAGGGCGGCCGCGGCTCGGCAGGGCTGGTGTGGCGCCGTTTCGGCTCGAACCTCGTCGTGATCGAGCTGGCCACGGCTACTATTCTTCTTGCCGGCGCCGGGCTGCTGGGCAAGAGCTTTTATCGGTTGCTGCACGCCGACATTGGCATCGAGCCCGACCATGTGGCCATCGTCCACGTTGCCGGCCTGGGCGAAAAATACGACAAGGACGAGCAGACGATCGCCATGGCCCGCGAGGTCGTGCGGCAGGTGAGCAGCCTACCCGGCGTAAAGTCCGTTGGACTGGCCAACAAGTTGCCGATCGAAGACGGCGACATGACGACGGAGTTCCACATCGTCGGCAGGCCGTATCATGGCGAACCCAATGAGGTCGCCTGGCGCATGGTGAGCCCCGGTTATTGGGCGACGCTGGGGACCCGCCTGGTCAGCGGGCGCTACTTCACCGATGGCGACAACGCCAAAAGTCCGAAAGTCGTCATCGTCAACCAGGCTCTGACGCGGAAGTACTTTCCCGGCGAAGATCCTGTCGGCAAGCAGATCACGCAGGAGTCGACCGACAAGAATCCCATGCTGATTGTCGGCGAGATCTACGACATCCAGGAAGCGCAGTTAGATGCCGCGCCGCGAGGCGCTATGTATCTCCCCTTCAACCAGAATCCGAGGAGTTATTTTTCCGTTCTGGTGCGCACTTCGCAACAGGAGGAATCGCTGCTTCCTTCGCTGACGGCGACGATCCACTCGATCGATCCGGGCCTGGCCATCTACGATCCGATGACGATGGACCAGAAGATTCACGACGCTCAATCCACCTATCTGCATCGCTCGTCGGCCTGGCTGGTGGGTGGATTTGCGGTGATGGCGCTGCTGCTGGGCGTGGTTGGACTGTATGGCGTGATCGCATACTCGGTGAGCCAGCGCACGCGCGAGATCGGCGTGCGCATGGCGCTGGGCGCCGAACGCGGCAACGTATATCGCATGGTGCTCAGCGAAGCGGGAAGGCTGATCGTCATCGGAGTTGCGGCCGGCATCGGCAGTGCGATTCCCGCGGCGCTGCTGATGCGCAGCCTGCTCTTCGGTGTGCGCGCATGGGATGTGCCCACGCTGATCGCGGTGGCCTTTGTTCTTGCGGCCTGCGCGCTGCTGGCCAGCTACCTGCCGGCGCGCCGCGCGGCGTCGGTGAGTCCCGCCGAGGCATTGCGCGCCGAGTAACCGGCATTCCGGATTGGTACCGACACGACCCTGGAGGGCGACGTGAAGCTGATGGATCGATTTTTCAAGAAGCTTGCAATTCTCTTCGGCCGGAAGCGTTTCCGGAACGAGTTGGACGAGGAGATGGCCTTTCATCGCGAACAGGCGGAGAAGGAGTTGATCGCCGGCGGAATGTCGCCGGAAGCCGCGCGTTACGCGGCGATGCGCCAGTTCGGCAATGCGACGCGGCTCAGCGAGCGCAGCCACGAGGCCGTGGGATTCCGCGCGGAGACCGTGCTCGAGGATGTGCGCTTCGCATTGCGGCAGATGGTCAAGAACCCCGGCTACGCGCTCATCGCCATCGTCATCCTCGCGCTGGGCATGGGCGTCAGCGTGGCCATCTTCGGCTTTGTGGATGCGGCGCTGATTGAGCCGCTGCCCTACGCGAATTCCAACCGCCTGATGGCCGTCGACGAAAGCGGGGAGTTGTTTCCGCACTCCAACCTTTCCTACGACGACTATCTGGACTGGAAGCGGCTGAACAAAACGCTCAGCTCACTCGATGTCTACACCGGCATGGGCTACTTGCTGCGCAGCTCTTCGGGCTCGGAGCCGGTGCCGGCGGCGCGGGTCAGCGACGGCTTCTTCTCGACACTCGGAGTCCGCATGATGCTCGGCCGCGGGTTTCTTTCCGGCGAGGGCCGGCCGGGGCGCGCAAAGATCGTGATCCTGAGTTTCGGAACGTGGCTCAAGCGCTTCGGAGGCAGGAGCGACATCGTCGGCCAATCGGTGAGCCTGAGCGGCGACGCGTACACCATTGTCGGCGTGCTGCTGCGCGAATTCGCTTTTGCGCCGCGCGGCAATGCGGAGTTCTGGGTTCCGCTGCTCGACCCAAGCAATTGCGAGCAGCGGCGAAGCTGCCACGACCTCGATGGCGTGGGCCGTCTGCGCGACGGCGTGACGATGCAAGCTGCCCTGGCTGATCTGAAAGGAATCGCCAGGCAACTGGAACCGCAATACCCCGGCTCGAATACTCACCAGGGCGCCAGCATCGAGCCGCTCTCCGAGCTCATCATCGGCCAAATCAGGCCGATCCTCCTGCTTCTCCTCTGCGGCGCAGGATTGCTGCTGCTCATCGCCTGCATCAACGTGGCGAGCCTGTTGCTGGTGCGCTCCGAGAGCCGCAAGCGCGAGATCGCCGTGCGCGGCGCCCTGGGCGCAACGAGGGCGCGGCTGGCGGGGCAGTTCGTGACCGAGGGATTGCTG
>JBAUBR010000116.1:0-1873 GCA_049676965.1 Occallatibacter sp.
CCGCCGGCCCGCCCCGCAAGGAACTTCCCGCGCCGGCTCAGCAGCAGGCCCCGCATCCCGCCGAACCCGCCCTGCCCGATCCCGATCGCCTGCGCTCGCTGGAGATCTTCGAGCAGGTCACGGGCCACGTCAAGCGCGAGCCCACTCAGAGCTCGCGCCTGCTGCAGAGCTGGATTCACTCCGATTAACGCGTTCGAGGCCGAAGCGGACAAGGAAAGAGGGCGGAACATCCTGTGGAGCAGCCGCAGGCTACCACCACGCTGAACATGACCGCGAACCTCGACGCCACTTCGACCGTGGGCACCACGTTTCCCTCGCAGATCACGGTCTACGACTCGCTGGGCGTGAGCCATATCGCTACCGTGACCTACGCGCAGACCGGCGTCAACACCTGGAGCTATTCGGTCGCGCTGCCCGCCACCGACTTCACCAGCGGCGTCTCCACGCCCGTGACCGGCACCATGACCTTCAACTCCAGCGGCAACCTCGTCTCGGTAAAACAGGGCGCCGGGGCGACTACGCCGGTAGGAACCGCTCCGGGCGACGTTTCCAACATCGCGCTCGGTTTCACCGGCCTGGCCGACGGCGCGGCCAACCTGAACATGAACTGGAGCCTGCTCGGCTCCGGCGGCACGCCCACCATCAGCCAGGTCGCCGCTGCTTCCGCGGTCTCCGCCACCACGCAGAACGGCTACGCCAGCGGCGAATACCAGAGTTTTGACATCGGCTCCGACGGCACCGTAACGGCCACGTATTCCAACGGGCAGCAAAAGGCGGTCGGCCAACTGGCGCTGGCCAATGTGTCGAACCTGCAGGGATTGCAACTGCTGGGCAACGGCGACTACGCGACCACGCTGGCCAGCGGCACAGCTTCAGTGGCTGCCTCCGGAACGGACGGCCTGGGCACTCTCCAGGACGGAGCTCTGGAACAGTCGAACGTCAACATCTCCGCCGAATTCTCCGATCTCATCATCGCCCAGCGCGGATTCGAAGCCGACTCCAAAGCCGTGACCACCTTCGACACCGTCACCCAGGAAACCATCAACATGATTCACTAGGTATCTGACCGCGTGATCTTGTACCTACTTCGTGCCCCATCCTTTCGCCTTTTTTCTGGCGAAAGGGTGGGAGTCCATAGACCCCAAAAGCACAAAATCATGCGGTCGCCGACCTAGGCTCTTGATCGCGCGATGTTACATCTGGCTGGGGCGGGAAAAGCCGCGGCACCTTCACCGGTCCCGAGTTATGAACTTGTGCTAAAATGGCGCACAATCATGCTCCGCCAAGTTGTAACTCTGGCTATCTTCCTGGCCACGTTCCGCGGTTCGCTGTTCGCGTCATCGGAGCAATGGATCGAGGTGCGCAGCGACCACTTCACGGTGCTGACCGACTCCAGTGAAAAGCAGGCGCGCCACCTCGCCGACCAGTTCGAACGCATGCGCTGGATGTTTCAGACCCTGTTTCCCAAAACCAATGTCGATCCGCCGGCTCCGATCGTGGTGCTGGCGGCGAAGAACCAGAAGACCTTCGACGCGCTCGAACCCGCGGCCTACCTCGCCAAAGGCCAACTGAAGATCGGCGGCTATTTTATGCAGGCCATGGATAAGAATTACATCCTGCTGCGCCTCGACGCCGAAATCGAGCACCCCTACGCATCCGTCTATCACGAATACACGCATCTGCAATTCAGCAGCGACAGCGAATGGCTGCCGCTCTGGCTCAACGAGGGGCTGGCGGAGTTCTTTCAAAACGTTAGGTCCCTATCGGGACTGCCCCGTCGCAACAAGTGTGGCTTGTCGCAGGATCTTTTGCGGGGCAGTTTCGATAGGGTCGTTTGAAGTAAGTCGCTGGCGGGACTGACGCGGTGATCTAC
>JBAUBR010000117.1:0-6158 GCA_049676965.1 Occallatibacter sp.
GGCTGCCGCAAGCCGGCAGCCGCAGGCGCAGTTGCCCGTCTCGCCCGCCGAGGTTGCCAGCATTTCCAGCATCGTGCGCCAGCCCAACAGCGAAATGGTTGCCGTGAGCTTCGACCGCCTCGTGCCCCAGCAGGTCCAGGGGTCGCTGGACGATCCCGCCATCCGCCAGCTACTGATGCTGGCCGTTCAGAATTCGGCTTCGGCCGGAGTGCGCGACGACTCGGTGGGCCTGATGGCGGCCGAATGCCGCGCCGGCCATAGCTGCAAGCCGGAAGGCATTCGCGATGCGCTGATGGTGGCCCTGCGCTACGACAAGGATGCGGGCGTGCGCGAAAAGGCGCTCGAAGGCCTCCAGTCCTACGTCGCCGAAGATATGCGCGTGCGCGACGCCGTGCTGCAGGCGCTGCTCAACGACTCCGATCCCCGCATTCGCAGCGAGGCGATCAACATTCTCGAACCGGTCGAGGCCGACACCAGTGTGCGGCAGGTCTTGTCGTCGGTGGCCGATTCGGATCAAAATCCCCATATCCGCACCGTTTCGCGGGAGGTACTGAGCCACGTTCCGGAGATTCAGTAGCACGGTCTTACTTTCCCGGTATCGCACCGTCTAGAAGAGTGCGGGCCGGATCGAAAGCGACCCCAGGACCAAAAAGCTGCAGGAGAAGGATCAGATGATTCACTTTTTGAGGCCGTACAAATGTCACACTGGGTTCGTCGCGCTGGCGGCGCTGGGAGCGGCCGCGGCCATTGCGCCGCACGCAGCCCGGGCCCAGGCGACGGAAATCACACAAGTCATCCAGGAACCGAGCCCCCTGCTCGTGATATCCAGTTCTAAGGGCTACCTCGGCGTGCTCGTGGGCGACGTAGACAGCGACTCGGCCGCCAAGCTCAAGCTCAAAGAGGTCCGCGGCGCGGTGATCACGGTGATCGATCACGACGCGCCCGCCGGGCAGATGGGGCTCAAGGTCAACGACGTGGTGCTCGAGCTCAACGGCCAGCAGATTGAAGGGGCCGAGCAGTTGCGGCGCATGCTGCACGAAATCCCCCCCGGCCGCAACGTGTCCATGCTGGTCAGCCGCGACGGCAACACACTCACGCTGGCTACCAAGATGGGCGACCACAAGAAGATCGTCGAGGGCTTCTGGACCAGGATCGCCAAAGGCAGCGACATCTTTCCCTCCATCGACCCTGGCAACTCCCTGCTGGGCAACGGCGATGTGCCTTCCGGTTCGGCCATGCCCTTCGCGTTCTTCGGCAGCACGCTGAAAGTGGGCGCTCTGGTCGAGCCGCTGACCTCGCAGATGGCCGAATACCTGGGCATCCCCGGCGGCCTGATGGTCAAGCAGGTCACTCGCAAGAGCGAAGCCGATGCCGCCGGCCTGAAGGTTTTCGACGTGATCCTCAAGGTCGGGCTGGATTCGATCGCCACCACCGCCGATTGGGAGCGGTCTCTGCGCGCCAACGCAGGCAAGCCGGTGGCGTTGACTATTTTGCGCGACAAAAAGCAGCAGACGCTCACCCTCCAGGTAGATTCGAAGCACAACAAGGGCGAGCTGGAGATGGACGGCGTGTTCACCCAAGACTGCCCGGAGATGGCCGACGTCGATCCCGAAGCCGCGCAGATGTTCGCCTTGGACTCGACTGCAGCCGCGGATGAGCTTCGCCGGCAGGCCGAGGCGATGCGCGATCAGCTCAAGGCCGGCGGACTCGATGCGTTCAAGCTAGATCAGTTCAAGCCAGACCAGTTCAAGATCGACCCGCAGCAGGCTGAAGAGCTGCGCAGGCAGGCCGAGAAGCTGCGCGACAGCATGAAGAACTTCAGCATCGACCGCAATCAGCTCGACCAGCTCAAACGGCAAATGGAGCAGTGGCGCAAGAGCATCAATCCCGACGATTTCAAAATCGATCGGAAGCAGCTTGACGAGCTGAAGCGGCAGATGGACGAGTGGCAAAAGAACTTGCAGCCGCAGGATTTCCAGATCGACCCGCAATGGCTCTGAGGGCTCCGCAGTTTTGCGCTTTGTTCGAGACAATGGCATTCAAGACAAAGGGCGCCGCAAAGGCGCCCTTCAAGTCTTGAGGCTGAGATCTGCGACTCAGGAATCGGGACCGCGGGGCGCCGATTTCATCTCCCGGCACGGCCTGGTCGCGGCCATCCCACGCGATCTTGAGCGCGGAGCTGCACGGTCCGGCGCAAGATTCAAAACCGCCTTGCCGGCCTTTGTGCTGCGCTTAGCTTCTTCAGCCGCCATCACCCAGCGCAAGTTCTCGATGACCAGCGATGGATTCTCGCTGTGCCGCACCACGGCCGCCGGTGCTTTCGGCGGCGCAGGCCGTTGAGCCTCCGGCGCGCCGCAGGCAGCCAGTACGATTGCCAGACCGATCGGGCAGACGCTCATGATTCTCCTTACAGCGATTGTATCGGTGAGTTACATGCCGGTTGTCAAAAAAATGTCATCACATTGTCATTTTCGAATGAAACGCGCGCCTCACCGGCGAATTTGCCGCACCTGGCGGAGCGCGCGCTCTTGGCGCCGCCATTGCGCCTTCGGTTACGCGCAAGTCGGCCCGCAAACATACCGATTTCGCTGCTGTTCGTTTGACGCTCCCACTCACCCAACCTATAATTCTCCTCAGTTCCTGCTGACGTCTCCGTCTGCGTCTTTTCTTGTCTCTGCCCCACGCGCGGAGCCCCCTTAAAAGGACAACGGGGTTCCCGGCGACGGTCCTTTGGTCGCTGGGGTAGAAAGAAATAGACCCGCGATGCTGCTCAGGAGGCACAGCGGCCTGCGTCTAACAAGCAATGGCCGATCAGGAATTCCGAAGGAGCTTTCACCTCAGATGAATCGTTTGGTTGCATTCGCTGTTACGCTGGCCTCGGGCTTTGCCCTGTGCGCCGCCGCCCAGGTACCGGCCGCTCCGCTGCCGGCTTCAACGTCCGCTTCGGCGGGCACAGATGCGGCCACACCGTCCGTACCGGCGGGACCGCCCAAAATCGCCATCATCGCCTTTCAGGTTGCCGTGGCCCAAACCAATGAAGGCCAGCGCGACTTCGCCGACCTGCAGAAGAAGTACGACCCCAAGCGCCAGCAACTCAAGACGTTGAGCGACGAGGTCGACAAGCTGACCAAGGACCTGCAGACGCAGGGCGCCACGCTGAGCGACGCCGAGCGCGAAAACCGTGCCAAGACCATCGACGACAAGAAGAAGCAGTTGCAGCGCGACGCCGAGGACGCCCAGAACGATCTCCAGCAGGAAATGCAGGAGATGTACAACACCCTGGCGCAGAAGGTCTACGACGTCCTGGAGAGCTACTCGCAGCAGCAGGGGTTCACGCTGGTGCTCGATATCAGCCAGCAGCAGAATCCGGTCCTCTACGCCAGCGAGTCGACCAACATCACCAAGCCGGTGATCGTGGCCTACAACCAGAAGTCGGGCGTTCCCCCACCGCCAACGCCGCCCGCGGGTGCTTCGGCGCCGCCGGCTCCATCGCCGAACCGGCCTCCTGCGGCCCGGCCAGCCACTCCACAGCATTGATGCTTTCCTGAAGCTGTTTCCCAGGTCTCCGCGACGAGACCTGGGAGCCTTCCCGTCTGTGGAAAAAATTGTGGATTACTTCTTCACATCGACCGCAAAAGATTCGATTTCTGCTCTTGCCAAGCCGCACCTGATTCTGATAGGCGATTGAAGTCCTTATTTTTCAATAGAAAAACTGGGTGTGGTCTCCTCGCCTGAAAGGCAGCGTCGGCCATCCGCAAAGTCACGGCCGCGGCAAGCTTTCCACAATCGACGATGAACATCCTGTGACAGCGGCCCGCATCGCCTAGGTTGGCGCAGCCTACTTCTGCTGGTCTTCGCCCACCCTCAGCACCGCCAGAAACGCCTCCTGCGGAATGTCGACTTTCCCGATCCGCTTCATGCGTTTCTTGCCTTCCTTTTGTTTTTCCAATAATTTGCGCTTGCGCGTAATGTCGCCGCCGTAGCACTTGGCGAGCACGTTTTTGCGCAGTGGGCTCACCGTTTCGCGGGCCACAACCTTCGCTCCGATGGCCGCTTGGATGGCGACTTCGAACTGCTGGCGCGGGATCAGCTCGCGCATCTTCGACACCAGCGCGCGGCCGCGCTCATAGGCAAAGTCGCGGTGCACGATAATCGACAGCGCGTCAACCGGCTCGCCCGAGACGAGGATGTCGAGCTTGACCATCGGCGACTCCCACCGGCCGGCCAGTTGGTAGTCGAGCGAAGCGTAGCCGCGCGAGATGGATTTGAGGCGGTCGTAGAAGTCGAGAACGATCTCGTTCAATGGCAACTCATAAGTCAGCATCACGCGCGTGGGCGTGATGTATTCGAAGTTCAATTGCCGGCCGCGCTTCTGTTCCACCAGATTGAAGATTCCGCCGACATACTCGTCGTTGGTCAGGATCTTCGCCGTAATGATCGGCTCCTCGACCTTTTCGATGTTCGATGGATCGGGCCAGCGCGAGGGATTGTCGACTTCGATCACGTTGCCGTCGGTCATCGTGATCAGGTAGCGCACGCCGGGCGCGGTCGTGATCAGGTCGAGCTCGTATTCGCGCTCCAGCCGCTCCTGGATGATCTCCATGTGCAAGAGGCCGAGAAAGCCGCAGCGGAAACCGAAGCCCAGCGCCACCGAGCTCTCCGGCTCGAAGAAAAACGATGAGTCGTTGAGGCGCAGTTTTTCCAAGGCATCGCGCAGCAGCGTGTGCTCGTGCGAGTCCACGGTGTAGAGTCCCGAGAACACCATTGGCTTGATGTCTTCAAAGCCCGGCAACGGCGCCGGCGCGGGGCGCGCGTCTTCGGTCACGGTGTCGCCGATTTTGGTGTCGCCCACGGTCTTGATCGTGGCCGCGAAAAAACCGACTTCGCCGGCCGTCAGCTCGCCGATCTCCACGGGCTTCGGCATCAGCACGCCCATCGATTCGACCTCGAACGATTTTCCATTCGACATCAGGCGAATGCGTTGGCCCTTGCGCATCGTGCCTTGCATTACCCGCACCAGCACGATGACGCCGCGATAGGCGTCGAACCACGAGTCGAAGATCAGCGCCTGCAGCGGCGCCTCGGGATCGCCGGTGGGCGGCGGCAGGCGGTGAACAATGGCTTCCAGCACCTCGGCCACGCCCTGGCCGGTCTTGGCGCTCACCGGAATGGCGTCGGTCGCGTCCAGGCCAACCGCCTGCTCGATCGCTTCCTGGGTGCGCGTGATATCGGCCGAAGGCAGGTCGATCTTGTTGATGACGGGAATGATTTCCAGGCCATGATTGATGGCCAGATACGCATTGGCCAGCGTCTGCGCTTCCACGCCCTGGGTGGCGTCGACCACCAGCAATGCGCCCTCGCACGAAGAAAGCGAACGCGAGACCTCGTAGCTGAAGTCAACGTGGCCCGGCGTATCGATCAGGTTCAGCTGGTAAGTATTGCCGTCGTTGGCCTTATACATCATGCGCACGGCGTGGGCCTTGATGGTGATGCCGCGCTCCCGCTCCAGGTCCATCGCGTCTAAAACCTGTGCCTGCATCTCCCGGCCGGTCACCGAGCCGGTCAGCTCCAGCAAGCGGTCGCTGAGCGTCGACTTGCCGTGGTCGATGTGCGCGATGATGGCGAAGTTGCGAAGGAAGCGGGAGTTCATGCGGCGGCCGGAGAAGGAGCCATTGCCCGGAGGACCACCGCTTGAATGCGTCTTGAGGCTTGAATGGTTTCCCGGTGCGGATCGAATGAGCCTTCGATGCCCGTCTTCCCGGAGGGAGGCAAAGAAAATAGCCCAGAATGGAGCCCGCCGCGGCGGACGAAACCCTGGGACAGCATCCCCATCACGCCTGCGACGCCCCGAAGGGTTGAGGTGAAGTCCTTCGCAGGCTTCGATCGGCGCTCATCCAATTGACCTCGCATTACCTGCGTTCCGAGCATTGCCCCCATGGCATAGCTTATCATCGTGAAAGTACCCCTCCCTTGGCTGGGATAGCTTTATCGCGAATGCGCACAAGTTGCTCCAGACTTCGCATGTTGGGTTGCGGCGCGCTGCTCCTGGCTCTGGTGCTGGCGCTGGCCGGATGCAACCCGTCCCAGTCCAACCGGTCGCAGATTGCCAGGCAGCCGCAAGCTACCGCGCCGGCTTTGACCCCGGCCATTCCCGCCCC
>JBAUBR010000118.1:0-4097 GCA_049676965.1 Occallatibacter sp.
TCATCGCTCACATCGCTGGGATAGCCGATTTGTCCCTTGTTTCCCATGCCTCTATCGTCAGAGACAATGGGATTCCAGACCATTTCTTTGATTCCAAACGAATAAAGTTAATAACAGGCTCTAGAGCCGTTTGCTCCATTTTTCCCACATGAGCAGAGATAGCAGAAAGGCGTTCCCCTCCGGAGTGCTTCTTACCGTTGGCCATACACTGAATACAGATTCCAGAAAATCTATATTCTGCAGGACGTCCGCACGAAGAAACATGGCCCCAGGGTCATAGTCTGCGGAATGGCGCAACTCCTGTAAGTCGGCAAAATGCTGTGCGACAAATTCGATTCTTGTGTCGTTGTTTTGAATCAGCACATCTTTCGAGTTCGGGATGCGAACAAGATCCTCAGAGAACATCCTTGCCACTCGATACATCGCCCCATGGTCGAACCAGCGATAAACGCGGTTGTAGTTGTCATCGGTGAGATTTGGACCGATCTGCTTAACGGCTTCGCGAATAAGGAAGTGGAAAAGCGCGTAAGAGGAGGTAGAAAGGGCACGGCGCAAACTGGCCTGCCGGGGGCGTGTTCGCTCTCGCCGAGCCAGATGCTTGGCCTGCTCCAAAAGGTGCTCGGGGAGCAGTTTTGCGCTCACGCTGCCTCAGCTAGACGAATAAATGGGAAATAACCGGACTCCAGCTCAAGAATCTGTTTGGTCAAATTCTGCCGAAATTTGCTCAACTCATCGCGTTGAGCCTTATCCTTTTCGAGGGCCGTCGCGACTGCCGACTCGATTTCAAGATAGATTCTCACGGCCGGCTCACCGATGTGATCGGTCCCGAGTTCGTATCGTGCGGATTTCACGTTAAGCGGCAGCCGCGCCGGCGACAGAAGCTCACGTAGAACCTCCTCCAGCCTTTTGGTGTCCGATGCGGTTTGGCTCTGTTCGCTCATACGCCCAGTATAGCTCCGCTTCTACTTCTCGCTATCCAGCACCTGCATCTGGTGGGCATCGTAGCGCGACCCCGCAACTGCCTCATGCGGTACCGCCGCTTCAATTGCCGCCATCTCTTCGGCGCTGAGCTGGACCTCCAGTGCGCCGAGAGCTTCAGCCAGTTGCGCCCGCGTTCGCGCCCCGATCACCGGCACAATCCAGCCGCGCTTGGCCAGCACCCAGGCGATGGCCAACTGCACCTGGGTCACGCGCCTGTCGCCGGCCATCTCCCGCAGCCGGCCCACCAGCGCTCGATTGCTCGCATGATTTTCGCCCGTGAACCGCGGCAGCCGTGCACGAAAGTCTCCTTCCGCAGCCGGCTGCGAGCTCGACAACAGTCCCCTCGACAATACGCCGTAAGCCGTCGCTGCAATTCCCAGCTCTTCGAGTGCGGGAAAGATCTTCGCCTCCGGCGAGCGGCTAACCAGCGAGTACTCGATCTGCAAATCCACAATCGGGTGGATCGCAGCCCCGCGGCGAATCGTTTCCGTCCCCACCTCGGAAAGGCCAATATGCCGCACATAGCCCGCCTTCACCATGTCCGCAATCGCACCTACCGTTTCTTCGATCGGCACGGCGGGATCAAGCCGCGCGGGCCGGTAGATGTCGATGTAGCTCACGCCCAGCCGCTTCAGGGTATAAGCCAGCGCCGTCTTCACCGCCGCCGGGCGCCCGTCAAAGCCAAGCCAGGCGCCATCCGGACCGCGCTGCGCGCCGAACTTCACCGAAAGCAGCACCTGGTCGCGCTGAAAATGCAGGGCGCGCCCGATCAGCATCTCGTTGTGGCCCATGCCGTAAAAATCGCCCGTATCGATCAGGTTTACCCCGGCGTCAATGGCGGCGTGGATGGTGGCCAGGCTCTCGGCTTCGTCCGCGGCGCCATACATTCCGCTCATGCCCATGCAACCCAGGCTGATCGGAAAGACCTGGGCCCCGGTGCGTCCCAATTTGCGGTTTTGCGCAGCGACCTTAGTGGTCATGTTTCCTCCTGTTCCGGTGGGAATCCTAGTCCCGCCGCCTTGAGTAGGGCAAGTCGAATGCGCGCGGCGCGGTTTGAAGCCGTACGCCGCATGCACCTCGGACGAATTTGACCCCGAGCGCCGCAACATCGGCAGGCAAGTAGGCGGTTTAGATTCAATAAGTTATGTAGGAGTTTGCCAACGCGGTTCTAGACCTGAAACTTCCCTCTTTCTTCGCAACTGCATCTCTGTCATACTTGATTGTGCCCACCAGGTACGTCCAAACCCAACATTTCAATTCTGAGGTTGCAGCGATGTCGGCAAAGTATGTCTTTGTGACGGGCGGAGTTGTGTCCAGTTTAGGCAAGGGCCTGGCGGCGGCCTCCATCGGCTGCCTGCTCGAGAGCCGCGGCCTGCGCGTCAACCTGATGAAGTTCGACCCCTACCTCAACGTCGATCCCGGAACCATGTCGCCCTTCCAGCACGGCGAAGTCTTCGTCACCGACGACGGCGCCGAAACCGACCTCGACCTCGGCCACTACGAGCGATTCACTCATGCTCCTCTGTCGCGCGACAACAACCTCACCACCGGCCGCATCTACGAGCAGATCATCCTCAAGGAGCGGCGCGGCGATTACCTGGGCAAAACCGTACAGGTCATCCCGCACGTCACCAACGAGATCAAGAACGCCATGCGTAAGGTCTCGTCCAACGGCGCCGACGTCACCATCGTCGAGATCGGCGGCACGGTTGGCGACATCGAGTCGCTGCCGTTCCTCGAAGCCATCCGCCAGATGCGCCAGGAGCTGGGCCGCGAAAACACCGTCTTCGTTCACCTCACGCTGGTGCCCTGGATCGCCGCAGCTCAGGAGCTCAAAACCAAGCCCACGCAGCATTCCGTCAAAGAGCTGCTTTCCATCGGCATCCAGGCCGACATTCTGCTCTGCCGCAGCGACCGTGCCCTGAGCCGCGAAATGAAACAGAAGATCGCCGCCTTCTGCAACGTGGAAGAGCGCGCCGTAGTCGCCGCCAAAGACGTTCCCTCGATTTACGAAGTGCCGCTCGGCTTTGCGCAGGAGGGCGTTGACACTCTTATTCTGAAATATCTGCACAAGGACGTCCCGGAAGCTAACTTGAGTAAGTGGCGTGAGTTAGTCGACCATTGCTATCATCCGAAAGATGAAGTATCGATCGCCATCGTCGGTAAGTACGTGGAATATGAAGACAGTTATAAGTCACTCAAGGAAGCATTGACGCACGGAGCTATTTCTCAGCAGCTTAAATTGAACTTGACCTGGATCGAAGCCGAAGGTCTGGAATCGAAAACTCCGGATGACAGGAGTTATGAGCCTCAGCTAGAAGGATTCGACGGCATACTGGTGCCCGGAGGCTTTGGCAAGCGCGGAATCGAAGGCATGTTGAACGCCATCCGCTATGCGCGTGAGAAGCAAATCCCTTACTTCGGGATTTGCCTGGGCATGCAGACGGCCTGCATAGAGTTTGCCCGCAACGTCTGCGGACTCAAGGACGCTAACTCGAGCGAGTTCGACCCCGCCGCGCAGCACCGCGTCATTTACAAGCTGCGCGAGCTGCTGGGCGTGGAGGAGATGGGAGGCACCATGCGCCTGGGCGCGTGGACCTGCATCCTGCAGGAAGATTCCCTCGCCTCGCGCGCCTACGGCGGAGCCACCGAGATCAGCGAGCGCCATCGCCATCGCTACGAGTTCAACCGCGAATACGAAGCGCTGCTTTCCGGCGGCGGCCTGCGGCTGAGCGGCACGACGCCCGATTCGACTTATGTCGAAATCATCGAGTTACCCGGCCACCCATTCTTCCTCGGCTGCCAGTTCCACCCTGAATTTAAGTCGAAGCCCTTGGAGCCGCATCCGCTCTTCCGGGAGTTTATCAGGGCGAGCTATAGGAATCGGCAAGAAGGAGTCAGCGTTGACGCGGCTGGGACGTTCGTTCAAGTTAACTAATTGCGTGGTTTGACTGTCGCAGAATGCCCCGTTCTAAAAACCTGCCCAGAAACTAGTACCTACTTGCATAAATCCGCGTAAGAACGTTTAGGTGCAGACTTGTGGACGGCGGCTTTTGTCCATTCGAAGGGTGCGGCGGTTGGATTGTACGCTGCTACGAAGTCGTCGATTGCCTGGC
>JBAUBR010000119.1:0-7112 GCA_049676965.1 Occallatibacter sp.
GCGCGCGCCCGCATCGCAGGCCACCTTGAGAGCGCGCCCCATGACCCCCATTGGCTTGAGCTCCGCGCGCGCGCCCAGGTGCTCGAAGAGGATTTCGATCCCGCCATCGACATTTTCGACCGCCTGCTGGCTTCCGGGCCGGTGACCCCGGGCCTGCTGGCTGACGACGCCGATGCTTATTTTGAGCGCGGCCAGGCCACGGGCAGCGAGAACGACCGCGCCACCGCCCTCGATTACCTGCGCCGCGCCGACGAGCTTGCTCCCGGCGACCCGGTCGTGCTCTTCAACGAAGCCATTGTGATGGAAGATCGCGGCCAGGTGATGAACGCCGTGGAAACCTGGAACCGGTACCTGCGCTTCGAGCGCGATCCGCAATGGCTGGCCGAAGGCCGCAGCCGCCTGGCCGCGCTCGAAGAAAAATTGAACCGCATGAAGACGCACCAGAGCCGCATGGAGCAGCAGCTTGCCACTCCGCAATCCATGCGCGCCCTGGCCGCCGATCCCGATGAGCTGGCCGCGGTCGATGAGGAGCTTTCGAGCACCATGCTGCCCCGGATACTGTACATTGCGTTTCCGGCGCCTCCGGATCGTGCCCGCGGCTCGCCCTGCGCCGATAACTGCCTAGCCGCGCGAAATCTGCTGCACGCCCTTGCCGATTCCCTCCAACAGAACCATCAGGATCCCTGGCTCAGCGAATTTCTTCCCGCCGATTCCTCTCCGCCATCGCGGTCCTTCAGCCAGGCCACCCAGGCCCTCGGCCACGCCATCGACGCCGATCTGCTGGGCGACTTCCCCGCCGCCATCCAATCGTCCGCTCAGTCGCTTCAGCTTTTCCACCATCTGCACAATACCGCCGGGGAAGACCGCGCTCAAGTGGAGCGCGCTTACGCCTTGCAGCGCACCTTTCATCTCGCGGACTGCAACCGGGCTGCTCAGATGCTGCTCCACAGTGCTCGGCGGTTTGCGTGGATCCAGATCTCCGCCGAGATTGAGAACGGGATCTGCGACACCGGACCTGGAACAGCCTCCGAAAGCATTCCGGCATTTGGGCATGCGAAAGACCTCTCTGGGAGCCATCTCTATAAGCTCCTCGAGCTTCGAGCGGAAACGCTGCTGGCAGGAGCGGCGGTCGAATCCGGGGATACGGAGGAAGCCTGGCAGATCGACCTCACGACCGCTCGCAGGTTTTACGCGGGTGACTTTCCGGCTTCCAGAATCTTCAACATCGTCGGCGGACTGGCGGAGCTGGAGGAGTCCACTCCGAGGTACCATCTGGCCTTGTTGCTGGAACAGGAAGAGAGCCAAATCCTGGGGCTGATGCAGAGTCCCGAATTGGTCCCTCCAGAACGCATGTACCTGGCTGCGGCTGCCATACGTGCCGGGGCCATTCCGGAAGCGCAGACGCAGCTTCGAATTGCGCAGAGCGAACTGGACGCGAGTGACGGCACGAGGCCGATCCAGGGCCGTCTGGCCGAGAATGAGATCGCTTTGGCGAACTTCTATCTCGGTCACCGCGATCTCGATGAGGCTGCGAAGCTTCTCGATTCGGCACAGGGCCACTTGGCCGGCGACGACGACTTTTTTCATCGAAGGGCGTATGCGGCAGCTCGCGGAACGCTGGAACTGGAGTTGGGGCATCCGGATGTGGCCGAACGCCTTCTGCGAAGCGCAATTCTGGAAGAGGAACGCCAGGCGGCCAAAGTCAGCCTGGAAAATGTCGTCTTCGCCTTGCAGAACCGGGGCCTCTACGCCGTCCTGGCCGGTGTCTGGCTTGCGCAGCACCGTTCCGGCGAAGACATTCTTGCCCTGTGGGAGAGATACCGGCTCAGAATCCTGGGAGAGCCGGTTCCGGATTGCCCGGACAGGGGTCTCGATTGCCTGGAGCCGCGGCTTGCAGCAGGTTTGAGACGTCTCGGCCCAGCCGTGCTTGAGGGGCAGGTTGTTCTTTTGGATCGCGTCCTGTTCTACCGGGCCGATGCGCACGGCGTCGTCTGGTCCTCCGCTCCGGTGGTGCGCGACGAACTGATGGCGGCCACATCTGAACTGGAGCGGGCGGCAAGTTCCCCGGCAACGTCCATGGATTCGGTTGATCAGTCGGCGCGGCGGGTTGGGGACATCCTGTTTCGCAATGACAGCGGACTCCCTGCGCAGTCAAGCCAGTTGTTGCTGGAGCCCGATCCGCTGCTCGGCAATCTACCCTGGCCGGCCGTGGAAGTCGGTGGCGAGCCCATCAGGCTCCGCTTCAATCTGGAAGAGACGCCGTCTCTTCTGACGGGCGGGCAGCGCAACACATCAAGGCGTGCGGTTGCCGGCAATCCCTTGATTGTGGGGGCCTCCGTAGCTTCCGGCGAAGAACCGCCCTTGCCCGAGGCGCTCATCGAAGCCAGAGAGGTCGCCCGGTTCGTCCGCGCTCCCGATCTTCTGCTTGCCGGCCAGGCAACCGAACCGCGAGTAGCCGCCGGCCTGGTCGCCGCACCTGCCATTCACTTCGCCGGCCATGCCGTTCAACAGGCCGGCGCAACCCGCCTCCTGCTCTCAGCCGGCTCAGGCGCCGTCGCACCCTACCTGGATAGCGGGATTCTCCGCAAGCATCCCCCGCGTGCCGCCCGTCTGGCCGTTTTTTCTTCTTGCTCCAGTGGAAAAAGGGAAGAAGGCTGGAATCACGGTATGGGAGATATCGTCAACACACTCGCGGCTCTTGGAGTTCCGGAAGTGGTCGCCACTCGCTGGCAGATCGACTCCGCTTCCGCTGTTCCCATGATGGACGCATTTTATGACGGCCTCGCGCGCGGGTTGACGGTTCCCCAGGCTCTGACTCTGGCGCGGCAGTCCCTCATCCGCGACCCTCGATACCGGCACCCCTACTACTGGGCGGCTTACTACGCCTCGGGTTTGGGAACAACCGATCTGCGCGAGGTGTTTCATGGCAGCAACAAGTAATCCGACCCCGACGGCCTCTCAGCTGGACGTGGTCTTCGACGGAACCTGGGTCTTCGTGCCCAGTACGGACGCGGCAGGAAATATAACCGAAGTGGATGTCTACTCCCCCGATTGCGGCCATCCGCATGGAGCGACCTTCTTGAACGAGTTAGGTCCGTTCTCTGTGGCGGCGTGGCCTCTTCCGTCCGCCCTCTACATGGTGGAGGAACACGGGCACACCCTGACTATTCAACGCGCCGCTACCTCGCAAACGGGCATGAAGGTGAGCGGTATCGACGCTACCGTCAACCACTGCCTCACCAAGGGCCGTCCCCTCGGCGGCAACTGGGACCTGATGATCTCATTCAAAGCCGGCCCCAACGCCTGGATCTCCAGCGATACGGTTGTTCCGCAGACGACGGACACTTACGGCAATATTGTGCCCTGCTTCAGCGGCAAAGACATGCCCGCGGGCAAAGTTTCGGCTATGCAGACGCTCAGCTTTCTGGGTGTCACGGCGGTAGATTTCTGCGGCGCGCCGGCCGCGCTCCAATCGCTCCTTCCCGCTCCCTGGAGCGGAAGCGGATCGTTAATCGTCGAGGGCGAGTTGCCCTACGTTCCTACCGTGCAGCATACGCGTGGGGCTTATGTCGCCATGGCTAAGCTGGCGGGATTGGATCTGAGGATGGATTATCCCCTCCCAAGGGTCCCTACGGCCGCCCTTGTTACCGTTTACCCGCAAGACCATACCGGACAAAACTGCGGGAATGCCCTGATCGTGCTGCCATAGGCCTCCCGACGCGGAGCGAGCGTCAAATCAGGCAGGGTCAAATCAGGCAGGACCGATGCAACAACACTCAGTGCCCCATCCATCCTTTCCGCGAAATGCGCGGGAAGGGGATTGGATGGGGCACTGCAAATCCGCGCTCAGGCAAACTGGTCCAGAGTCATTCCCAGCTCGTACGTCTCGCCGTGGGCCATCAGATCCTCCCACGTCACTTCGTTCCGTGTTAGGCCGGCCATGCGCCCCAGCATGCAGCTCAACGCCGTCTCCACGCCGGCGGCGATCTGGTTATGCGCCGGCCCCGTCGTAATGCTGTCGATGAACGTCCGCTCCTTGTCGCGGTCGGCAAACTTCAGGTTGTCCTCGAATGCCCCATTGGCAGCAAACTGCCCCGAACCAGCCGCCGTCTGCGCGGAATCCTGCCAGATCCACGCCTTGGTCCCTTTGATCTCCACCGGCCCCGCGTAGGGCACGGTCGCTGTTCCCTCGGCGCCAAAAAGCCGCAGCCCCGCGTCGAAAACGCCGTAATCGCCAAACTGCGTCGACGAGAACGACAAGTGCACATCCTGCGGATAAGTGAAATCCACCTGGTAGTTATCCCAGCAGTCGCCGAAGTGCATCAGGACATTTCGCCCGCCCGTGGCCCGCGCTTTCACCGGCCGCGCGCTCATCATCCAGTTGCACAAATCGATGATGTGAATGTTCTGCTCCACCAGAATGTCGCCCGAAAGCGCACGATCCCACAGCCAGTTGCGCAGCCGGTACTCGTCGCGCGAGCCTCCAGTGTGCGGATTCTCCTTCGATGCTGGCGCATAATAATAGCCCGCAATCACCGCCATCTTGCCCAACTCATGGCTCCTGATCTTCTCTGCGATGGCCGCGATCGGCGGCGCGCTGCGGCACTGGAACCCCACATCCACGCTCTGGCTCGGCTTTACGCGCTTGGCAATCTCCAGCGCCTGCTGCGCCTGGCGAATGTCAATGCCCATCGGCTTCTCGCAGTACACATGCTTGCCCGCCGCAACCGCCGCCTCCAGGTGCTGCACGTGAAAGAACGGCGGCGTCGAAATCTGAATCAGGTCCACACCCGGCGAAGCAGCCAGCTCCTCGAACGCATGAGGCCCGCGAAACATCATCTTCGCGTCGATCGCCGCGCGCCCCAGGCTCGCATTCAACTGGTCGAAGTGGCTCTTGCCCGCCTCGAGCTGATCGGCAAACAGATCGGCCAGCGCCACCACCTGCGCGCTCGTGTTCTGCGAGAACGAATTCGCCACCGAAGTGCCGCGATTCCCGCACCCCAGCAGCCCATGCCGCACCGCCGAGTTCGCCTCATACCCGAACGCCGTCTTCGTCTTCAGCAGCAACATTGCCGACGCCGCCCCCATCCCTGCCTGCACGAATTCCCTCCGGTTCATAATCCCCCACTATTTCGTAACTCACTAACTCCGCTAACTCGCTAACCAGCTAACATCGCTAACTCGCTAACACCGTGAACCAACTAGCTCCACTAACCCATCACTTCCCGCAATATTCCTTCCAGATAAAGCTTCTCATGCCGCACGTCCTCAATCTGCTGCGCCCCCGAAGTCTCCCGCTCGATCGTGATCGCCCCCGTATACCCCAGCCGGTGCAGCTTGGTAAAAACCGCCTTGAAGTCCACCAGCCCCTGGCCGATCAGCACCTCCTCGCCCAGCAGGTAAGGATCGGTCGGCCAGCGCCCGTCTTTCGCGTGCACGCTGCGTACGTGCGGACCGATAATGTCCGCCGCATCCACCGGGTTCGCCTTGCCATACAGAATCAGGTTGGCCGTATCCAGGCCCACAGCCAGATTGGGCATATCCACATCGCGAATCGCGCGCGACACCGTGGTCGGCGTCTCCTGCCCCGTCTCCATCAGAAAATACTGCCCGTTGCCCTGGCAATGCTGCGCCACCGCGCGAATCGCCTCCACCGTAGGCTCGTACTTGGGGTCCGCCGGGTCCTCGGGAATGAACCCGCAATGCGTCTGCACCTGCCCCACGCCCAGCATTTTGGCAAAGTCCGAGGCCTGCCGCAGCGCGTCGATCCGCGCCGCCCGCGTCTTTTCCGGCACCAGCCCGATCGTCGTCGGACCCTCCTTGAAGTTCCACTTGAGCGGCGGCGGACCCACCACCTCCACCGTAGTCGCCACCACGTCGTTCTTTTCGAGCAGTGCCTTGAACTGCGCCGCAAGCTCTGCCGTCAACCCTCCGCCCAGGTACCCATCCAGCGAAAGAAAGCAGTTTGAAAGCCCCAGCTCGCGCACCCGCCCGATCACCTGCTCCGGCGCGCCAAACGGACTGATGATCAGCCCCAGCGCCATCGGCTTGAGCGTCGGCGGCTCGGCAGGTGTCTCGGCCGGGGTTGGGATTGGAGCCTCTGCCGCCGCCTCATCCGCACCCAGCAGCCCGCCGGCCACAGCCGCCGTCCCCGCCACGCTCAGAAACTCTCTCCGATTCATCGCACCCTCCCCGCCGCGGCTCTCATTGGAACCCTCCTTTGTAGCACACACGGCCGTCCGGCATCGGCAGACAAACAGAAAGGGCACCTCCCAAATTGGGCGAAGCTTGTCTTCTCCCGCTAGCGTCAGCATGATACGCTTAGGCTTCTGAATCTCCGCTGTTTGTACGCCGCGGAGAAGCGGCCGACGCGCACGCTTCTCGCTGAGGGCAAATATGGCAGTTCCGGATATTGCACCCAAGACAGTCAAGAAAGTCAGGACCGAATTTCTGGAGTTCGATCCTGAAAACCCGCGCCTCATTGAAGATGGAATCAAAAACCCAACGGAAGCGCAAATCATTCTTGCCCTTGCCGATACGGCAGATCTTGCCGAAGTCGTGCAGTCTGTTGCGGCGAATGGCTACATCGATATTGAACCGTTGATCGGGCAGCGAGTACGGGATAAATGGAGGGTGCTTGAGGGAAATCGACGGCTCGCCGCGATTCGCATTTTGCAGAACCCAGCTCTGGCGAAAGGTACGGGATTCGCCGTGCCTGCAATCAGCGCTGAAAATGCTGAAACTTTGAAGGAAGTTTCTGTTTACGCTGTCACGGGCAGAGAGCAAGCGCGAGAGTTTATCGGCTTGAAGCATATTAACGGACCGCACAAGTGGGAGGCGATTGCGAAAGCGCGCTTCGCGGCGGATTGGTACAAGAACGAAAGGGGCATTACCATCGACAAAATCGCCAAGCGCCTTGGCGATGGACATGACACTGTGGTCCGCCTCGTGAATGGCATGTTCGTTCTCGATCAAGCCAAGGAGGCTAGAGCCTGTTATTAACTTCATGCGAGGAGCCTAAAGAGTTGAGCGATCATGAGGCAGGCGAAGGCGAGGAAGTGGAAGGCCCCGAGCGTGGTGGCAAGCCTTTCGTAGTCACGGGCGAGGCGACG
>JBAUBR010000120.1:0-87496 GCA_049676965.1 Occallatibacter sp.
GCACCGGGGCCTCGATGCTGACTGCGCTGCCCGCCGGCGTGGTCGATATTGGCCCCTCGGGCGAGCGCGCGCTGCGCTTTTCCGCCGGCGTAGCCGGCTCCGCGGAGCTAATTCAGGACAGCGTGGACGTGACTCCCCTCATCAGCAGGAATCAGTTGGGGCTGTCCCGGTTCCTGCTGGCCCCGGATTCGTTCGAGCAGGTGCGGCTGGCGGCGGCGCAGTTTACCGCCGACTCCAATATGACTCCGGGCGGCCAGCGCGCCATTGTCTCCCGCGCCGGGGTGAACGAATGGCATGGGGGCTTCTTCGGCATTCCCCGCAACAACTTGTTCTCCGCCAATGCCGGGTTCTCCAGCGGGAATCTTAAGCTCGAGTCGACGGAATATGGCGGCTCGCTGAGCGGGCCGATCCGGCGCGACAGCAGCCATTTTTATTTTGTCTACGCGGGTTTGCGCCAGACCGTCGGAGAAGTGCTCACGGGATATGTACCTACGCCGGCATTTGCGGCCAGCGTGGCCGCGGCGCAGCCGGCGCTGGCGCCGCTGCTCAAGGCGTATCCGGCGGGAACGCAGACCTTCGCCGGTTCGACGGATTCGATGACGTTCCTGGGCACCGGCAACCAGGTGGATAACGAAGACGCGCTTTCGCTGCGGCTGGATCAGGAGCTTCCCGGGCGGGCCGGCGCAGGGCACCGGGATTCGCTCTTTTTCCGTGTCAGCCTGGACTCAGCCCTGACCAATGCGCCAGTGTCGCAAGGCGGCACTTACCTCGACGATCTGCTGCTGCGCAAAGCGCATCCGCTGAGCGGAGTGCTGGGATGGAGCCACCGGTTCAATCCCATGCTCAGCCAGGATGCCCGCCTGAGCTACGTGCGCGGAACTTACGAGTCGGCGTACCAGGGCACCATCGGTCTGCCCTACTCGCTGGCCGTCGCCGGATTTACGACTTTGACCGGCGATCAGACCAGCTACGGGGCCAGCAACTCGTATGCCGCGCAGGACGCCATTGCCTGGATTCGCGGCAAGCACACGCTGCTGGCCGGCAGCGAAGTGCGCCTGCTGGAGCTGAACCAGCGCAACTCCGCCGCCGGCGTGATCGACTTCTCTTCGTTTGAGGATTTTGCCGAGAACCGCGTGAGCACGGCCAGCTACAGCCAGGCGCTGACCACCAACGGATTAGAGGAGTGGCAGGTCTATGGATGGGTGCAGGACAATTGGCGGCTGAGCGAAGACCTGCTGCTCGGCGCGGGCCTGCGCTACCAGTTCTTCAACCAACTGCATGAAGTGCACGGCAAGGCGATCCCATTCGATTTTTCAACCTGCGGGGCGCAGGGATTCTGCGCGCCGGGAGCCGGTTTTGGACGGCTGAACCTCTTCAATCTCGACCCCCGGCTGTTCGTGGCCTGGGCTCCCGCCCATGGGCCGGCGTGGCTGCGATCACGGATGGTGGCGAGGGCCGGAGGCGGAATCTATCACTCCAACGGGCTGTTGAGCGACCAGAGCCAGCCCATTTACAACGAGGCGAAGAACTTCTATCTCAGCTCCGCTCAGCAAACGGGACTGAGCTACCCGATCACTCCGTACCTGGCGAGCGCCAAGGGCATTGCGTCTGCGCTGGGCATGGCCCGCAACCGCGACGATGCGTATGCGACGGAGTGGGGTGCATCCCTGCAGGGCCTGCTGCCAGGGCAGGTGCTGGCCACGGCAAACTACTTCGGCGCCCAGGGAACGCATCTGCAGGCGAATACTTATGTCAACCTCATCGACCCTGCGACAAAAGCCCGTCCTTACCCGGCGTTCGGTCAAATCGGCTTTCGCCAAGGCACCGGATCCAGCACGTTGCATGCGCTCGCTCTGCTGGTGCAGCGCAATCTGCGCAACGGCCTGCAGCTGAGCGCCGGTTACAACTGGGCGCATGAGATCGATGACGGAGTGGCGGGCGATGGCGCGGCGGACCCGCCGGAGAATCCGGCTTGCCCGCGCTGCGACCGCGCCTCCGGAGACGCCGACGTGCGCCACACCTTCGGCCTCTACTCGCTCTATCAGATTCCCTTCGGCAGCAACCGGCCGCATCGTGCACAGAATTCGCTTTTGAATCGCATTGCCGGAAACTGGGACTTCCTGAATCAGTTCACGGCGCGTACGGCGCTGCCGGTGAATGTGACGATTCAGCGTTCCGCTTCCGACGTGGCCACGGGGTACACGGTGAATCAGCGGCCCGACCGTGTTCCGGGCGTGAGCCTCCGGCCGCCGGGCGGACCCAATCCGCAGGAGTGGATCAACCCCGCGGCCTTTACCACGGTGCATGGACTCTATGGCGATGCCGGGCGCAACGTGGCGCGCGGGCCGGCGGCATGGCAACTGGACACGAGCCTTTTGCGCGAGTTTTCGCTGCCCCGCGAGCTGAGCCTGATGGCGCGCGCGGATGTGCAGAACATCTTCAACCACGCCCAGTACGGCCAGCCCCTCAGCGACTGGTCGACGGAGCAGTTTGGCGAGATCGTGAGCCTGGCAAATACCAACCGCGTTGGGAATGGGGGAGGGCGCGCGCTGTTTCTGTCGTTCGACGTGAACTTCTGAAAAAAAACAGAATCAATTCCCAGGAGTATTCCGATTCAACGGCGTCGAACCGCCTACGAAGCTCTCTGGATCTCGATGGGATGGAGTAGTTTGAGGATTTCAATTTGCAGGCTACTCAGCGGCATGACAGGCTTGCTCGATCTGTTCAGCGAGACTGCGTGCGGCGAGGTCGCCCTCGATACGCAGAGCTCGCGCGACAGCGAGGGCGTCTCCCGGCGTGGGATCATTGAATGAACGCATATTCCAGAGGGCGTGCGCGCGATACTTCTCAAACGCCAGCTTATACAGGCTTATATAGCCGGATTGGGTTACCTCGGACATCGAGCCTTCCCTTAGGTCATTATGGATGCGGTCACAGAGGTTGGCAAGCCGACAGCGGCCTGATGCTCGAATCCTCTATGCCGCGCGAGCCAAGCCCGATGGTGTGGGTGGCCGCTACTTGATGATGTACACGGCCTTGGCGACGGCGCTTTTGCTGTGCCCGGGCGCAATGGCGATGGCCTCGATGGTTTCATTCTTACTCACAACCAGTGCTTTCATGTACTTCTTCGAGCTCGTTGTCGGTACAGTTCCGTTGACGGTGTAGTAGATGGTTGCGTTTTTCGTGGTATCGGCGATCTTCACCGCCTGCGGGGACTTATAAGTCCCCGCACGCACGGAGAATGTCGGCGTGGCAGCGGCCGGCAAGATCGTGTATTTGGCTGAGGCACCCGTCGATGCGGCAAGGCCCGGAGCCACGGCGATGGCTTTGATGGTTTCGGTGGCGCGAACCGCGATTGCTTTGCTGTATTTCGTTGAGCTCTTGGTGGGCGTGCTTCCGTTGGTCGTGTAGTAGATGACGGCTCCCGCCGTTGCGTCGGAGATCTTCACCAGCTGGCCCGGAGCATAGGTTCCGGCCGCCGGAGCGAACTTGGGCGCCGCGGTGGTTCCCGCAGAGACGATCGTCTCCTTCAAACTGGCGTTGCTTGCGGCGAAGTTTGAGTCGCCGGAGTAGGTGGCAACGATGGTGTGCGTACCTACCGCCAGCGCGGCGGTTTGAAAAGCCGCCTTGCCGGCTCCGCTGAGCGGGGCCGTGGAGGTGAGCTTGCCATCGACCATGAAGGCCACGGTTCCGGTTGGCGTGCCGGTCCCTGTGACGGGCTGCACAGCGGCAGAAAACACCACCAGCGTTCCCGCCTTGGCCGGGTTGGCGGAGCTCGAAAGCGTGGTGGTTGTGGCCTTCGCGATTAGATAAAACGCGGACGCAACAACGCTGGGGTCGTAGTTGGGCGCAATTGCGAATGCGTTGATGGTAGTGGTCGCGGCCACCTTGATGGCAGTGCTGTACTGCGGCGAATAGATGGTGGGAACCGAACCATCGGTAGTGTAATAAATGATCGCATTGGGCGTCAGGTCGGAGATGACGATCGATTGCGGCGAGTTGTAGGCGCCTATGGGAAGTGAAAAGGTCGGAGCGGCTACGTTCGGCGTGGTGTTGCCGCTGAAGTTCACTTCGCGGACTTCGTTGTTGACGGAGTCGGCAAAGTAGAAATTGCCCGTAGCGTCGAATGCAAGCGCCCAGGGAGTGTCGACCTGCGCCTCGGTCGGCGGCCCGCCATTGCCGCTCAGGCCCGGGGTGCCGTTGCCCACCGCCACGTTGATGATGCCGGTCATGGCGTCTACTTCGCGGATGAAGTAGCCGTCCGCGATATATAGATTTCCATTGGCGTCGTAGGCAAATCCGAGAGGGTCGAGGAGCTCGGCCTGAGTGGCCAGGCAGCCGTCGCCGTAGATGTCGATCTGCTGGGGGCAGAACTGCGTATCATCCGGCGTGCCGCCCACGCCGGCCAGCGCGACAATCTTCGTCGTTGTCGGATTGTACTGCCAGATCGCATTGTCTCCATCGCTATCGGAGATGAGCAGGTTTCCGGATCCATCCATCTCCACCCAGTAGGGATTGAACGAGCAGCAGGAGTTGACGGTGATGGGCACGGTGACAATGTTGCCGCTGCTGGCGACGATTTCGCGCACCACGCGATTGCCTTCATCGGCGATGTAGATATCTCCCGACCCGTCGACGGCCACGCTGTACGGGAAATTCAACTGCGCCGCGGTGGCGGGGCCGTTGTCGCCGGTGTAGCCCGCATTCGCAGTGCAGATGCCATTGGAGCACATGCTGATGCCCGCCACTGTGGTGATCACCTGGGTCTTGGCATCGATTCTGCGGATGGCGGAGTTGTTGCTGTCGGCGAAGTAAAGATTGCCATTGCCGTCGAACGCCATGCCCAGCGGACCGACAAGATAAGCCGAGAGCGCCGGACCGCCGTCGCCGCAAAAGGGGCCGGGGGTGTATGTGCAGGTTTGCAAGGTTCCCGGCTCGGTGCCGGCAATTCGCGTGATGATGCCGGTCTTGCCATCCACTTCGCGGATCTCACCGCGGTAGTAGTCGGAGATGAGCATGTTCCCGTTGCTATCGAAAATAATTCCATAGGCTCCGAACAACAGTGCCTTGGACGCGGGGCCGCCGTCGCCCGATGATCCGGAAACACCCGTCGGGCTGCCGACAAAGCCGGTGACGATGGGCGAAGAGGCATCCTGGGGGTGGGAATGCAGTTTCTCGGTTGGGCGCCGCTGCTGGGCGGAGGCGAGGCTGGCGGATAAGGCAAGTAAAGCGATCTGGACGGCTGCACAGGGAAGTACAACGAAGCGCGACATCGGTGCTCCCGTTGGAACGTTCAGTATTTAACCAGGGGAGGGGAAGATACCGGCAGGGGCCCAAGTACTCAGAGCCTGTCCAGAATCTGAGCGTTTTGAAGGGTACGGGCTTCAGCCCGTACATTAAGAGCTGCTTTTGGTCTCCGGCTTTAGCCGCCGAGGGAATGCTGGCTTCTGAAAGATCTCCCCTCAAGGGCTAAAGCCCGATTATTTGCGGGCTCTGACGTACGGGCTAAAGCCCGTACCCTTCATACCAATGGAAGTTTTTGGACAGGCACTTTCACAAATTAGCACACCGCGAGCATAGCACTCGTAAATTATCGGCGCTTTGTGATGAGCGAAGGCCAATCACCTGCACTCAGCAGCGCACAATCTTTTCGGACTCAATCCCCTTGGTCGCGTTGCGCGTGTCGATGACCAGCTTCGCCTCGCCGACGATCGCCTTGTAATCGTATGCCGTGTGGTCGGTAACGATAACCACGGCGTCGAATTGGCCAATGTCTTCGAGCGGCGTGTTGGTCATGTTCAGGTCGTAGTGACGGCCGCGGCCAACCGTGGGAAAGAACGGATCGTTGTAGGAGACGACGGCGCCCCGCTCGCGCAGCAGCTCGATGATGGTGAGCGAGGGCGACTCGCGCAGGTCGTCGATGTCGCGCTTGTAAGCGAGGCCGAGCACCAGCACCTTCGAGCCCTTGATGGATTTCGAGTGCTCATTGAGCCCGGCGGCGATCTGGTCGATGACGAAATACGGCATGGCGACGTTGACTTCGCCGGCCAACTCGATGAAGCGGGTGCGGAAGTCGAACTTCTTCGCCTTCCAGGACAGATAGAACGGGTCGATGGGAATGCAATGGCCGCCCAGGCCGGGGCCGGGATAGAAGGCCTGGAAGCCGAAGGGCTTGGTCTTGGCTGCGTCAATCACTTCGTGGATGTCGATGCCCATCCTGATGCAGAGCTGCTTCAATTCATTGACCAACGCGATATTCACGCAGCGATAGATATTTTCGAGGAGCTTGGTCATCTCCGCGGCCGAGGGGCTGCTGACCGGCACCACGCGGCGGAAGATGGAACCGTACATGGCCCCGGCGAGTTCGGCTGCGGCTGGGCTGCACCCGCCAACCACCTTGGGGATATCGTGACGCGCGACAGTGTCGTTGCCCGGATCTTCGCGCTCCGGCGAGAAGGCCGCGTAGACGCCGTTGTCGCCTTCCGCGCGCGCCACTTTGAGCCCGCCCGGATTGCCGGACTCGAGCAGCGGGACCACGATCTCTTCGGTCGTGCCCGGATAGGTCGTGCTTTCGAGCACGATCAACTGGCCCTCATGAATGTGCGGCGCGATCGACTTGATGGTCCCTGTCACATAGCTCAGGTCGGGCTCGTGGTACTCGTTCAGCGGCGTGGGCACGCAGATGATCACGGCGTCCATCTGGGCGATTTCGGAATAGTCGGCGGTAGCGCGGAAGCCGGCTTTTTGCGCCTCGCGAATCTCGGCGGGAAGGATGCGGACGATGTAGGAGCCTCCACCGTTGAGCGTGCTAACCTTGGCCGGCTCGATATCGAAACCCGTCACGCGAAAACGCTCTGCGCTGAAGAGCAGCGCCAGCGGCAGCCCCACATAACCCATGCCCACAATCCCGATGCGGGCCTCGCGGGTCTCCATCTTGCTTTTGAGCCCGGCCAGCGGGCTCCCTACGGCTGTTGTCATACTCTGAATTCTACGGCATGGCGGAATTTAGGCTATTTGAAAAAGCAGTGCAACTTGCGGGTGATTGGCGCTCCTGCGGCCGCCGGCGCGCCCGTCTCGGGCCGCGTAACCGATTTCCAGTATCCTTTTGGTTGCAGCCTCACGCGCCAGCGGCAGGCCGGTTGGAGCAAGGGAGATAGACTTTGGCGAAATACCTGGTCACAGGGGTTGCGGGATTCATCGGGCGCTCGATCGCGGCAGCGCTCCTCGCGCGCGGCGATTCGGTTCGCGGCATCGACAGTTTCATTACCGGCAAACGACGCAACCTGATTGGACTCGAGGCGCTGGAGTTCTTCGAGGGTAACCTGGCCGATCCGGCTGTTTGCGCTCGGGCCTGCACTGGCATTGAAATCATTTATCACGAGGCGGCGCTGGCGTCCGTGCCGCGCTCGGTAGCCGACCCGGTTGCGACGAACGTCAACTGCGTGGATGCCACGCTGAATCTGCTGGTCGCGGCGCGCGCAGCCGGCGTACGGCGCGTGATCTACGCCGGCTCGTCGTCGGTCTATGGAGATTCGCCCACGCTGCCTAAGCACGAGCAGATGCTGCCCAACCCCATCTCTCCTTATGCAGTGGCCAAGCTGGCCGGCGAGCAATATATGCGCTCGTTTTCGCGGGTCTATGGGCTGGAGACGGTCACGCTACGCTACTTCAATGTTTTCGGGCCGTATCAGGACCCTACTTCGCACTATTCCGGAGTGCTGGCGGTTTTTTGCCGCAAGATGCTGGCCGGCGAGCAGCCGACGATCTACGGCGACGGCGAGCAGAGCCGCGATTTTACGTATATAGAAAATGTGGTCCAAGCCAACCTGCTGGCGGCCAAGGCGCCTGCCGACAAGGTTTCAGGAATGGCAATGAACACGGCAACCGGCTCGCGCATCACGCTCAACGCAACCTTCAAAATCTTACGCGAGCTCACCGGCTATACCGGCGAGCCCGCGTATGCACTTCAGCGCAGCGGCGACATCCGCGACTCGCTCGCCGATATCGCTCTTGCCGGCGAGCTGCTTGGCTACCACCCCGTTGTCGATCTTCGCGAAGGTCTGCGGCGAACGGTAGAGTGGTACAAGTCCTCGTCTACAGCGAACGCAGGAAGTTGAGCAAGTCCTGCTGCTGGCTCGTGCTGAGGCTATTAAAGTTCTCAACGACGCCGTTAGCCTCCGATCCCGAACTCGAATGTTGCCGGATGGCCTGGAGCAGGTCGGACGTCCGGCCATCGTGCAGGAAAAAGATGCGCTGGCCGAGCCCCCACAATGGCGCGGTGCGGAATTCGTTCGGCCCCGCGCTACCCTGAGAGACGCCATCGGCCAGATTTACGCCCATGTTGTGGTCAAGCAGGTCGGAATAGAGATTGGCATTGGCATTGTTGAGCGCCGAGACGAAACTCGAGGTCCCGGTGACGAGGGTTGGCGTGTGACACAGGGCGCAGCCAATGGAGACGAAAAGCTGGCTGCCGGTGGCGATTGAACTGGCCGAAGGACTGCCGGGAATACCGGTGATGGATGTTGATGGCGGCGCGAGCAGGCGCATGAACAATGCGAACTGCACGACGTCTGAAGGAACCTGAGCGTTGCGCGCGGTGGCCGGCGATTCCGCCGGCACAACGAAGTTCGTAGCATCTTCGGGAGTGGGATTGATTAGGCAGGAGGCGGGCAGACCCCAGAGCAACTCTTCATCCGGGCTGGGGCGCTCATTGGGAAAGAGCTCGTTGGTGATGCCCATCTCCACGTTGTAGGCCTCGCCCGCAAACATCTCGAGGGATTTGTTCTGTGCCTTCCACCCAAAGCGGGCAATGGTGCCGTCGTTGCCGTTGTGGTTGGGATGGCCTGCGATGCCCAGGGCCGATTTCTGCGACGCATTCTGCGCCATGTTGTTCAGAATCGTCTCGTCGCTGATGTTTTCGATGAGCCCCGCGCCAAAAACCGGAGTGGGGATGCGAAAAATCACATTGCCGAGGGCAAGGTTCTGCTCGAAAGCGGGTTGAGCGAGGATGCAGTTCCCAGCATCGGAGCGCCCCTGAATCGTGAACAGATCGTGGACGCCGCCATCGGCAGTGGAGCTGACGCTGCCGTTGGAATTCAGAAAGTGGACGAAGCGGGCCTCTCGTACGGGTCCACCCGCGGTGATGAAGGACGGCAGAGTATTGGCGGCTCCGTCAAGGTTATAGACCAGGGTCTCGGGATTGGGTCCGACGAACGGATAGACAGAAGTGCTGGGGCTCGATCCGCCGACATTGGGCTGAGCGTGGCAACTCGCGCACTGATTCGTGTTGAAGCGTGGCCCGAAGCCGTTGTTCGCTCCTCCCTGAACAACTTCGATCTCTTCGAAGCGTTGCTGTCCATTGTTGAAGAATTGGGGCGCGCCGGTGGTTTGCGCAAGATTGGCGAGTGGCTGGCCGGCATCGACCGCGTCGGTACGTACGCCGGGGTCGTGAGCGGTTTGCGATCCGGAGGCCGTCGACTGGCCTTCGGCAAGAACCGAATTCAGCTTCTCCGGTGTCAGAAATGCGAAAGCAGTGAGAGCGGTGGCGACTACCAACAGCGCAGTCATCGGCCATTCAATTCGGAACGATCGAGGCGATCGAATCGATGGCAAGGATTTTCTATTGATACGTAGAACCGGGGGGAGGTTTTTCATCGCACGTATCCTCTGCGCCCTGAAGCTCGCGCTTCAGGATCGGCTGAGATGGCGCGCCTGAACCATGCGCGCGGTCGAGATTATTGCCTGCCCTTTCTTACAGGCAGCGGGAAGAATGAATCACTGCAGCGGAAGTCTAAGTTGGGTACAGGAGCGAGGCAATTGGCAAACCGTAGCGTTTATGGGTGTTTTGTAGCGAGATTTGACCTGGGTTTGCGGCCCATGTGGCCAATGTTGACTTTCAGTGGCGAAAGTTACCGGCCATCGTTTTCCCGGCTTTGATCGCGATCTCTGAAGTTCGCCGGTGCGCTGCCGAATTGCTTCTTGAAATCGCGGCTGAAGTGGCTCCGGTCTCCCACGCCGAGACTGGCGGCGATCTCCTTGACGCTCAGAAAGGAATCGTTGAGAAGCGCCTCGGCCTGCTCCATGCGCAGGCAGCGCACGTACTGCTTAGGCGAGAAGGAGGTCTCGGCCTTGAAGAGCCGGATGAAGTGGCTCGTGGAAAGGCGCACCTGCTGCGCCAGTTCGTGGACGGGAACGTTGCGATGAATCTCGGTGCGAATGATCCTGACGGCCGTCTCGATGCGCCGGTCCATAATCATGCTCCAATGTGTTCAGCCGCAAAAGGCTGGTTTGAATTACAAAACGGAGAACACAATAGGCACGAAAATTGTCCGGTTCTTGCTTGCGATACGAATCCATTTATGGACACCGGTATCGCATCGGCAGATCGGCAAAAAGGACCTGAGAGCCCCGGGGACTCGCAGCGAAGATCGTCGGAAGCGGCTTATTCTGCACAAACTCCAGAAACAGCTTCCGAGTCGCCGAATCTCGCGGGTCGATTGAATCCTGCCTGCATTCTATCTCACGCCATTTTTTTCGCAAGAAGAGAAATCGATAGCGGCTTCGGCAGTATCGACGAATCTCGCAAGTATTAGAAGAAGTTGGGGTCGGCGTGGCGGCATCCTGCGAGGGGAGCGCGCCGCATAACCACGGCCTTGCGCGGCGGACGCGCCCGGGGCGCCTATGATGAATGGGACATCAAGCCGCTTAAAGCGCAGCGGCGCGGGGGGATGGACATCGCAAAGCTTGCCAAGATTCGTTGCCGCTGGGCGGAGAGCGATCCGCTGCTGCGCGCTTACCATGATCGCGAGTGGGGAGTTCCCGAGTTCGACAGCCGTGCGCTCTGGGAGATATTGATGCTCGAAGGATTCCAGGCCGGGCTGGCTTGGATCACCGTGCTGCGCAAGCGCGAAGCGTTCCGCGCCGCGCTTGAGGGATTCGATCCGGCGAAGGTGGCGCGGTTCAACGAGAAGAATATCGCGAAACTGCTGAAGAATCCGGGCATCATTCATTCCCGTGCCAAGATTGAGGCCACAATCGGCGGAGCGCGGATATTTCTCGATATGCGCGAAGCGGGGATGGAGTTTTCGGACTGGGTCTGGGGCATGGCCGGCGACAAGCCGATTCAGAACACCGGCCCGGTTCCCGCGAGTTCGCCGCTTGCCGAGAAGATTTCGAAGGAGCTTCGATCGCGCGGGTTCAAATTCGTCGGCCCGGTAATTGTGTATGCCTGGATGCAGGCCTGCGGTATCGTGAATGACCACGCTGCGGATTGCTTTCGGCGGGATTATTGCGCTCGCAGGAAACGGAGGAATCCGGAGTGACTGCGGTTGCTCCGACCGTCGCGGCGATTGAAAATCGAGCAGAGCCTTCTTTTTCTCACCCCTACTCGGAGCGCAACGCTGCCACCGGATTGATTCTCGCGGCGCGGCGCGCAGGCAGGTAGGTTCCCGCAACGGCGAGCAGCGGCAAGACGCAGATGGCTGCGATGAGCGCGAGCGGGTCGTGCTGCGAGGTGTGGATGAGCTGGTCCTTGGCGAATTTGCCGGCGAAGAAAGCCAGCGGCAGTCCGACGGCTACACCGATCAGCGCCAGCACAAAGGCCTGGCGCAATACCATCCACATCACATCGCCGCGATTGGCGCCGAGCGCCATGCGAATGCCGATCTCCTGGGTGCGCTGCGAAGTGATGAACGACAGAACTCCGTAGATACCCACCAGCGAGAGCAGCAGCGCGGCGGCGGCGAAGGTGCCGAAGAGCGCCAGAGAGAAGCGCGGGCCGGCGTAGCCGTACATGTCGAGCATCTGGCGCAGGCTCATGGCGTCGGTGATGGGCTGGTCCTTGTCGAGCGCGTGCACCGCGAGGCGCACGGGGTTGAGCAGATCGAGCGCGGGCAGCGAGGTGGAAACGATGAGCGTGCTCGCCGCGGCGGGCGCGACCGTGTAAGGCAGAAAGATATGCGGGTAGTTTTCGCGGAAGCCGACGAAGAAAGGCAGGTCGGTGATAACGCCGACGACGGTGAAGGAATCGTCGGCGAGCTTGTTCTTGCGGTCGGGCTTGAAATCGGGCAGGCGGACGGTGCGGCCAATCACGTTTTCCTGGGCGAAGTAACGCTGGGCGAAGTTCTGAGTGATCACCGCTTCATGCGACTGCGCGGAGACTTCACGCGCGTCGATGAAGTGACCTTGCAGAACGCGCCGGCCAGAGGCGGCGAGGAAGTCGGGATCGGTGAGATGAATGGCGACGATGCGTTTGTCTTCGACCTGGCCGCCGATCTGCACGCGATCGCCGTAGATATCCATGAAGGGAAATGCCGC
This sequence comes from Occallatibacter sp., assembly GCA_049676965.1. Classification (GTDB taxonomy): domain Bacteria; phylum Acidobacteriota; class Terriglobia; order Terriglobales; family Acidobacteriaceae; genus Telmatobacter. The sequence goes on from JBAUBR010000120.1 coordinate 12,316, forward strand.
ATCGACTGTGGCCGTGCTGACGCCGGGGATGGCGCGGACGCGGTCAAGCAATTCGCGGAAGAAGATAGAGCGGGTCTCGGGGGTGGGATAGCGCACGTCGGGAAGCGGGATGCGCATCATGAGGGTGCGGTCGGGTGCGAAGGGGACGGGCACGTTTTCGACGGCAAGAAGCGAACGCACCATGAGGCCGGCGAGCATGAGCAGGGCGAGGGAAAGCGCAACCTCAGTGACTACGAAGCCCGAAAGCACGCGTCGCTGGGCGCGGCTGCCCGAGGAGCGGGTTCCGCTGAGCGCTGCGGCCAGGCGCGGATTGGCACTGTGCACTGCGGGCGCGAGGCCGAAGATGAGCACCGTAGCCGCGGCGAGAGCGAGCGAGCCGAGCAGCACGGGGAAGTTCATGGTGACGACGGCTTCGTCGGGAATAGTGTCAGTAGGAACGATGCGCAGGATGGCGTGCAGGCCGAGATAAGCGAAGCCCAGGGCGACGGGCAGCGCGCCCATGGCGTGGAGCAGAGATTCAGTGAGCGCATGACGGATGAGCCTGGCGCGCGAGGCGCCGATGGAGGCGCGCACGACGAACTCGTGTTCGCGGTTGACGGCGCGGGCGAGCAGCAGGCTCGAAACATTGACGCAGGCGATGAAGAGAAGCACGAAGACCGCGCCGAGCAGCAGGTAGATGGTGCTGGCCAGGTCGGACTTGAACATCTCGTCGAAGGGCAGGATGCCCAGCGTGATGTCTTTGGGAAAGATGAAGGGCGCGGTCAAATAGAAGTCGTTGAAGATGGGTTTTAGCTCGGCTGCGGCCTGGGCGTCGGTGACGCCGGGCTTGAGACGGCCCACGAGCGAGAAGTAGCGCTGGCCTTCGATCTCGTAGGCGTTGGTCATCTGGATGGGCAAGTAGACGTCTGCGCCGCGCCAGAGAAAACGCGGCGGCATGACGCCAATGACGACGCGGGGATGGCGATCGATATTGAGCACGCTCCCGAGCACCGACGGGCTGCCGCCGAAGTGCGCCTGCCAGTAGCGATAGCTGAGCAGGGCGACCTCTTCGTGGCCGTTGAGCACATCGTTGTCAGTTGTTGCGCGGCCCAGGATGGGCTGCACGCCGAGCACATCGAACGTATTGGGCGTAATGTAATTGCCGCGCAGGCGCTGCGGCTCGAAGTTGCCTGTGAGCTCGACCATGCCTACGGTGGAAGCGGTGATGCCGTTGAAGATGTCGGTCTTGTCGGCGATCTCGTTGAACTGCTGCGGCGTGTAGGCTCGCCAGCCGCAGTAGCCGAGCTCAGGCCAGCAGATCTTGGGCGTTGCCAGCGTGTGCACATCTTTGTACGGGAAGGGGTCGATGAGCACGCCGTAGGCCACGCTGAAGACGGCGGTGCTGGCGCCGATGCCGAGCGCCAGGGTGAGAATGGCGGTGATGGCGAAGCCCGGATTGCGGCGGAACTGGCGGGCCGAGTAGACCAGGTCCTGAGTTAACGTCTCCAATCGGAATCCAGTGAATGCGTTCATCCGCCAATCCTCGATGCGAAAGGTCCCTTGACACGATTTGCTGGCGATCATAGCATGATGCGGGTGGAAACGATACCATTCCGGCCCGCTTCCCCGCTCGAGTCCGCAGAAGTCACACGTTGACGCTCGTTGTTGAGCACCCATCCATTTTTTGATTGCGGAGGTTCCATGTTCCTTCTCGCGAAGAGATTCCTAGTGCTTCCACTCGTTGCGGCGTTTGCGATTCCCGCGTGCGCGCAGACCATGACTGCCCCAGACATCACGACGCAGCCAACACTTTACGTGGTTCCCTATGCACACCTGGATACGCAGTGGCGCTGGGAGTTTCCGCAGGTGATCAGCGAGTTTCTGCTGAAGACGATGCGCGTGAACTTCGATTACATCGATAAGTATCCGCATTACGTCTTCAACTGGACGGGCGCCAATCGCTACCGGCTGATGAAGGAGTACTACCCCGACGACTATGCGCGGCTGAAGGAGTATGTGGCCAAGGGCAACTGGTATCCCGCCGGCTCGTCGATGGAAGAGGGCGATGTGAACCTGCCCAGCGCCGAGTCGATCATCCGGCAGGTTCTCTACGGCAATACTTATTTCCGTAAGGATTTCGGCAAGGCCAGCGCCGAATATATGCTGCCCGACTGCTTCGGGTTTCCGGCTTCCCTGCCCACAATTCTGGCGCATGCTGGCGTGAAGGGATTCTCGACGCAGAAGCTGAGCGCGGCGTGGCAGCCGGCGCCCAAGGTGGGCGGCCCGGACTCGCCGGAAGAGACACCTCAAGGGATTCCCTTCAACGTGGGAGTTTGGGAAGGACCCGATGGCGAGACAGTGCTGGCTGCGCTCAATCCGGGTGGTTATGGCAGCCGGATTCGCGACGACCTTAGCAAGACACCACCTCCGCCGCCGGCACCGGCGCAGGGGCGCAGGCGCTTCGAACCGCCGACGGATTGGCCGAAGCGCATCGACATCGACGGCAAGGCGACGGGAGTGTTCGCGGACTATCACTACATCGGCACGGGGGACATTGGCGGCGCGGTGGATGAGGAGTCAGTGAAGCTGCTGGAAGCGACCGTGACACAGGGCGAGGCCGTAATTCCGCCGCCGGGATGGGGGTTCGGGCTGCCGCTGACGGCGCTGGATACAGACGGCACGCCGGCGAAGATGGGCGACGGGCCGGTGCGCGTGATTTCGTCGGCCGCCGACCAGATGTTTCTCGACATCAAGCCGGACATGCAGACGAAGATGCCGCGCTACAAGGGCGATCTGGAACTCATCAATCACTCCGCGGGGTCGCTGACCTCGGAGGCCTACCACAAGCGCTGGAATCGCAAGAACGAGCTGCTGGCCGATGCGGCGGAGAAGGCCTCGGTGGCGGCGGCGTGGATGGGCGGGCGGCCGTATCCGCAACAGCGGCTGAACAATGCGTGGACGCTGGTGATGGGTGGACAGTTTCACGATACGGGCGCGGGAACGGCAACGCCGCGCTCGTACGAATTTGCGTGGAACGACGATGTGATTGCGATGAACCAGTTCGCGGATGTGCTGACCAGCGCCACGCAGTCAGTGGCCTCGGGCCTTGACACGGAAGTGAACGGGACGCCGGTGGTCGTATACAACCCGCTCAACATCGAGCGCGAAGATGTTGTAGCGGCGTCGATTCCCATCTCCGGTGCCGCGCCGAAAGCGGTGCGGGTTTACGGTCCCGATGGAAATGAGGTTCCGGCGCAGGTGGAAAACGGCGAGGTGCTGTTTCTGGCCAAGGCGCCTTCGGTGGGATATGCGGTGTACGACGTTCGCCGCGCGGAATCGCCTGCTGGCGCGGGCGAGCTGAAGGTGAGCGAGAAATCGCTCGAAAATGCGCGATACAAAATCGCGCTGAATGATGACGGCGATGTGGCCAGCATCTTCGATAAGTCGCTGGGAAAAGAGCTGCTGTCGTCGCCGATGCGGCTGGCGATTTCGAACGATGCGCCGAAGCAGTGGCCGGCATGGAACATGGACTTCGACCAGGAGCAGGCGGCACCGCGCGCTTATGTGGGCGGGCCGGCGAAGATTCGCGTGGTCGAAGACGGGCCGGCGCGGGTGGCGGTGGAGGTTTCGCGCGAAGCCCAGGGCTCAAAGTTTGTGCAGACGGTGCGGCTCGCGGCGGGCGATGCGGGCAATCGCGTGGAATTCTGCGAATCGATCGACTGGAGGACGCTGAGCGCCAATCTCAAGGCCGTGTTTCCGCTTTCCGCCGCAAACACGATGGCGACGTACAACTGGGAAATTGGCACGATCCAGCGGCCGAATGCGGCCGAGAGGCAGTTCGAGGTCGCGTCGCACCACTGGATCGATTTGACCGACCAGAGCGGGGCATACGGGGCGACGATTCTGACCGATGCGAAGAATGGGTCGGATAAGCGCGACGACCATACTTTGCGGCTGACGCTGATCCGCACGCCGGGCGGAGCCGAGATGATGAAAGGCGAATTTACCGACCAGGAGAATCAGGACTGGGGACATCACGAGATTCTGTTCGGGCTGGCCGGGCACGCGGGCGACTGGCGCGAGGGCCAGACGGATTGGCAGGCGTACCGGTTGAGCTCGCCGCTGATCGGTTTTGAGACGGAAAAGCACGCGGGAGCGCTGGGCAAGAGCTTCTCGCTGGTCAGCGTCAGCGATCCGCACATTCGCATTCTCGCGCTCAAGAAGGCGGAGATGAGCGATGAGACGATTGTGCGGATGGTGGAACTCGACGGCAAACCGGCTCCGCAGGTTCGAGTCAAGTTCGCCGGGCCGATTGAATCCGCGCGCGAGGTGAATGGGCAGGAACTGGCGATCGATGCGCCCACGCCGACATTGACGGATGGCGCGCTGGAAACTTCATTCAAGCCCTACCAGCCGCGTACTTTCGCGCTGCGGCTGGGTGCGGCACCGGCGCATTTGCACGACATCGATTCGCAGGCGATTGCGCTCAAGTACGACCTTGCCGCGGCCAGCGATGACGATACCAAGTCGACCGGTGGATTCGACAAGCAGGGCGATGCGCTGCCGGCCGAGATGCTGCCCACGCAGCTCAACGTGAATGGCGTCGACTTTACGCTGGCTCCCGGCGGAGCCGGCAAGCCCGATGCGGTGGTTGCCAAGGGCCAGGCGATCGAGTTGCCGCGAGGCGACTTCAACCGTGTTTACGTGATCGCCGCGTCGGACAATGGCGACCAGCAGGCGGCGTTTCGCGCCGGTGGACACGCAGAGACACTGTGGGTAGAAGATTGGGGCGGATTCATCGGCCAGTGGGACACGCGCGCGTGGAAGCCGCGGCCGGACTTTGTGACCGAGGGCGGCGGGCGTTACAGCAGTGAACCCGCGCACCAGGTTGCTCTGCGCAAGGACTGGGCGGTTTCGGCGCATCATGCCACGTGGGACATCAACAACACCGGCTCGCCCGACTGGTCGCCGACATATCCCGACGATTACCTGGGCTTGCGCGCAGGCTTCATCAAGCCGGCAACGCTGGCGTGGTTTTGCTCGCACCACCACACGCCCGATGGCTTGAATGAGCCCTACCAGTACAGCTATCTCTTCGTCTACGGGATGGATCTGCCGCGGGGCGCGCGGACGTTGACGCTGCCGGCGAATGACAGCATCCGAATTCTGGCGGTGTCCGTCGCCAAGGAGGATCCGCAGGTGCGGCCGGTTCAGCCGCTCTACGACACGCTGGGCAGAACCGAACCGGGTGCGATGGAGGCAGCCTCAGGCAGGATGGCGGCGATGGCGAAATAAACTCTGAGTAACGATCCCCTCAGGGGCTGAAGCCCCGTCAAAATCAAGGCTTTAAGGTACGGGCTGAAGCCCGTACCCTTCCACTTGCGAAGGCTCTAGTACGCTGGGCCAACGACGGCGAAGATCAATTGCGCGCCGACGCCTAGCTGGACGCTGCGGCTCTTGCTGCTGATGCGGGCGCTGCATCCGGGGCCGCCCTGGGGATCGAGGCTCAGCGCGTTCATGCCAACGATCAGGCCCGGATGCACGGTCTTCGGCAGGCTGTCGGTGCGGAGTGCGGGGTCGTAGCCGTCGGTCTGAGCAAGCGTGGTGGATATCTGGCGAGCGCCACCGGCCACTTCCGTGGGGACGACCTCATGCAAGCCGCTGGCTGCGCCCGGCGGCGCCAGCAGACCGATCAGCTTGAGCGAGAGCTGATGCCTGGGATGGCCCACGCAGTCGCCGCGATCGAAGGCGATGGCCAGCTCCGATGCATCGGGATTCTTCGCTGACGAGGCGGCCATAATGCGGCCGTAGAGCGTGGCGTTGCGATCGAGAGTGCACTCGGGGAGCGAGTATCCCTGCACCACGCTAACCCAGATCTCCTTTCCGGGCTTGAGGTGCGCGGAGTCCAGCGCCCCCTGTACCTTGGCTTCCATGGTTGACTTGATGGGAAAGTCGCTGTCGGGGAGTTGCGGACATGCGGGGCCGGCAGGCTGAGTTTCCGATGCCTGCGCTGCGGACGCGGTCATGGTTCCCATCTCTGCCGGGGGCGCCGCTTCGGGGTTGGTCGACTCGAACTTCACCAGGCCGTCGCGATAATCGAGATGCATGGTGAGCAGGTGCAGCATATCGAAGCCCAGCAGGCCCGCAACCGCGAAGGCGGCATTGTGCTCGATCGCGGATGGATCGAACTCGAGAACCTGGTTCTGGTGCTTCAGGGAGAGGTTGGCAAACTCGAAATCGAAGCTGTCGCGATAGACCTGCGCGGGCGGGCCGGATGCGGTCTGCAATGGGTTGGTGAAGTTCATCTTCACCGTCGAGATGGAGTGCGCCGTCTCCGAAGTCATGGCGCTCAAGCGCATTCCGGTATCCACAACAAAGAGCCTGCGCGCCTTATTGTCGAGCTCCACGGGCACCAGGAGGTATTGGCGGCGATGATAGACGGGCATATAGTCCGCTAGTTGGGCGGTAGCGGAGCGATCCCCGGGCAACGGGCCGGGTTGCCGGGGCAGCGGATCGAGCGAGAGCTTCGCGTCGCGGGGATCGATGGTAATGAGATAGGACGCGAACATGTCGGCGCCGATGGAGCCGTCTCCTTTGCCCGCGAACGGCGTATCGCTCACGCCCACCATGCAATCGCCGAACTCGAGCGGGCCGATGTGCAGACTGGCGACGCGGACGGTCCCGGGCGGATCGTCGGGGCCTTGATGGAAACCGTTCTCATCGGCCAGCGCCCGCGTGATGAAGAGGCCTGAAGCGGCGGTGTCCAGCGTCAGCTTTGGGTTGCCCTTGGGAAATTGCACTTCAAGCTTGTAGCCGTCGATGTGTTTTCCGTCTTGTTTTGAAGGCAGGAGCGGCAAAACGGCGGAGGGCGCAGTGGGCTGGACTTTGCAGGTCTGCGAGTTCTCGGTGAGCAGCGGCATCAGCGCATGAATGGACGCCTCGGCCTTGTTGCGGGTCTCGGCGTCGAGGTCTTTCATTGTGGCCAACGACTGCTCGGTTCCCGCGATCTCCTGCGCCGCCGAGACGATGCTGTTCCAGGCCTGCTGGATATCGGGATCGTTGGGATCGATGTCGTATGCCTTCTGAATCTCCGCGCGCTCCGAGGCATACATGGAGTCGATGCGCAGCACGCGGCTGCGAATGAGATGGGCGCGCGCGGAACAGCGATCGGCGCCTAAAGCCGCATCCAGGGATCGCATAGCCTCCCAAGGCTGGCCCTGGCGCAATTGCACCTCGGCCAGCGCGGTCAGCGCGGCGGCCGAATGCGGATTTGCGGCCAGGTTCGAGTTCGCCTGGGCGGACGCCTCGGCAATCTTGCCTTCGTGCAGCAGCGTGCGCACCAACGCGCCGGCCAGTTCCGCATCCTGCGGGCGCTGGGCCAGAGCTTGGGTGTAGAGTTGCTCCGCATCGGCGTAGTTGCCGTTGATAGAGGCGGTGTCCGCAGGAGTCGCGGTGTGTGGGGGAGCTGCGGGGCAGGTCGCCGTTTGGCTGTGGCACGAAGCAGCCGGAATGACGAGGATGGCCGCGGTCCAAACGATCCAAGCCGGACCACTCGAGGACAGTAAACCCCAGGACGGTGAACCGGGAAAACGAAAAGTTGCCTGCGTCAGGCGCATTCAAAGCACCACTTCAAAAAGCCAACAGGAGTATACGATAAGCAGCCGTATGCGGCGGCGGCACTGCCCCTGCGTTAGACTCATTCGGTGGAGGAACCCTGTTGCCTCGGTTGCGCCGTTTGCTTGCCGGTGCGATGGCATTGCTGATTGCCCTGGCGGGAGCCTTGATACCGCTCGCGGCGCAGATCGGGACCAAACCGCGGTCGGCCGCCGGGAGCGGCGCACAGGAGTCCGCGAAGAGCGACCAACAAAAACTGCCCATTACTGCCGGCGGGTTGGTGGATTCCGGCCCGGTGATCTTCGCGGACGTGACCAAAGCCGCCGGCCTGTTAGGCTGGTCGCACAAGATGGGCGCGGCCGACAAGGGTCTAATTATCGACACCAACGGCTCCGGCGTCGGTCTGATCGACTACGACAACGACGGCTGGCTCGATATCTACCTGGTAAACGGCTCTACATTCAACGCGATGGACGGCAAGGAGACGCCGCCGCACGCCGCGCTCTTCCACAACAACCACGACGGCACATTTACCGACTTGGCCGCCAAAGCCGGCGTGACCAACGACCGCTGGGGCTTCGGCGTGGCCATCGCCGACTACGACAACGACGGCTGGCCGGATATTTTCGTCTCCAACTGGGGCAAGAACCGGCTTTATCACAACAATCACGACGGCACTTTTACCGATGTGGCCGAGAAGGCCGGCGTTACGCTGGGCAACTGGTCTGCCGGCGCCACCTGGGGCGACTACGACGGTGACGGACGGCTCGACCTGTTCGTCTCCGGCTACGTTCACTTCGACCGCAACAACCTTCCCTATCCAAGAACTCCGGCCGCAGGCATGAACACCTGCGAGTTCAAAGGAGTGGTGGTGATGTGCGGGCCGCGCGGATTGCAGGGAGAGCCCGACCATCTCTTCCACAACAATGGCGATGGGACCTTTACCGACGTGAGCGCCAAGGCGGGCGTGGGCGACGAAGTGAACCGCTATTACGGGCTGACGCCGCTGTTTGCCGACGTGAACAACGACGGCAAGGTCGATCTGCTGGTGGCCAACGATTCGACCTTGAGTTATCTCTACCTCAATCGCGGCGACGGCACCTTCGACAATGTGAGCCTGACTTCCGGCTTCGGATTAAATGAGGACGGTCGCGAAGTGGCCGCGATGGGCGTTGCCGCCGGCGACTACCTGAACAACGGCCTGCTGGATTTTGCCATTACCGACTTCTCCGACGAGGCCAAGCTGCTGTTTCACAACGACGGCGGGGGCAGCTTTACCGATGTGGGCATGCGCACGGGCATCGGCAAGGTTTCGATTCCCTTCCTGGGATGGGGGACCGGGTTCCTGGACTACGACAACGACGGCTGGCTCGATCTGATGATGATCAACGGCCACATCTATCCCATTGCAGATCATGAGGATTGGGGAACTTCGTACGCGGAGCGGCCGCTGCTGTTCCATAACGCCGCCGGCAAATTCGAAGAGGTGCCTCCGGTGAGGGGATCGGGCGAGGCGGAGGTGATTTCAGGGCGCGGCGCGGCGTTCGGCGATCTGTTCAACAACGGAAAGATCGACGTGGTGATCAATCGTCTCGATGGCCCCCCACTGCTTCTCAAGAATGTGAACCCCGACCACCATCATTGGATCGAACTGAAGCTTGTGGGCGGACCGAAAAGCCCGCGCGACGCCGTGGGCGCCACCGTTTACCTGGCCGCCAACGGAATCCGCCAGCGACGGGACGTATTGAGCGGCGGCAGTTACGTTTCCAGCAACGATCCGCGGCTGCACTTCGGTCTGGGCGACGCTACCGACGCCGGAACCGCGGAAATTCACTGGCCTTCGGGCAAGATGGAAACCGTGAAACTGCCGGCAGTCGATCGAATCTACACGATTGAAGAGGGGAAAGGAATCACGGCCACGTTCTCAAATGGGAATACCGGACCGGCGCCGGTCCGGGCAACGGCCGCCGTCACTCCGTTCCAGCACAGACAATGAGTTGGGCGCACATTCGTCCTGTTTGGTTCGCCAAACCCCGCATCTCATCCCACCCGGCCGGGTACGAATCTGCAGATTCTCTACTTCGTAAACGGGCGCGGCGGTATCGCAACAAAATTTCTCCTTGACACTGCAATCTTTGCGGAAGTATATTTGGCGGCTATGGAAACGATACCACCGCCAGATGGTACCGATTCCAGAATCCCCGGAGGAACAGTCCGGACAACTCCATTCCAAGTTGTTCAGGCCTGACATCACGGTTCGCTAGCCAACTGAAAGCTTTTGAAGGAGACACAGTGAGATCCACACCCGCAACTCAGGAGAGCCGCAGGCCGCGTCTGCCCATCGGATTATCACGGATTGCAATCGCGCTCGCATTCACAATTGCCTGCCTCGTGCTGCTGGCGCCCCGTAGTGCTTTGGGCCAGGCCAGCGCCGGAATCACAGGCACCCTCACCGACACCAGCGGCGCCGTCGTTTCCAACGCCCACGTAACCATCACCAATGAAGGCACGTCTATCGCCGATCACACGGTGTCGAGCAGCGTGGGGACATACTCCTTCAAAGGGCTTACGCCTGGAACATACACTGTCGCCGTCGAGGCCACCGGCTTCAAGAAGGAAATCAAGAAGGCCGTCAACGTTGACGTCAGTACCACTCCAACGATTGACTTTACCCTCAGCGCCGGCGCGGCCAACGAAACCGTCCAGGTGACGGCGGACCAGATTGCGCTGAACACGACCCAGCCGGAGCTGGGCAGCGAGATTGAACCGGTCGTCGTCCAAGCGCTGCCGGAGGAGGTTGCCGGCCGCGGTCGCCAGATCGATTCGCTGCAATTCCTTGCCCCTGGAACTACCGGCAGCACTTTTTCGCACCGCGTCAGCGGCGGCGTCGACTTCGAAGAGGAGATCGTCTACAACGGCATCCCCGACGTGCAGCCCGAGACCGAAGGCTACACCACTAACTTCAATCCGCCGTATGACCTGGTGGAAGAGTCGAAAGTCGAGCGCTCCACGTTCTCCGCTCAATTCGGTGTCGGCCAGGGCGCGCTGACTTACCAGATGAAGTCGGGCACTAACCAATACCACGGCGAATTGTTTGAGATCAATCGCAACAGCTACTTCGACTCCGTCGGCTTCTTCAACGGCCCCGCCTTTGGCGGCGTCAACACGCCCCCGCCGGATCACGAGAACAACTACGGCTTCGACATTGCCGGCCCCATCCGCATTCCCCACCTCTACGACGGCCGCAACAAGACCTTTGGCCACTACAGCCAGGAGTGGTACAAGCAGAACAACGAGAACACAAACCCGTCGACGGTCCCGACCACCGCAGAGAAGACCGGCGACTTCAGCGCCTGGTCCGCCGCCACCGGGAACAACATTTATGACCCGACCACTGGAAAGCAGTTTGAATACAACGGCAAATTGAACGTAATCCCGCCCGGTAGGATCAGCACCAACTCCTCAGCGCTGCTGCAGTACATTCCTAATCCCGATCGTCCCGGCAGCGGCCCCGGCGGATTCATCGACAATGAGAGCTTCGCGCCCTTCATCAACCCCAACCTTCAGCACGTGTGGGGATTCGTCATCGACCAGACGCTCACCCCGACACAAAGCCTCCATTACAGCGAGTGGCGCAACAGCTACAGCACGCACAGCTTCGACTACAACCCGGTGGTCATCGCTCCCAACCCGCTCAACAGCCAGAAGTCCGAGCCGTCGCTGGGCAGCATCTTCCTGTTGAACTACAGCAACGCGCTGACCTCGCACCTGGTGATGACCGCCGGTGTGGGTTGGGAAGGCGAAATCAACAACCAGTTCAACATCACCAAGGGATACACGTCGCCAACGGTGGTGAATGAAAACATTCCGCCGAACATCACCTTCGGCACCAACAGCGACCAATGCGACAATTCCATTGATTACACCTGCTGGGGCACCAGCGGGTCGTGGTACCAGTCCATCAACCGCAAGCTGGGAATCGCGGCTGTGAACAACTGGCTGTGGTCGAAGGGACGCAATACCTTCAATATCGGCGGCGAATTCCGACGCGCCTACCAGGACGACAACGAGGAGCAGACCGAAGGCGGACATTTCAACTTCAGCCCCGAGCAAACTTCGCTCGCCGGCGCCGGCGGTAACGCCTTTGCCAGCTACCTGCTCGGCCTTCCAGATTCGGCGAATCGCAGCAACTCCCAGGAGCTCGAACTCCGCAACGTGGATCTTTCTCCCTATGTCCAGGACGATATCAAGCTCACCGCAAGACTCACTCTCAACATCGGCGTTCGCTGGGACATTCAGGTGCCGTTTACCGAGAATCACGATCTAATCGTCTTCTTCGATCCGGATAAGCCGGGGACCGATCCCGCGGCCAGCGGCATTCCCGGATCGGCCACCCAATTCGGCAACTGCACCGGTTGCGCCGGTTTCAATCGCGCCTCGACCCACTTCACCCACATCGGCCCGCGCTTCGGCTTTGCCTACGAGCTGAACTCCAAGACCGTTCTTCAGGGCGGGTTGGACGTGGCGTTCCTGGATGGCGGTGCGTATGAATACGGGACCAACAAAGTTGCGGTCAATTACGGCAACCTGCTGACAGGCTCCTTCGCCCGTCCGACAACGGGAGGCACCACTTCCTCGAATGGAGATTGGGACACGAATCCGATACCCGCCGTGAACGCGACACCGTTCAGCCCGGGGCTGGGAGGCGGCGAGCAGATCGATGCGTTCAGCGCGAACGACGGCTACGCGCCCTACAGCCAGCAGTGGAACATCAACGTGCAGCGCGAACTGCCCTACAGCATGCGCGTACAGGCCGCATGGGTTGGAAACCGCGTCATTCACCTGCCCAGCCAGAACAACCGCATTGACCAGTTGAATCCGTCGTATCTTTCCCTGGCTACCAAACTGAACGATGCGTTTGTGGCCGGCCAGACAACCCTGGATGGCGTGAATCTACCCTATGCCAATTTTGTGCGTGACTTCGGAGGATCGGCAACGGTGGCCCAGGCGCTCGAGCCCTACCCGCAGTACTCGTACATCTTCAACAACTTTGAAGGCCTTGGCACAACTTATTACCAGAGCGCCCAGATCGAGATTGAGAAGCGCTTCACCAATGGCTTGAACTTCCTGGTGGGCTACACACTCTCGCGCCTCATGGACAACACGAACAGCGGCTTCTCGAGCTTCACCTCGGGCGGCATCAACAAGTACAACCAGGCGCCGGAATGGGCTATTTCCACTTCCGACGAACCGAACACGTTGAAGGCCAGCGGCACATACGAGTTGCCCATCGGCCCCGGCAAGCACTTCGTCAACAACAGAAAACTGGGTAACCTTGTCGGCGGATGGCAGGTTGGCTGGATCCTCGACTATGAGGATGGCGGCGCGCTCAGTCCCGGCGAAAACGGAACTCCTTTCCCCAACGGTTTCGATCGTCCCGACCGGAACCCTTCTGTGTCACTGAGCACGGCCCACTACACCCAGGCGCGCGACTGTTTCATCACCAAGGTCTGCACGCCGCTGTTCAACCCCGCAGCTTTTACACCCACCCCTTCGCAGTTCGTCCTGGGCAATGCCCAGCGGAACTACGGAGGAATGAGAAACTCCGCGATTGCCGTGGAAAATCTGAACGCCAGAAAGCATTTCTACATGGGCGAACGATTCCAGGGCATTCTTCAGGTCGATTACTTCAACGCCTTCAACCGCACGCAGTTCAATGGACCAGACACCAATGTGGACGACTCTACATTTGGAGTGGTCACCTCGCAAGGAACACCGGGCAATTACCCGGCGAACCGACAAGGCCAGGTCAGCTTCCATTTGACTTTCTAACTTGCGGCCGAACTCAATTTGAGTTTGCATCACATGTTTGTCTCTTGATTGCCGGGTTGCCCAAAAGCAACCCGGCTTTTCTTTTTCGCAGGCCGAAGATAGATCCCTGTGAATCAAGCTCTGCGGGTGGTAAGTCATGAATTGATGTCGGCGCTGCAAATCCGCCCGATTCGGAGCGGTTTATAATGGCATTTTATGGACAGGCATCGGTCGGCGTCGGTATCAAAATGGGCGCAGCGTCTGCTGGCTGTGTGGCTGATCGTTCTTGCGGCCGCTCCAGCCCTTGCCCGCCAGGCGAACGATGAAGTCACACCCGAGGTGCAGCAACTGTATGCGCAGGCCAAAGCGGCTCAGGGGCACAATCAGGTTGCAACGGCGATTGAAAAATACCGGGCCATGATCAAACTGGCTCCGCATCTTGCCGCGGCTTACAACAACCTGGGAATGCTCTATTTCAACTCCCATGACTACCCCCACGCCGCGGAGGTTCTCCAACACGGCCTGGAAATCAATCCGAACATGCCCACCGCTGCCGCCATGCTGGGCATGAGTTACTTCCAGTTAGGCGAGGAAAACAAGGCGGAGCCCCTGCTTCGCGCCGCGCTGCGCGCCAATCCGAAAGACGATCAGGTGGAGATGATGCTCTGCCACATTCTGATCAATGCCAAGAACCTGGAAGAGGCGGCTGGTTATCTCAATAACTTTCTGGAGCGCAACTCGAAAGATCAGGAAGCGTGGTACTTACTCGGCAAGACCTACCTGCAACTATCGGAAGGCGCACTGAAAAAGATCGATGAGATCGATCCTGACTCGGTTGTGGCGCACGAGATTTCCGGTGAAATCGACGCCAGCATGCACAACTACGACCTGGCGCTGGTCGAATACAAGAAAGCCATCGACCTCGCTCCGCACCAGCCGGGAACGCACATGCACATGGGCGACGCTTACTGGAATATCGCCAAGTGGGAATCGGCGGAGACGGAGTTCAAAGCCGAACTCGAAAACGACCCTTATAACTGCCTGGCGCGCTGGAAACTGGCCAACTCGATGCTCGAGGCCAACGACCCTGCGGAAGACGCACTGTCGGAGTTGAACAAGTCGATCGAGCGCTGCCCCATGCTGATGCAGGCGCGCACCGACCGCGGCCGCGCGCTGATCCGCCTGGGCAAGCAGGCCGACGCGCTGCCTGACCTGCTGATGGCGGAAAAAGACAGCCCGGCAGAACCAAGCATCCATTTCCTGCTGGCCTCGGTTTACCGGGCCGAAGGTAACTCCGCCGATGCTCTCAAAGAGATGCAGACCTATAGCCGGCTGCAAAGGGAGGCCAGCGAGGCCGTGGCCAGGCAGGCAAATGACGTCAAGACAATCAAGAATTCCGCACAATAGCACGCGAACCTGCAGACAGGTGTTGCCGCTGCTGATCGCATTTGCCTTCGCAGCTCGCGCTGCGATGCCGCAGGCAACGCCAGTCCGGGAGGCGGATGCGGCCTGCGCTCATTGTCACGAATCCATCTATCGCACTTACCTTTCCACTCCCATGGCAAATGCCAGCGGCCTTGCCGCTGCGAACCTGAAAACAGCGACCTATGTGCACAAGCCCTCCGGCGTGACTTACAATGTCTCCGACGATCATGGCCAGGCTGTGCTGGCGCGCCGCGATACCCAAACATCCGCACCGCTGGGTAAGTGGACGCTGAGTTATTTTCTCGGCTCGGGCCACTTAGGAGTCACTTATCTCTATTCTGTTGACAACTACCTTTTTGAATCACCTGTCGCGTGGTACGCCGCCTCGCAAAGCTACGACATGAAGCCCGGCCTCGCCGAGATGCGGCAGAGACCTCCCGCGCTGCCCATGCAGAGCGGTTGCCTTCGCTGCCACATGAGCGCCGTGCAGGCCAGCGATGCCGGCACGATCAACCATTTTCGCGGACTTCCCTTTCTGCATGGAGGAATTATCTGCGAAGCGTGTCACGGAGATTCGGCCGAGCATGTTCGCTCCGGTGGCAAATCGCCCATTGTGAACCCCGCGCATCTCAATGCGGACCGGAGGGATTCGGTTTGCATCAGTTGTCATCTCGAGGGCGATGTGTCGGTCGAGCGTGTGGGTCAGTCGGCGCTGAATTATCGTCCCGGCGATTCGATCTCAACTTACGTTGCATATTATGTTCGCGGAGGAGCGGACATAACGGCACGTGGGGTGAGCGAGGTGGAGCAACTTAGCCAAAGTACCTGCAAACGCATCAGCGGCGACAAGATGTCGTGTACGAGCTGCCATGATCCGCATTTCACACCCACTCCAGAACAAAAGGCTGCGTTTTACCGCGGCAAATGTCTTGCCTGCCACTCACAGCCGGAGTTTGCCACCACGCACCACCCGGAGAACCAGGATTGCACGAGTTGCCATATGCGGCGCACCGGGGCCGAAAACATTCCCCACGTAGCCTGGACCGACCATCGCATTCTTCGCATGCCGGAAAATGCGAAACCTCGCGAAGAATCCAAAGACGAACTTAGTCCAATCTTTTCTCCGGGAGCGACAAAGCGTGACCTGGCGATGGCAAGTTATCAGTTATTGCTCGAAGGCGAGCGGTCGTTTGAGGGCGCGGCGTGGAGTGAGTTACTCGAGCAGAGGGACGCGATCGCAAACGACAAGCAGGCGCTCGACGCCTTCGGCAATATGTGCGCCGAGCGCGGAGACAGCCAGGCCGCCGAGCAGGCATTTCGCCGCGTTCTTGAGCTGGATCCCGTCGATCTGACCGCTCTGTCGAACCTGGGGACGCTGCTCGCCAAGCAGGGTAAGCTCGATGACGCCATTCGGCTACTGCGCCGGGCATTCGACAGCAATCGCGACATTTCCGGTCTGGCGATGAATTTGGCGCGCGTGCAGTGCATGGCGGGCGACGGACAGGCAGCGCGAGCCACACTGCAATGCGCGCTGGTTTACAACCCCGGTCTCAATAGCCTGCAAAAACTGCTTAACCAAATGGCTGTTTGCACCGCGAGCAGCGGCAAGCAATAATTACAGCGTGAGTGATGACTCTGCAAAGCAAACTCGCCGCGCTCCTCCTTGCAATCGCCCTGCCAGCCGCGGTCTGCCAGCAGCCTGCCGATCCGCTGGCGGAAGCACGTTCGCTGGTTGACGCGGGCGCGCTGGCCAAGTCCGAAACGTTGCTCCATCGTTACATTGCCGTCCATCCCGATTCCGCAGATGCGCATTTTCTGCTGGGTTATGTTCTCTTTCGTGAGCAACAGGCCAAGCAATCGCTGGCCGAATTTACCGCCGGCGCAAAATTCCGGCGCCCGAGCGTCGAGGAGTTGAAGACAGTTGCATCCGATTATGTGCTGTTAGGCGACTATGCAGACGCCGATAAGTGGTTTACCGAAGTTACCCGTGAAACCCCGAACGACGCGGATGCGTGGTATCTGCTGGGGCGAACCAAGTACAACGAAAGCGGATTTGTTGAAGCGGTTTCGAGTTATGAGCACGCGCTCGCTCTGCATCCAATGTATGTTGAGGCGGAAAACAATCTCGGATTGTGCTGGCAGGAGCTGAACAAACCGGACAAGGCCGCTGCGGCGTTCCAAACCGCAATCGAGTGGCAGGGTAACGCTCCCACCGACCCGCAGCCGTTTCTCAACCTCGGCACTCTGCTCGCCGATCAAAGAGAGCTCGATAAGTCAGTGCCCTACCTGATAAAAGCCGTCGCTCTGGCGCCGAAGAACCCGCGGATTCACGATGAGCTTGCCAAAGTGTACGAGGCCCAGAACGACCTCAAGAAGGCGCAGGACGAGCTTCAGCAGGCGATCGCGCTCGCGCCTAACTCGTCCGAGCTTCATTTCAAGCTGGGCCGAATCTATAGGCGCGAAGGATTGCACAACCAGGCGATGCAGGAGTTCGCGCTGTGCGACAAGCTGAACAGCACGCACTCTTCGACAGAAACGCCGAACACTTTCACGCCCGCTCCGAATTCGCCGCATTAAATGCCGGGAATCTTTGAATGAGTCCTCGGTGCGAAGCTGGGATTTTCCCGAGGGCTGAAGCCCCGTCATTTTTTCCGGGACATATGTACGGGCTGAAGCCCGTACCCTCCCGTTTCCGACTTTCTCAACAAACTGTGAAGCCGTGCCCTTTCAAGGCCGGGTGTGGAACATGTTCGCGGCTAGGCGCTGCTTCGGTCAGGCATTGGGCGGAACGCATCCGCAGGAGCTGCGCTGAATGAGGCGCGTCTGCAGCTTCACCTGCAGCGGATGCTTTGATGGTGGCGCGCCGGCCTTGCGCTCATCGAGCAACTGGTCGAATAAAATCTCCGCGGCGCGGCGGCCGATCTCCTCCACCGGCTGCTGGATAACGCTGATGGAAGGACGGACGGTCGAGGCAAGCTCGAAATCGTCGAAGCCCAGCAAGGCGATGGATTGCGGTATGGGAATATTGAGCCGCTGAAGAACTTCAAAGGCGTAGATCGTGGTGCTGTTCTTAGTGGCAAAGATTGCATCCGGCGGGTCGGGCCCGTCGAGCAGGCTCTGGATGGCGTATTCGGCGGATTTATAGTCCTTTACCGACGTATCGAAGATACATTCCAAACGCGCGGATTCCATTGCTTTGCGATAACCGCGCATGCGCTCGCGAATGGTGTAGAGCGTGCTTTCGCCGGTAAGACAAACGATGCGCTTGTAGCCATGATCGATAAGGTGCTGCGTTCCGGTGATTGCGCCTTTGAAGTTATCGCACACCACCGATGCTATCGATGAGTCGGCAACCGGGCGGTCCAAGGACACTACCGGCACGGCCACTCGGTCGAGCAGTTCGCGGAGGGACTGGCTCTGCGAATTGGCGGGCACGATCAGCAGCCCATCGGTGCGATGGCGCACCAGAACGTTGATGTTTTCAATCTCGGTGCGCGGATCGTTGGACGTGACCGTGACAATCAGCAGCGAGTCGTTGGCGCGCGCAATGGCCTGCGCGGCTTCGGCGCAGTTGGAAAAGAAAGGGTCCGCAATGCTGGGAATGACCAGGCCGATGGTCTTTGTCCGATGGCCTTTCAGCGTCCGCGCGGCCTGGTTGGGCATGTAACCCAGATTCTCGATCACGCGGCGTACATGGGCGAGCGTATCCGGACTTACACGATAGCCGCCATTGATGACGCGAGAGACAGTCGTGGTGCCTACGCCCGCTTCTCGCGCAACCTGGCTGAGGGTAGGATGCAGGTTCTTTTTAGTCATTTCGATCAGTCAAAGGAGAAGATCGCGCCGCACAGCAAGTCTATGCTGTTCACATAGCTTTTGACCACGAAACAATCTCCCATCTTTGCTCTTTGGAAACTCATGCCGTTGACGGCCCTGCAAATTGAGTCCCACGCAGACCTGCTTCGTCCTGCCGCGAGACGAAACCAGGCGGCGAAGGTCAAAACAAACAGCGCTCACCCGCACCGGAAAGGGTGCCGAAGGGACAGGATCGACGGAAAGTGCAACCTTGCATTTCCACGCGTGTATTCTATGTGGTATCGTTTCCATAAATGCTTTCGGCGAGACGCCGAAAGCTTCCCCTTTGAACACTTACTCGGGCGAGTTTCCATTCCGAATAAAGCATCCTGAAGCGCATCAACGGTGACCTGAAATGGCCTTGGAAAAGAGGCAAGCGCTTACGATTGGCGTCGATCTTGGTGGAACCAGCCTGCGGGTGGCCGCATATACGCCCGGCGATGGCGTGCTGGAATCGGTCGCGCTGCGAACGCGGCTCGAGGCCGGACCGCTTGCGGTGGTCGACGACATGTGCACGGCCATCCGTCAGCTGATCGATCGCTGCTCGGAGGGGCGTGAACTGGCCGGCGTCGGCGTTGGGTCGCCGGGCCCGCTGGAGCTACCGGCCGGACGTCTTCATCATCCGCCCAACCTTCCTGGATGGGACGGATTCCACCTGCTGGGCGAGATGGAAAAGCGGCTGCGCATGCCTGTCGCCATTGAATGCGATGCCAACGCCGCCGTGCTTGCGGAGTATACGCTTGGCCTGGGAAAGCAGTTGGGAATCGATTCGCTGTGCATGCTCACTCTGGGCACCGGCGTTGGAAACGGAATCATCTTGGATGGAAAGCTATGGCACGGGGCCACCGGGATGGGCGGCGAAGCCGGCCACATGACCATCTATCCCGACGGACCGACCTGCGGATGCGGCAACACCGGATGCCTGGAGGTCTGCGCCGCCGCGCCTGGGCTGATGAACTCCGCGGAGCGCCGGATTGCCGCCGGCAAAGCACCGGCGCTTGCCGCCCTCAAGGGCAATGGCGCATCGCTGACGGCCCTCGATTTGGCCGAAGCTGCCCGGAGCGGCGATGCCGATGTACAGGCAATCTTCGCGGAGACCGGAAGAGCACTCGGAATCGGTCTGGCCGGGCTGATCAATATTCTCAATCTGCCTCTTTACGTCATCGGCGGAGGGGTCGTTAACTCGTGGGACCTCTTTGCGCCTTCAATGTTCGAGGAGTTGGAGCGGCGCAGTTATGTCTATGCGCTCACCGCGCCGGGCAGAGCCGCATCAGGGGGAATGCCTGGCGGAGGGACGCAGGTGCTACCTGCGAAACTTGGCGCGGAAGCGGGCCTGCTGGGCGCGTGCATTCTCCCTTTGTATTTGTCGAAAAGCGCTCTGGTATCGGCCTGATCGGATCGCTGGAGAGAACAGGCTCGTTCCCCGACCTCCTATTGGCCATCGCTTTCGCGCATTCCGCCAGCGAACTTTCGTTAGCGTTTCTTTCCGGTTGTCAAAGCGCTGAGCCGAGCTTACAATTGTCCGATAATCAATCAATCTTTGTTGCAACTTTCCCTAGCGCTGAGTTGTTGACCGGGCATTGACCCCGCTGGGGAATTCTCGCCGCGAAGGTTGGTTGCAGTTGACGGACAGTCCCGCTTCTCAATACGCGTCCCCGAATCCCCCCCAGCTTCGGATCACCTCAGTTGCCGGCCCGCCCGGCTCCTCGATATCTCTGCGCGAGCTTTGGGAGACAATCGTTCGCCGGCGCGTTCTCGCCGCGGGCATCATCGGCGGACTGCTGCTGGCCTGCCTGCTGTATTGCCTGATCGCGCCCAGCCAGTACGAAGCGCGCGCCAAAGTGGCGCTGCGCACAACGCCTGCTGCCCCGCTGGGAATGGAGGCTGCGGAGCAGGGGGCGTCTCCGTCGATCCTTTCCGCGCCACTGCAGCTTGAAACCCTGGCCAACGTCTTTCGCAGCGACCAGCTTGCCTGGAAGGTGATTACCGGGCTGCGGCTCTACGAGGCGCCCGCCTTCAAAGGCAGCTTCGACCGCCAATTTCCGGGCTTTCGTGCTGAGGCTCCCGCGCCCGGCGCGCAGGATTGGCTGCTGGAGCGGTTCGAGCGCCGGCTGCATGTGCAAACCGTTCCGCGCACCTTCGACATGGAGATTCGCTTTCGCTCCAGGGATCCGGCGCTGTCGTCCACCGTGGTGAATACGCTGATTCGCGCCTACCTCGAGCAGGAGAGCGATTCGCGGCTGCAGGCCACGGCGCAGGCAACCGGCTGGCTGGAGGCCCAGCTCAAGGGATTGAAGGCGCGCGTGGAGCAGGACCGGCTGCGGCTGGCTTCGTATGAGACCGACCATGGAATCCTGAGCGCACCGGAGACGCTGCCCGGCGGCGACCCCGGCGAGACCGAGCACAACTCCACCATGCTGGAGGTCGACGAGCTGGGCCGGCAGCTTGTTGCGGCCACCACGGACCGCATCCTCCGCGAAGCCGAGTATCACGCCGCATCGACGGGCAATCCGGAGCTGGTGTTCGCTTCGAGCTCGCACCTTCAGGCCGACGGTGGGAACTTCGCCACGGCGCTGTTGGAGCAGATTCACACGCGGCGCAGCGACCTCGAGCAGGAGCAGGCGCAGCTCAGCATCGAGCACGGGCCCAACTTTCCGCGCGTGGTGGAAATTCGCCGCCAGTTGCAGGACCTGGACAAGCAGGCCAAAGCCGAGGACGCCAAGCTCGTGGAACGGTTCCGCAGCGCCTGGCAGACAGCCCAGGAACGCGAAGAGATGGTGCGCAGGAGCCTGGATGAACTGACTTACGAGGGGTTGAAGCTGAATGCGGCCGCTACGGAATACGAGGTAATGCGGCAGGAGGCCAACTCCAGCCACGAAGTCTACATGCGCGTGGTGGAACGAGTAGAGGAAGCCGGATTGACCGCCGGCGTGCGCGCCTCTTCGATCACGGTGGTGGACTACGCCCTGCAGCCGGCAAAGCCGGTTGCGCCGGATCTGCCGCTGTATCTCGCCATCACGCTCTTCGTCGGCCTGTGGCTGGCGGTGGGAGGTGTGCTCTTGCTGGAATCGATTCATCCAACCGCTGCGAAAGTCACTGTTTTCGTTCTGGTTGCTCTGGTTGTAGGAGGCGCGGCGCACGCACAGCCGCCTACGCCGAGCACTTCAGGGCTGCCCAGCGGAGTGATTCACCCCACGCCGGAGCCCGCGCCGAAGAATCCCACGAATCCCCGAACGGCGCCGGAGGAATGGGGCAATGCGGAAGGCGCGAGCCCGGCCGGGCCTTCGCCGGCGGCGCTGGAACTGGCACCCATGCCTGCGCCCATCGGACCGGGCGACTATCTCGATGTCAGCGAGTATCACACGCCGGAGTTTCATTCCCTGGTGCGTGTCCAGGCGAACGGACAGGTGATGCTGCCGCTGGTAAACGAGGTGCAGATTGGCGGCATGGATGAGGAAGCGGCGGCGCAGGCGATTGCGGCGGCGCTGGTGGCGCAGGGCATGCTCCTGCATCCGGAGGTTCTGGTGCGCGTGACGACTTATGCCGGGCAGGATGTGAGCGTGCTGGGCGAAGTGGCGCGGCCGGGTGTGTACCCTTACACGATTCATCATCGCTTGCTCGATTTGATCTCGGCCGCGCAGGGGCTGGCTCCGGCGGCGGGGCGGCTGGTGAACATCTATCATCGTGACGATCCCAAAACTCCGCACCCGGTGGTTCTCGACCCAGGCGGGACCGATGGAGGCGCCGATCACAACCCGGAGCTGAAGCCCGGCGACATTGTGCAGGTGAGCCGCGCGGGGCTGGTGTACGTGATTGGCGACGTGGTGCGGCCGGGAGGATTTCCCGTGGACCCCGCACAGGGACTCACCGTGGTGCAGGCGCTTTCGCTGGCGTGGGGGCCGTCGCTCAACGCCGCCGCGGGCAAAGCCGTGCTCATTCGCGAACAGAAGGGCGGGCGGACGCTAACCACCCTCAATCTCTACCACATGCTCCACGGCCAGGAACCGGACCAGCCCATCCGCGACCGCGACATTCTTTTTGTGCCCACTTCGACGGCGAAAAACCTGATGAACAAGAGCATCGATGCGTTGATTCAGTCGTCGATCGGGGTCTCGATCTATTCGGGGCTGGTGTATTCACAGAGGTATTGATAAGGGGTAAGGGCCTTAGCGGCGGGTACGGTCAATCGATGAAGGGTACGGGCTTCAGCCCGTACGTCACAAACGACGAAGAAGACGGGCTTTAGTCCCTGAGGGAAGATAATGCGGCCAACTCGAGAAAATGCAATTCGACGCAATGACAGCTATTTTCTATCGACGCAGACTGCGGGCCGCAAGCCATTCTTTCGCCACGAGCGTTGGGCCCTGCCGATGGTCGCAACTCTCAAGCATTACGCCAAAGAACGCTTCACTCTTCATGCTTACGTGGTCATGCCGGACCATCTGCATTTACTCATAACTCCAAGGGAAACGATCGAAAAAGCAGCCCAGTTGATCAAAGGCGGGTTTTCATTTCGAGCCCGGCGGGAATTGGCATGGAAAGCAGAGATTTGGCAGCCGGGATTCACTGACCACCGCATTCGAGACAAGCAGGACTGGGCGCGCCATTTGGAATACATCCGCACGAACCCTGTGGAAGCGCGATTGACCGAAGATCCTGTTCTCTTCGAGTTTCTAGGCTTTCCCAACATTGAATTCCCTCAGGGGCTAAAGCCCCTCGGTCTGAGCGAGCTTAACGTACGGGCTGAAGCCCGTACCCTTCAGGGTGGAAGCCCATAGCCTTCAAGGGCCGAAGCCTGCGGCCTTCAGGGCACAAGCCCACCTCACTCAGGGCCCGAGGAACTGTATCTTTGAACGCTTGAAAGGATTGAGACTCTTGCGCCGAATCGCCCAATTGCTGCTGGTGGTCTTCGCTTTCGCCACTCCCTGGGAGTTCGTGCTGGAATTGGGCGAGCCCTTCGGGCCGATCGCCCGCATTGCCGGAATCCTGCTGCTTCTGGCGGCTGTTCCGGCGATTCTTCAAGCCGGGCGAATACGCAGCCCCGGCGTGATGCAATGGGTGGTGCTGGCGCTTTATCTCTGGTTTTGCTGCTCCTGCGTCTGGACTATCGACGAGGCCGCCACGCTCGAAAAACTGCGCGCCTATTTTCAGGAGATGATGATCGTGTGGCTGGTGTGGGAGTTCGCCGACGGCACGCGCAACCTGCGCATGCTGTTCAAGGCCTACGTGGCCGGCGCGTGGGTGCTGGCCGCGGTCACTCTGGCCAATTTTGCTTCGCCCGAGGCGATTGCCAGCGGCCAGATCAGGTTTTTCGCCGAAGGGCTCGACCCCAACGACACGGCTCGATTTCTCGATCTCGGGTTTCCAATGGCCGCTTTGCTCGTGGATGCCGACTCGAGCCGCCTCGGGCGGCTGCTGGCCCTGGGCTATTTTCCGGCGGGAGCTCTGGCCGTTTTGCTCACCGCTTCGCGCGGAGGATTCATCGCGGCGGTGCTGGCGCTGGCCGGGTCGGCAGTTCTGCTGGCGCGCCGCAGTCCGCGGCGAGTGCTCGCCGGAGCCCTTGCGCTGCCGGCCTTTGCCGCTGCTCTCTGGTTAATTGTGCCCTACGATACGCTGCAGCGCTTGGCTACTATTTCAGAGCAACTTGAAGGTGGAAACCTCAACGAACGCGTGAATATCTGGGAGCTCGGTTGGCACGCCTTTGCGCAGGCGCCGCTGCTGGGAACGGGAGCCGGCTCGTTTGTGGCCGCAGCGAGGCTCTCACCCATCGACACCGCGCACAACACCGCGCTTTCGATCATTGTCGGCGGCGGTTTGTGCGCGCTGCTGCTGGCCGCCGCCGTCCTGGCGCTGGCTGTCCGTTCGGTGCTGACAATGCGTGGACCGTTGTTACTAGCCATGGGCACGGCGCTTCTGGTGTGGATGGTTACCACGCTGACCGCGGCGGTGGAAGAGAATCGATCGACCTGGTTGCTCTTCGCCTTGATTGCGCTGGCCGGGCGGCTGGCCGCGGAGGAGCCCGAAGCTCTGGCCGCGTGCTTCCCTGCCGATGCGCGGCCGCCGGCATTCAAATTTGCAGTTGAACCGCTCCCGTAAACTGGCCAGACCTTCGCTTGTCTTCAATCGCCCAAATCGCGCGCCTGTTCCAAGGCACCAGCGTCAATCGCAAGATCTTTCGCGCGGCGGCTACGGTTACGGGCGCGGGAATCTTCACCAAGATCGTCGCCACGTTCAAGGAGTTTACCGTCGCCGGCGTGTATGGCCGCTCCGACGCCATGGACGCGTTTCTTGCGGCGAACCTGATTCCCGGCCTGCTCATCAACCTGATCTCCGAATCGATGAACCAGGCGCTGGTGCCGACGCTGATCCGTGTGCGCGAGCGCGAGGGACACGAACGCGCGCAGCAACTGCTGTCGAGCTCCATGGTCGCGATCATCGTACTGCTGGCCGGCGCTTCGCTGTTGATGGCGCTGACGGCGCGCGGATTCTTTCCGCTGATTGCATCGCATTTTCCGCCGGCCAAATTCAATCTCTCCGTCCGGCTCTTTTACGGCCTGGTGCCCATCGTGATCATCACCGGCATTGCCACCAACTGCACGGCGGTGCTGAATACCTTCGACCGCTTCTCGCTGCCGGCGCTGGCGCCGGTTGCGTTGCCGCTCGCGATCATGATCGGCGCGCTCTTTCTGAGCGGACGGATGGGCGTGTGGGCGATGGTCGCCGGCAGCCTCGCCGGTTCCCTGGTGCAGGCGGGGCTGGTGGCCTGGATGATGCATTCGCACGGCTACAAGTTCCAGTTGCGCTGGTATGGAATGAACGAAGCCACACGCGAAGTGGCGCAGCAATATTGGCCGGTGCTGCTCAGCTCGGCTGTGGCATCGGGCGGCTTGCTGGTGGATCAGTCGATGGCGGCGATGCTGACGTCGGGCAGCGTGTCGGCCCTGGCCTACGCCAGCCGCTTCGTGAGCGTAGTCCTCACGCTCCTTGCCGGGGCAATTTCGACAGCGATCGTGCCCTACTTCTCGCGCATGATCGCGCTCGAAGACTGGGCGGGATGCCGGCACACGCTAAAGACCTGGGTGCGGCTCACCGCGCTTGTCTCCGCGCCCATCGCCCTGGCGCTCATTCTCGGCTCGCACTGGCTGGTGCGCATCACTTATCAGCACGGCGCATTTGGATCGCGCGATACGGCAGTGGTGGCGCCGGTGCTGATGATGTATGCGATACAAATTCCGTTCATCGTTACCAGTCGCGTGTTCTACCGCTTCCTTGTCGCGTTGCGGCGCAACGACCTCATCCTCTATTGCGGGATCATCAATCTCGTTCTCGATGTGGTGCTCAACCTGGTCTTGATGCGCTGGTTCGGAGTGGCCGGGATTGCCCTCGCCACTTCGCTGTGGGCTGCGTCGACGTTCTTCTTTCTTTGGTATTGGACCTGGAAGCTGCTGCCAAGGCCGATAATGGGATCGACGGCATGATTCCATCCCCTGCGCAATATCTTCTTCGCTTCGACGACCTCTGCCCCGCACTTCGGCGCGAGCGCTGGGAGCGCTTTCCGCCGCTGCTTGCCGAGTTCGGCATCCAGCCGATCCTGGCCACAATCCCCGAGAACTGCGACCCGGACATGGCCATTGGGACCGCGGACGCGGAGTTCTGGGCCAAGATGCGCGCATTGCAGGCGAGCGGCGCAACCATCGGGCTGCACGGCTATCGCCATCTCTGCATGAGCCGGGGCCGCGGCCTGGTGCCGCTGCATCGCGCTACCGAGTTCGCCGGAGTTGCCGAGGAGATACAGCGCCGGTGGATTCGCGCGGGCCTGGAGATTCTGCGTACCCGCGGGCTCAATCCCACGATCTGGGTCGCGCCGCGCCACGGCTTCGATCGCGCCACCCTGCGCGTGCTGCGAGGGGAAGGAATCACTCTGCTCTCCGATGGTTTCGCGCACCGGCCCTTCCTTCGCAACGGCCTGACCTGGATCCCGCAGCAGCTTTGGTCCCCGGAAGCAAAAGCGAGCGGCCTGTGGACCATTTGCCTTCACGCCAATTCGGCGCCGGATTCCTTGGTTGGACGATTGCGCGAGTTTCTCCGCCGGCACGCAGCACAATTCACCACTGTGGAGCGCGTGGTGGCGGAATTCAAACCCACCCCGCTTCGTCCTTGGGAGCGCCTTCGCGGAGAGGCGGCCATCCTGCGCATTCGCAGCAAAAAAAGACTCAGGCGTCTGCTTGGCCGCGCATGATTTGCGGTCAGTTTTCGCGCGTCCATCGCCTCGGCCTTGGATTGCGCGCGAGTAACTCGCGATAAAGCGATTCCCAGCGGTCGAGGACGGCATCGAGGCTGAAGCATTCGACTGCGCGTCGCCGCGCTCGTTGACCCATGGCTTCGCGCTGCTGCGGCGTGCTTTTCATCACCGAGATCATCGTGCCGGCAAATGCTGCCGCGTCTCCGGCCGGAGCCAACCAACCAGTCTGACCATCTACGATGACTTCCCGGGTGCCGGGGACGTCGGTTGCCACCGCAGGCAATCCGCACGCCGCAGCTTCGATGAGCCCCATGGGCAGGCCCTCCCATCGGGATGAAAGCAGGAAACCATCCGCAGCCTGCATCCAACTGCGGATATCCGGCTCGAAGCCGAGAAACCGTACTCGATCCTGCAATTCAAGCGCAGCAGCCAATTCCTGCAACTCGGCCCGCAACGGTCCGCTGCCGGCGATCGCAAGGCGCGAGTCGCCGGGCGTCTGCGCGAATGCCCGCAGCATCGTTGGGTAATCCTTCACTGGCTCGAGACGACCCGCGGCGATCCAAAGAAATTCGTTCGCCAGGTTCATTTGGCGACGCCGCGCAGCGTGCGTCTCCGCGGCTGGCTTCCAGGTTTCTATTTCCACACCATTCGGAATCACGCGGCAATGCTGCGCCGAGACCATTCGCGCGGCGATATACGACTCAAGCACCGCATCGCCAACAGCCGTTACGCAGTCAGGAAGCCTCCGGCTCCAGCGATAACCCAACCGCCGGCCAACCGTCCCTGTGGCGCTGGTATGAACGGTGTCGATAACCACCCGAACCGGAGCGGCCACTCGCGACCATCGCGCCATCCACGCTGCATGGGGCAAATGGGCGTGAACGATCTCCGGCCGCTCGCGATGGAGCCAGCGATTCATGCGAATCCATCCGCGCGGGTCGGCGATGCCCTTGCGCATTGCCAGGCTCATGTATTCCACTCCCGCCGCGGCAAGTTCGCCTGCCGCATCGCCGCCCACGCCGGAAAGCGCTACTAAGCTGACGCGCCAACCGCGCTTGCGCAGTCCCCCGGCGAGCAAAATCACCTGCCTCTCCGCGCCGCCAATGCGGTCGATAGTCGGGATGAGCATCGCGATGTGGCTCATCGTTGCGCCTCGTTTAAAACGGAATCGATGAGAGCTTCGTACGCGCCGACCGCGCGTTCGAGCCGGAACTGCTCGACGAAGTCATGTGCGAAGCGGTCGCCGGTCCGCAGCGCATTCAGTGCTTCCAAAAGGCTCTCCGCCAGCGCGGCGGCGGAAATTTCGCGCGCCAGCCAAACGCCCGGCTGCGCCCTCAGCAGCTCCGTCACTCCCTGCGACGACGGCAGTGCAACGATCGGCAAGCCGGCAGCGGCTGCCTCCAGAAGCGCATTCGGCATGCCCTCATGCCGGGACGAAAGAACGAAAGCTGACGCGCCCGCAAAGTACGCGCTTGGGTCTTCAACATATCCCGCAAATTGCACCGCGCGTTGCAATCCCAGCGCAAGGCATTCGCCTTTCAGCGCGGCTTCTTCAGTTCCACTCCCTGCAATCACCAGATCCGCCGCGGGAACGCTCCCGCAAACCTGCGCCAGCGCCGGCAACAGGAGATCGAAACCTTTTTCGCGCGACAGCCTGCCCACGGCCAGCAGGTGCGGTCCTGCGCCCCTCCAAACCGAGCCCGGAGGTTCGGCCCGGCCGCTGTTCATCCGCAAACGGATGGCATCGACGTCGATCGGGTTCGGCAGCACAGTAAGCTGCGACCGCCGAATTCCCAGCCTTTCGACCAAATCCGAGGCCATTGCCGCCGACTGGCAGATTACCCGGTCGGCGCGGCGATAGAGCAGCCGGTACAACATGCGCGTGTATCCGGGAAGGCCGCCAAACTCCAGCGCCGCCGAGGCCGTGCTGTTTTGGCGCACGATGACTCGCGTCCGGTGCGGGAAAAACGGCCGCAGAATCAGGACCATAAAGTTCAGGTGGGCCATCCCGGAGAGAATCAGGTCCGGATTCAACGACCGCACCAGGCGGAGCAGGCGCACTGCTCCGCCGCGCACCCTTCGCGCGCCAAGCGCGTGAATCTGCACGCCCTCTGCCGCGAATGGCGAAACTACCGTCTGCGTTACCAGTCCCAGGTGCAATTCGTATTTTTCACGCGACAAACCCTGTGCCAGCAGGGCGGTTACCCGCTCCGCGCCCCCGCCGCCCAGGTGCGGAATGAGCAAAAGAACCCGTGGACGCTGCGGAACAGGCATGGAATGAACTCTATGGAGAGTAACGCGAGTATAAGTCAGGTTCCTTTCCGCAAAACATTCGTTTTCTCCCATGGTTCGGGCAGGATCGGTGATACATTGTTTTTGAATTCCTGAATTACTCGTAGAGTGGCTCTACGAAAGCGTCCGCGTTTTCTTTTGGTGCCGACTTCGGTTAAATTCCCGATTTGGCTGCTTTCCCGGCCCCTTACCCCTGCGTTGCATGCAAATTCCTTGACAGACCCGCGACGTCTGCCCGGAGTTCGCAGGGAGTTGAGAGCGGCCCATGCTTGTTTCCAACCCTCCTCAGCCGACCGCCCAGCGATCGATCGCCGCAAACCGCTATTCGCCTCACATCGTCGTAGGGGTCACGCATCCGCAAACCTGCCTCACGCTAACTGGCCGCCTGCGCGCTCTGGGTCAAGCGGGTTTTCGCGTCACATTGGTTTCCAGCCCCGGGGAGTTGCTTGATCGCACCGCCCAGCGCGAGGGGGCACAAGCGGTCGCACTGCGCATCGAACGCGGCATTGCCCCGCTCGCCGACTTTGCATCGCTCGCGCGGCTTTGGTGGCTGCTCCTGCGGCTGCGCCCGCAGATGACCGAATTCAGCACGCCGAAGGCCGGCTTACTGGGTGGCCTGGCGGCGCGGGTGGCCGGCGTTCCGGTGCGCATTTATATGCTGCGCGGGCTCAAGCTCGATCGGGCAACCGGGCTCAAGCGGCATCTTCTACTCGCGGCCGAACGCGTGGCCGCAGCCTGCGCCCAAACGGTTCTGTGCAATAGCAAGAGCCTGCGGGATGAATCGCTGGCTTTGCGAATCGCGCCCGAGGCCAAACTCAAACTGCTGGGCAGCGGCAGCAGCAACGGCGTGAACACAGAGCGTTTTTCGCCGGGACCGAGCGAGATAAAGAGCCAGCTCGGCCTGCGCCGCGAGTCTCCGGTGGTTGGCTTTGTCGGCCGCCTGACGCGCGACAAAGGCATACCCGAGCTCATCGAAGCCTTCGCATCGATATTGAGGGCTGAACCCGAAACTCACCTGCTGCTGGTGGGATGGTTCGACGCGTCGGAAGACGCGCTCAGCCCCGCGTTGCAGGCGAATATCGAGAGCCATCGTCGCATTCACCTTACCGGCTACGTTGTCGATACCGCGCCCTACTATCGCGCCATGGACCTTCTGGTGCTGCCCACGTGGCGCGAGGGGTTTCCCAACGTTGTGCTCGAAGCCGCGGCGACCGGCATTCCCGTCGTCACCACCGAGTGCACCGGTTCGCGCGACTCGGTGGTGCCCGAAGTGACCGGGCTGCTGATTCCTCCCGGCTACCCCGAAGCCATCGCCGAATCGGTCTTCAAGCTGCTCCACGATCCGGCGCGGCGCCACCGCATGGGCCAGGCCGCGAGAGCGTGGGTCATGGAGCACTATTCCGACACGCGCGTGCTCGGATTGACGGCAGAGTTTTACAAAAGCCTGCTGCGGGAAAATCGCCGGGAGATCTGAAACATCGGTCTTTTCCACCGGCACCGACACCCGGGCCACCTCCCATCATCGCGTTAATCTTGATAGCAGCGTGATCCGCGAAGAAGCTCAACCCGAAACAAAGCTGGAGGCCGCTCCGCCGCACCCCAAGCCGGAGAAATCCTCCGCCGAGCTCACGCCCTTCATGCGCCAGTGGACGGCGGCCAAGCGCGAGACGCCCGACGCCCTGCTCTTCTTCCGCATGGGCGACTTCTACGAGCTGTTCTACGACGATGCAGTCACGGCCAGCCGCGAGCTCGAGTTGACCTTGACCGCGCGTGATCGCGAGCGGCAAGTGCCCATGTGCGGGGTTCCCTACCACGCGGTGGAGAGCTACCTGGCGAAGCTCTTGCGCAAAGGCTATCGCATCGCCATCTGCGACCAGATGGAAGATCCGAAACTCACCAAGAAAATCGTGCGCCGCGAAGTGACGCGCGTGCTCACGCCGGGCACCGCGCTCGACGCCGGCCTCGGCCAGGAGCAGAACAACTTTCTCGCCGCGCTGTTTGAGACCAGCTCCCGCGAAGCGCCTCAAGACAGCGTCATGTCAGGCCGTGTGCGCGCAAAGAACGGCAGGTTCGAGCCGGTTTGCGCTGTGGCCCTGCTCGACGTTTCGACCGGCGAATTTCGGACTGCGGAATTTACCGGGCCGACGGCGCGCCAACAGGCGCTGGACGAGCTTTTGCGGGCGCAGCCCAGCGAGGTGCTGGTCGGAGCCGGCGCGGAGATTTGGCCGGGGCTGGAGCGGATTCCCGCGCGCACGCGCATCGAGGACTGGGTGTGGACCCGCGAATTTGCCGTGCCCCTCGTCGAGCGGCAACTGCAGGTGCGATCGCTCGAAGCGTTCGGTCTCGAAAAACATCCGGCAGCGGCGATTGCCGCGGGCGCTGTGTTGCACTACGTGCGCACAACACAGAAGAACGAAGCGTTGCACATCGATTCTCTCAAGTTTCAGGAGCACTCAACGGCCCTCGAACTCGACCAGGTCACGGTGCGGAATCTCGAACTTATCGAGCCGCTGTTTTCCGACCAGGACCGTCGCGCCACGCTATTTCACACCCTCGATGCCTGCCAGACCCCGATGGGCAAGCGCCTGCTGCGTGCCACGATTCTGCGCCCGCTAGTCGACCGCGATGCGCTCGAATCCAGATATGAAGCAGTGGGTGAGGCGCAGGGCGATCTGATCCGCCGCGAAGAGACGCGGCGCGCGCTTACGGGCACCCAGGATCTGGAGCGGCTGCTGGCGCGGCTCTCGCTCGACTCCGCCGGGCCGCGCGACGTGCGCGCGCTGGCCGCAAGCCTGGCCAAGCTTCCCGGACTGAAACGGTCACTCGAAAACCTGCAGTCGCCAAAGTGGAAGGAACTCTCTGCGCGACTCGATCCGCTCGATGACGTGACCGCGCGGATTCAGGCCACGCTGGTGGAAGAACCCCCTCTGACGCTCGCCGACGGAGGCGGGATTGCAGCGTGCGTAGATGCGGAACTCGACGAGCTAAGGACAATCTCGTCGACAGGAAGGCAGTCGATTGCGGCGATAGAAGAGAGAGAGCGTGCACGCACCGGGATAACTTCGCTGAAAGTCCGCTATAACTCGGTATTTGGTTATTACATCGAAATTACCAAGGCTAACCTATCTCTTGCGCCCTCCGACTACGAGCGCAAGCAGACGCTAGTGAATGCGGAACGGTTTACCACTCCGGAGTTGAAGGAATACGAGCGCAAGATTCTCACCGCGCACGAGCGCTCGATCGAAATCGAGAAGAGAATCTTCGCCGAGTTGCGCAACGCGGTTCTTCAGTCGGCCGGGCGCATCCGCCGGACATCCTCGGCCGTGGCGGAGGCCGATTTGCTCGCTAACTTCGCGCATCTGGCCGCATCCCGTCGGTATGTGCGGCCCACGCTCGTTGAAGAGCCCGTGCTCGAAGCCGCCGCCGCGCGGCATCCCGTCATCGAGCAATGGATGGAGGAGACGCGTGAGGGAAGATTCATTCCCAATGATATCTACCTGAGCGCGGATGAAGAAGGTCCGAGTTTATTGCTCATAACAGGGCCTAACATGGGTGGCAAAAGCACTTATCTGCGCCAAGCCGCCATGTTAGTGCTGCTGGCGCAGATGGGCAGCTTTGTCCCGGCCGATAACATGCGCTTCGGGTTGGTGGATCGAATCTATACGCGCATCGGCGCCAGCGACAACGTGGCGCGCGGCCGTTCTACCTTCATGGTGGAGATGACGGAGACCGCGACCATCCTGAATACCGCCACCCGCAGGTCGCTGATCCTTCTGGATGAGATGGGGCGCGGAACCTCGACCTTTGATGGCCTCTCTCTGGCATGGGCTACGGTCGAATATCTGCACGCCGAGACCGGAGCGCGCACGCTTTTCGCCACGCACTATCACGAATTGACGATCCTGCCGGAGAAACTCAAGCGGGTACGCAACCTGCGCGTGGGCGTAAAGGAGGCGGCGGGCGGCATTATGTTTCTGCATAACATCGAGCCTGGCGCTGCCAGCAAGAGTTACGGAATTGAGGTGGCACGGCTCGCCGGGCTGCCGGCCGCGGTCATCGAGCGAGCCAAGCGCATCCTCAAGCAGCACGAGAAGCAGGAGCGGTTTGCCGCGGCGAATGTGCAAGCGGAGACAGCCGAGCCGGTGCAATTGACCATTTTTACGCCGCTCTCGCAGCGCATCGTGGATCGCATTGAAGCCACCGACATCAACTCGCTCACGCCACTGCAGGCCTTGAACCTGCTGGAAGAATTGCAGGCCGAATTGAAGGAGAAGGGATGACGGCGAATCTCCGCCACGCCGCAGGCAGCTTGCTGGTGGTAGGACTTGCCGGCACGGAGCTGAGCGGCATTGAACGCGCCTGGCTCAAGCTGGTGCGGCCGGCGGGGATCATTCTGTTTCGCCGCAACATCGTGGATGCGCAGCAGACACGGGCTCTTCTGGACGATGCGACTTCGCTGTGCGCGCCGCACAGCCTTCGCTGCGTGGACGTGGAAGGTGGTGCTGTCGATCGTTTGCGCGATGCCCTCGCGCCGATGCCGTCAGCCCGCGCCGTGGCGACAAAGGCCATGCTTCCCATCCTTTCGCAAAAGATGCGAAAGGATGGGGCACGGGGCGGGATTGCGCTGATGCGCGAGCACGGGGAGTTGATCGCGCGCGCTGTGAAAGCCTGCGGCTTCAACACCACGCTGGCGCCGGTCCTGGACCTGGCACTGCCCGCGTCGGCGCAGGTGATGGGTACGCGCGCTGCTGCGCCTGACGCCGCACGGGTGATTGACTATGCGCGAAACTTTCTCGCTGGGCTCGCTGCGCAAGGAATCGTTGGCTGTGGCAAACATTTTCCCGGACTGGGCGGCGGCGCGCTCGATTCGCACCTCGAAACGCCGTCCATCCACCGCAGCTTTCGCGAGTTGTGGAGCGAAGATATCGTTCCCTATCGAAAGCTGCGCCATCAACTGCCCATGATCATGTTGAATCACGCCGCGTATCCCGATACGCCGGGCGGGAATCGACCGGCGAGCGCTTCGCCGTTCTGGATTACGACCGTCTTGCGCGAACGGATCGGTTATCGCGGCATCGTCTTCTCCGACGATTTGGAGATGGGCGGGATTTTGAAGTTCCTGCCGATCGAAGAAGCAGCGATTGCGGCCATTCGCGCGGGTATGGATCTGCTCGAAATCTGCCACAACCCGGAACTGATTCTGCGCGCCTATGAAGCCCTGATTGCACAAGGCGAGCGGTCGCCTGCGTTTCGCAAACTCATTCTCGTTCGGGCACGCGAGACGGCGCGGAAGCGTGCGAAGCTTTTTTCCGGCCAGGCGCCCCCGCCGCTGTCCGCGCGGCAATTTGAAGCGTTGCGGGAAAGGATCCTGCGCTTCAGCGAAAACTTCGATGAACCCGCCCAGTTCTCGGTGCAAGCGGCGCCAAAGGCTGAATCCACATGAGTGCGAAGAGCATGACCGTGGCCGGCCTGATGAGCGGCACTTCGGCCGACGGCATCGATGTGGCCGTGGTGCGCATCGTGCCCGGAAAGCTCAGGCCAAAGCTCACGCTATTGGCTCACGAAGGATTCGAGTATCCGCGCGCGCTGCGCAACGCTGTGCTGGCGGCCATGAATGCGTCCGCCACGTCGACGGCAGAGCTGGCGCGGCTTAACTGGCGATTGGGAATTGCCTACGCGGACGCGGCAAAAACGACAGTCGAGCGCCATCGGGTAACGTTGGATCTGATTGGTTGTCACGGTCAGACCCTCTATCACCAGGCGCGCGCAATGAGCTACGCAGGCCGGCGATTTGCCTGCACATGGCAGGCAGGCGAAGCGGCAGTGCTTGCTGCGGCGTTGGGTGTGCCGGTGGTCTCGAACTTTCGTCCTGCGGACATTCTGGCTGGCGGGCAGGGAGCGCCACTGGTTCCGCTGCTCGACTATGTTCTTTTCGCCGATGCGAAGCGCGCTCGCATTTTGCAGAATATCGGCGGCATCGCAAACCTCACTGCGATTCCCGCTGCGGCGCGACCCGATCAACTCATTGCATTCGATACCGGGCCGGGGAACATGATCATCGATACGCTCGCGCAGGACCTGTTCAATCGGCGGTTCGATCGCGATGGCGCGATTGCTGCACGCGGGGCTGTGCTGGCGCCCGTGCTTGCGGCCGAGTTACGAAATCCATTCTTTCGGCTGAAGCCGCCGCGCACGGCGGGCCGCGAACAGTTTGGGCGCGAATTTGCCGCGCGGTTTCTCGCCGGCTGCAGGCGCGTGAGCAGCAAACCCGAAGATGCGTTGGCCACGGCAACGGCGCTAACCGCTGAATCGATTGCGCGCGCGTACGAAACGTTTGCTCTCAAGAAAATAAAGGGAAGCGGCGTCGATTACATTATTTCCGGCGGTGGAGCGCGCAATGCCACGCTGTTGGCGATGCTGGCTGCGCGGCTTGAACCGCTGGGATGCGAGTTGGCATCGAGCGAGGATTTTGGAATGCCCGCGGCAGCTAAGGAGGGTGCGGCGTTTGCCCTGCTGGCGTGGCAATCGTGGCATCGGCAGGCGGGCAATGTGCCTGCGGCGACGGGGGCTTCGCGGCCGGCGATTCTTGGTCAGGTTATCTATGCCTGAGAAAGCATTGGGCCTTGTCCGGAGAAGACTTCCTTCCGGGGCTAAAGCCCCATTGATGATGGATGCCTTCAACGTACGGGCTGAAGCCCGTACCCTTCCAACCGCAACTTTTTCAGCACGCTGCTTAGGCCTACTGCCGGTGCTGGCCTTCGGGGCGACTCTTGCGCTTGCGGGATGCCGCTCCGCGCCGCGGGACTTGAATACAGTGGTCTTCCTTATCGAGAGCAGTCCGGCGAATCTCGATCCGCGGATCGGCACTGACGCTCAATCGGAGCGGATCGACGAGCTTCTCTTCGATGGACTTGTGGCGCGCGACGAGCACTTCCGCTTCACCCCGGCGTTGGCCGAGCGATGGGAGCAACCCGACCCGCTGACGCTCGTTTTTCATCTGCGCAGCGGCGTGCGCTTTCACGATGGACGAGCGCTGACCGCTCGCGATGTGAAGTGGACCATCGATTCGATGCGCAACGGCGCGGTGATTTCGCCCAAGGCCAACGCATACGCGTCGGTGAGCAGCATCGATGCGCCCGATGACCGCACCGCCATCTTTCATTTGAAGCGGCCGGACAATTTTCTTCTCACCAATCTTTCGACAGGGGCGATGGGGATTGTTCCCGAAGGCGGCGGGCGCGATTTCTGGCAACATCCCATCGGCACGGGGCCGTTTCGCTTTGTCAGCCAGCAGATCGATCAGGACGTAGTCATCGAGCGCAATCCGTCGAGTTGGGAGCGCGTGCCGCATCTGGAGCGCGTGCGCTTCTCGGTGGTTCCCGACGCAATTACCGAATCGCTGGAGCTTGAAAAAGGCTCCGGCGATGTGGCCATCAATTCCCTGCCCATGGATGCGCTGCCCGCGCTGGCGGCGCGGCCCAACCTGCGTATCGAAGACTCGCCGGGAACGGAGCTGCAGTATCTCAACTTCAATCTGCGCGACCCTCTGCTCAACGATTCACGCGTACGGCAGGCGATCGCCTGCGCCATCGATCGCGAACTGATTATCGAGACGCTCGTTGGTGGCCATGCACGGCCTGCGGAGAGCATGCTGCCGACGACGCACTGGGCGTGGACGGGAGACGTAGATCGCTACAACTACGATCCGGCGCGAGCCGAACGGCTGCTCGATGAGAGCGGCCACAGGCGCGGGTCGAACGGGGTGCGCCTTCATTTGACGATGAAGACCAGCAACCAGGAAGAGACGCGCCTGCTGGCCGCGGTAATGCAGCAGCAACTTGCGCGAGTGGGCATTGCGCTCGATTTGCGCAGTTATGAGACGGCGACGTTTCTCTCCGACGTGCGCCGCGGCGCGTTCCAGATCTATTCGCTGCGCTGGATCGGCGGCAACGAGCAGCCGGATATTTTCAGTTATGTTTTTTCAACGGCCAGTTTTTCGCCGGCCGGGGCGAACCGCAGCCACTATTCAAACCCGAAGGTCGATGCGCTCCTCGACGATGCCGCAGAGAGCACGGACACGAACCGCCGGCGCGCGGATTACGTGGAGGCGCAGCAGTTTCTGGCGCGCGATCTGCCCGCGTTCAACCTGTGGTATCTCGATACGATCGTGGTGCACAATCGGCGGCTGATCGAAGTGGTCCCCTCGCCTTCGGGCAGTTACTCGTTTCTGGAAACAGCGGAGTTGGAGAGGTAGACTGAACTGCTCGCCGAATTAAACGCTACGCGATTCCGGATGACCCCAAACAAAAAAGAACCCCTTCCCATGAGGCTGGGAAGGGGAGAAAAGGATGGTACACACTTGGATGAACTGTGCCGATGTTCATTCGGAATGTGGCACAGTTCGCAACGTTGGGGAATGTGAAGGTGCTACGGCGGTAGGGAAGATTCGCGATGTTACTGCCCTTGCGCCGGCGGATTCTCCAAGACCAGGGTAAGGTGGCTCAGTTCAATCGATTCCAAAACGTTCGCGCCACCGGCGGTGTCAGTCACCACGGCTTCGCTGTTATGGTTTTGCTCCACGATCCGGGCAGGCACCGTGACTGCGGGAGTGCCGCTCTTGGCAATGGTGATTTGGACGTTTGGCCCGGAGCCTGTCCATGTGAGTTTGTAATCGCCTGCGGGAATTTGGGTGGATCCCACTTTGACGGCCGTCGAGAAGCTGACGTTCTGCGACTTGCCGGCAGCCAAAGCCGGAACAGAGAAGAGTGCAACGATCAATGCACAACCTAAGAAACGCTTCATCCGAATCTCCTTTTGCGACTCGGCAATCCTGTGAGGACTGCGAGAGGTGTCAAGGTGATTACACAACGGTTTCGCAGTAAATGAAGCTTAAGAATTGTTAAGTGCTTCGAGTTACGCAAAAGTGGGCTGCGGCGGAGGGTATCAATTCAGCACTGGTTCCATGGCTAGCGGAATGGTGATTTGCACGCGCAGCCCGGGCGATGCATTCTCGGCGGCGATGGCACCACGATGCAGTTGGACGGCGCGTTTGGCAATGGAAAGGCCGAGGCCGGAGCCGCCGCCCATTGCGTCGCGCGCGTCTTCCACGCGAAAGAAGGGATCGAAGATGCGCGCGAGGGCGTCTTCGGGTACGCCGGGGCCGCGGTCGCGCACCGCGATGATGGCGTCGCGGTCATTCTCGTGCATCGATATCTCGATGCGGGACTGCTCGGGAGCATAGCGAATGCCATTGCGCAGCACGTTTTCAATGGCCCGGCGCAGCAACTCGCGATTGCCCAGGACCTGGCCGCTCAGGCTGCCTTCGACGGCGATGGTACAGCCGCGCAGCTCGGCTTCCAATGCGCAGTCCCTGACCACTTCGTCGACAATCGATGCGGCAGGCACCAGTTCAGTCTCGCGCAACGCGGGGTCGCCTTCGAACGAG
This sequence comes from Occallatibacter sp., assembly GCA_049676965.1. GTDB lineage: Bacteria > Acidobacteriota > Terriglobia > Terriglobales > Acidobacteriaceae > Telmatobacter. The sequence goes on from JBAUBR010000120.1 coordinate 50,979, forward strand.
GTGATCTCAAGAATGTCGGCGACCAGCGAGGTGATGCGGTCAACGTCGCGTCCGATTCGGTTCAGAGCCGCGTCGCTGCCTGGGGAAGTCCTCGCCAGCTTGATGGCAAATTTCAGGCGCGCGAGCGGGGACCGAAGCTCGTGCGATATGTCGCCGAGCAGCCTGCGCTCACTCACGATCAGCCGCTCGAGCCGTTCGGCCATCTCGTTGAATGAGCGGCCAAGCTGTCCAATCTCATCCGGCCGGCTGGTGTGCACGCGCACGGAGAGATTGCCCTGTCCGAACTGGGAGATGACGGTCGCAATGCGGCGGATGGGCGACACCACCCCCACCGCAGCCATCCAGCAGAGGACACCGGTAGCGGCGATGACGAGAAAATAATAGGGGAGAAAAGTCCAGATATGCGGCCGGCCGAGCTGGCCTTCGGCGGCGAACCAGTATCGCCCATCCGGCGATTTGTGCGCGAGAATCCAGCGCCCGCGCGTGTGGAGACGCTCAACAACCTCAGGAGCAGGCGGAAGAAGCGCGGCCCTGGACTGGCCAGTGAGCACATCGATTCCGTTGGCACCGAGCAGGTAGTGCGACCCGCCAAACATGCGGTCCAGGTGGTCCAAATAATCGCGAAGGCCTTTCCGGTTGCTGCTTTCGAACAGGCCGCGCGCGGTCTCCAGTTGCAGCTCGTCGAGCCGGTCAAACAGCGGATTGAAATGTATCTCCTGCATGCGCTGCGAAATGGTATTGAAGGCAAGGAAGGAGAGCGTGAGGGTGGCGGCCATGGCCAGCAGCACACCGACGTAGAGCGATTTGATGGGCGAGGTTTTAGGCGGTTCCACTGAATCGATACCCCACTCCGCGAATGGTGCGGATCAGTCCACGTCCGCCGGCGAGTTTTTTTCGCAAATGGCTGATGTGCACATCGAGAAAGCGATCGTATGGCGTGGCTTCGCGCTCGAAGAGCACCGCCGAGATTTCATCCCGCGAGACCACGCGCCCCGCCGAGCGCATCAGCATTTCGAGCAGATCGAATTCCATCGAGGTCAGCTCTACCGGCACACCCGCGCTCCACACTTCGCGCGTCGCCAGGTTCATGCGAATTTTGCCGATATTCACCGGCGCGTTGGCGGGCTGGTCCTTCGCTGCCGTTCGCCGCAGCACGGCGCGGATGCGCGCCAGCAGCTCGTCCGGGTCGAAGGGCTTGGGAAGGTAATCGTCGGCGCCGCTGTTCAGTCCCAGAATGCGGTCATGCTGCTGCACGCGGGCGGTCAACATGATGACCGGTACGTCCTTGCGCCGGCGCAGCTGCTCGAGCAATTTGAGGCCGTCGACCACCGGCAGCATCACGTCCAGAATGACCAGGTCGTATGCGCCGCGTAGCGCGCTCGCCAGACCTTCGTGTCCGTTGTAGGCGCAGTCGAGGCGATGCCCGGCTTGGGCAAAAAACTCCCTCATCATGCTGCATAATTCCGCGTCGTCATCCACCAGCAAAAGACACAGCGGCGGCTGTTTTTCCCCGGTTTCCATCTGCGTTGCCGGCGGCCAACAAGGCCTGTCGATAACTCCCTCCGGCACCAAGTGTTGCACACTACAAAGCGGTTGTGCGCAGCTTTACAAAACTTAAGGATCGTCAGTCGTCCCTCATTCAACCTTTTGGCGGGCTAATTCGTCTACCGGAACGAAGCATGGATTTGGCCCGGACTGCGGAAACAGGACGGCGGAAACAACTGTCCACGGGGAGTTTATGAACGGCGGGAATAAAAGGCGCGCGCTGGCTCGCACCGGCCCTTGCACCATTCACGGAGTGCTGGCCGCAGCCCTGCTGGCAACCATTGCGACCGTGGCGCATGCGCAGGCGGCGGGCCGTTATCTGGGCACGGTGACGGCCATCAGCGGCAATACGCTGACCGTGAAAACAGATGCGGGAGAAGTGCACCAGGTTCAGGTTCCCGAGACGGCATCGCTCAAGCAGGTGGAACCCGGACAGAAAGATCTGAGCCAGGCGAAGACGGTTCAGTTCGGCGATCTGGCCAACGGCGACCGGGTGCTGGTGCGGATTGACCCCAATGCGACCGGCGCGACGCCGCAAGCGGCGCTCATCATCGCCATCAAGCAGGCCGACGTGGTGGCGAAGCAGCAACAGGAACGCGAGGACTGGCAGCGGCGCGGCGTAGGCGGACTGGTGAAGAGCGTTGATGCAGGTTCGGGCGTCATTGTGCTGACTGTGGGCGCCGGACCGACCGCCAAAATGGTCACCGTGCACACGACCAAGGCGACGGTGCTGAAGCGCTATGCACCCGGCTCGGTGCGCTTTGACGACGCGCAGCCTGCGCCTATCGATGCGATTCATGCCGGAGACCAGCTGCGCGCCCGGGGCGATAAGAATGCCGGCGGCGCCGAGTTGACTGCCGACGAAGTGGTTTCAGGCAGCTTCCGCAATATCTCGGGAACGGTGACGTCGACCGATGCGGCGAATTCCACGCTGGTGGTCAAGGATCTGATCTCGAAGAAGCAGGTGACCATTCACGTGACTGCGGATGCGCAGATGCGGCGTCTTCCCGAGGGCATGGCGCAAATTCTGGCGGCGAGGCTGAAGGGCGGCGCGAGCGGCGGTCAGGGTGGCCAAGGTGGCCAAGGTGGAAGAACTGGTGAAGCGCGGCAGGCGAGCCCATCCGGCGGCGCGGCGAGTGGCGGGCAGGGAAATTCGTATGGCGCGGGAGGCGGAGCGGGCAGCGGCCGCAGTCAATACGCGGGCGGCCAGGGTGGAGGGGGCGGCGATCCGCAGCAGATGCTCAGCCGCGCGCCCGCAATACAGCTCTCCGATCTCAAAAAGGGCGAGGCGGTGATGGTGGTTTCCACCGAAGGTGCGCAGGAAGTTTCGGCCATTACGCTGCTCGCGGGCGTGGAGCCTCTCCTGCAGGCTCCGGAAAGCCAGAACCTGCTCTCCAACTGGAGCATGGGCGGGTCAGGCGGAGCCGAAGCAGCGGTCGCCCAATAGGGACAAACAAAGATCGATTGCAAAACAGACGAGGGACGTGTGCATTTGAAACCGCATTGCATCATTCATGTTTTGGTCAGCCTCGCGCTCTGCGTAGCCGCAGTGCTCGGCGCGCATGGGCAAACTCCCGCGGCGGAAACCGCGGCTCCGGCCGCAGCCCACGCGGGGTCGGGCACCATTCGCGGGCAGGTGGCGGACCCTACGGGCGCAGTCATTCCGGGGGCGACGGTGATGGTCATGACGCTCGCGGGTGGCGTGGCCGGCGAAACCAAATCCGATGGCCTGGGCGCCTATGCGATTCACGGCCTGGCGCCGGGGACATACAGCGTAAGCGCAACGGCGCCGGGTTTTGCCGCTTTTGAGACTCCGGGCGTTACGCTCACCGCCGGGCAGATGCGCACCGTGAACGCGGCGCTGAAGATCGAGGTAGAGCAGCAGCAGGTTCAGGTAGAGACCGACAACAACACCGTCAACACCAGCCCCGAAAGCAACGCCAACGCGGTGGTGATCAAGGGCAGCGATCTGAACGCGCTTTCCGACGATCCCGACGAGCTGCAAAACGAGCTGCAAGCTCTGGCCGGGCCGGCGGCGGGTCCGAACGGCGGGCAGATTTACATCGATGGATTCACCGGCGGGCAACTGCCGCCAAAGTCGTCGATTCGCGAGATTCGCGTGAATCAGAATCCGTTTTCCGCGGAGTTCGACCGGCTGGGTTATGGGCGCATCGAGATTTTCACCAAACCCGGCACGGATAAGCTGCACGGCAATTTCCAGGTGTCGGGCAACGATTCCGCGTTCAACTCCCAGAACCCTCTTCTCGTCGGCGTCGCCGAACCGCCCTACTACTCCTGGAACATGCACGGTTCCACGGGCGGACCGATCACAAGAAGCTCGTCGTATTTTGTGAGCGCGTTTGCGCGCCAACAGCAGAACGAGAACATCATCTCCGCGAAGGACCCGGCGAGCATCACGGCTGCCGATCCCAGTGGAACATCCCTCAACGAAGCGTTCGGCAACACGTCGTCGCGGCTGGATATCAGCCCGCGGCTGGATATCCAACTGGGCGAGTCCAACACCGCCACCATTCGCGAAACCTACAACCGCAGCGCGAACAACAACAGCATCGGTTCGAATGGGCTGGTCTTGCCGCAGCAGGCAACCAACAGCGACGAGCAGGAAAACGCTCTCCAGATCTCCGACAGCCTGGTGATAAGCCCGCACCTGGTGGACGACATCCGCTTCCAGTACCGGCGCGTGCGGGACACGACTTCCGCCGTTTCCAATCTGCCTGCCTACACCTTGCAGCAGCAATTCACCGATGGAGGCAGCGCGGAGCAAACTTCGGTTGACCACGAGAACGACCTGGAGCTGCAAAACTATTTCTCGGGAGTTGAAGGCGCGCACTCGTTGAGCTTCGGAACAAGGCTGCGTGCCTATCCAGACGTGAACTTCACCACCGGCGGCAGCAACGGCTCGTACACGTTCTCGAGCAACTCCAACTTTGTGGGCTGCTATCAGATTCCGCAGGGCGCCAAGCCTCCGGCGAGCTGCGCACCGCAGCAGTACACCTACACCAGGATCAACAACCCGGTGGCAAGTGCGGTGCTGTTCGATGCGGCGCTATTTTATCAGGACGACTGGAAGATCAACCGGCGGTTCACTTTCAGTTATGGGTTGCGCTGGGAGACGCAAAACCGCATCAGCGACAAGGACGACTGGGCGCCGCGGCTGAGCCTGGCCTATGCGCTGGGCAGAAACGCCGGCAAGCAGCAGCCGAAGACGGTGTTGCGCGCGGGATACGGATGGTTCTACCAGCGCTTCACGGTGGCCAACGGATTTGGCGCCAGCTCGCCGTACATCGTCAACGCCATTCACCAGAATGGCTCCAACGAGCAGCAGTTCATTCAGACCTCCGGCATCGTATTCAACCGCTACGCGACGACGCCGATTTCGGCAAGCACATCGGGGAGCGCCACGGGAAGAAGTGCGCCCACGTTCTACACTGTTGCGCCCAATTTTCACGCGGCCAACGATATGGAGGGCGCGATCGGCATCGACCGGCAGATTTCGAAGGTCATCACGGGGAACGTGACCTACGTCTACTCGCAGGGCATTCACCAGTTCTTTACGGATAACCTGAGCGCGGCCGCGGAGTTCCCCTTCGCCGACGCGTTGAGCGGCGTGTATCCGGCGACCGCTCTCCCGGCGCCTCCGACCAACAATTTGCAATATCAATCGGGCGGGTTTTACCGCGAGCACCAGATCATGGCGACGATGCGGACGACGTACAGAAAATTCAGCTTCTTCACCAACTACACCTACAGCAACGCCAAGGGCGATACCAGCGGAGTCGGATCCGTGCCTTCGGTGTCGAGCTACCCCGGCCTGGATTATGGCCGCACCAACTTCGACGTGCGCAATCGCTTCATGCTGTTTGGAAACTTCATGCTGCCGTGGCAGGTTTCGGCGTCGCCTATGGTGGTGGCCAACTCCGGAATACCGTTCAACATCACCACGGGCGACGACCTGACCGGCAACAACCAGTTCAATGCGAGACCCACCTACGCCGCGAACTGCTCGGAGCCGACCGCAATGCAAACGCAGTGGGGCTGCTTCGATAAGGCGCCTTACGGTGTCGTGAATCCGGCGCCGGGAACGCCGCTGGCTTCCTACGCGGTAGGCGAAAAGATCGCTCCGTATGGACTTGGCACCGGACCGGTCAACGTGAGCGTGAACATGCGCTTGAGCAAAGTGATCGGCATCGGACCGAAGCTGGAGGGCAATGGGCCCGTCGGCGGCCCGCACGGTGGGGGCCGCTATGGAGGCCCTCCGGGGCTGGCTGGCGGCGGGTTGAGCGGCAGCCGCGGCGGCCCGGGGCAACTCGACCAGTCGGTGGCGCGCAAGTACAGCCTTACATTGTCGGCGTGGGGATCGAACATCCTGAACCACGAGAACCTGGGCACGCCCAACGGCACGCTCTCGGCGCAGGACTTCTTCGGCAAATCGCAAACGCTGGCGGGAAATTTCTTCTCTTCGCCGAGCGCCGGCAATCGCAATATCTCGTTGCAGGCGACGTTTAACTTCTAGCTGCGACCGGCGGCTCCGGCAGCGCTCAAACAGGCTGCGAAAAAACTCGATCCGGAGGGAGGCGGGGGTTTCAACCCCCGCAGAAAGCCAGCAGAATCGAAGGGGCTTTAGCCCCGGAGGAACACTTTTCACCAATTCTGCGCGAAATGCCGAGTCTTTCCGCAACCTCATTAGCCCATCCGGCGTGTAGATTGAGAGGACCGGAAGAAATTGCATATCCTGAAACTCACCCTCGTTATTGAGCCGGGGCCGCGGTAACAGTCTGCGGCTCCAGTGGGAATGCATCCGCAAGAGAAATCACTTTCAACTGCGCCTTCAGTTCATTCAGAGAGTTGGCGCTTGTCGCAGAAATCTCCGCAGTCTCTCCCGGCAACATGTCGAAGTAGTTATCGGAGAGCTTCACGTTCAGATCGCCGAACGATAGATACACGCTGCGCGACAGCACCGGCGACGTGACGCGAATCTTATAGCTGCCGTTTGCTCCAGTGGCCTCGACTTTGAGAACCGCTGGCTTAAGATGAATCTCCTTTGTCGATGCGAGATACGCCAGGTTGCGCGAAATCTGCGCCCCGCCCGCAGAGAGTTCGGCCACAACAAACACGTGCGATGGATCGGCCCCTCCGGTATCGGCAAGCTTCTTGAGCGGCCATTCGAGATAGACCTGGCTGGCGAGCGGCGCCACGCTGACCGCGTGCGAATCTTCAAGCAGTACATTGCCATCGAAATCCATGAGGCGCACGCGCAGCGTCGCGGGCGTAGCCGCGGTCTTGTCCGAGACGATGTAGATCTTGACCGAACCATCTTCGACATGCGGCGAAACGAGTATCGGCGCGTAGAAGCGGCGCGCGTAGTATTGCAGGGCCTTCCAGCGGCCGTAGTAGTCGATGCTCGACCATGACGCCACCAGCCAGCAGTCGTTCAACTGCCAATAGATGGAGGCCATGGTCTCCGGACGGCTGCGGCGAAAGTGCTCCGCGCCAATCTTGATTCCCTCGGCCTGCAGCACCTGGCTCACATAAAGAAAACTCGCGAAGTCCTTCGGCTCGGGGTAGTCCTTGAGCAGATAGTCGTGGATGATGGAGTTGCCTTCGTTGTTTTTCTGGTGGGCGAGCATCACGGGAGTGAAGATGCCGGTGCGATCGGCGGGTTCGGTGAACGCTTCAATCGTCCTCATTTCGGGAAAGGACTGGAAGCCGTACTCGGTGACAAATCGCGGGTGATGCGTTTCGTACGTCGAAAACGGTACGCGCCCGTGCCACACGTCCCAGATGTGCGCGTCGCCGCTCTGGTAGTGGTCGCTCAGCTCTTCGTAATCGGCGCTGGGTGAGCTGGGCCAGTAGGGTACCTCTGGATCGAGACGCGCGACGACCCGGTTGAGGATGCCGCTGAACTCGGTGAGATAATCCTGCCACATCTGGTACTTCACTTCGAGGGGCAACTTGTCGCGCGGGCTCCAATCGAGAGCTATTTCAGTCTCGTTGTTGCCCGACCAGACGACGATGGAAGGGTGATTGCGCAGGCGGCGCACCTGGTCGTCGGCCTCGGCTTCAATGTTCTGCTTGAACGCGTAAGTCCCTGGCTGCCAGTCGTTGCCGAACATGAAGTCCTGCCAGACCATGAGGCCAAGCTCGTCGCAGATGGAGTAGAACTCATCGGTCTCGTAGTAGCCGCCGCCCCAGTGGCGAATCATGTTCATGTTGGCGTCGCGCGCGGACTCGAGAATGCGGCGGTAGTTGGCAGTAGTCACGCGATTGGGAAAGCTGTCGAAGGGAATCACATCGGCGCCCTTGGCAAAGACCGGAATCCCGTTGACGACGAGTTCAAAGGAGCGGCCCCATTGGTCGAGCTCGCGACGCAACACAAGGGAGCGCAGGCCGATCTTGACCTTGCGCCCTTCGATCACCGGACCAGCCGCGGTTGCCGCGCCGCCGGAGCTGAGCCGCGTGGTGAACTCATACAACGGCTGATCGCCGTAGCCGGCCGGATACCAGAGCTTGGGCTGTTTAATTTCGATGGGAATGTCGACGACATTGCGGCCGGCGTGAAGATCCTCGGTCGCGCCGAGCGTCACCGGCTTGCCGGCGTTCACATACTGGACTGTCACTCTGGTTGGGCCCGCCCCCGCCGATTCGACTTCAACCTGCGCGTCCAGATGCGCCACTTCCCTGCTCACGTCGCGCTGGCGAACGGCGAAGTCAGCAATGCGCACCTTGTCCCAGGCCTCCAGGCGCACCGGCCGCCAGATGCCGCTGGTGACAAAGCGCGGACCCCAGTCCCAGCCATACTCATAGGCGGGCTTGCGCAGGTAAGTCTTTGATTCCACCTTGGTCTTCGCGGCCCAGGGATCGGTGGCGGCAATGGCATCGCCGACGGGGCCCGGCGCGTGGAACACGACGCGCAAGGTGTTCTTGCCGGCATGGAGATGCGCTTTGGCCGGGACACGCCAGATACGAAAGCTGTTGATGCCTTTCAGAACTTCGATGTCGTTGAGGAAGACGGTGCACGGCCCGTCGAGCCCGTCAAACACAAGATCGACGTTGGAACGCGCCATCAATGCCGGAGTTACATCGAAATCGAGTCGGTACTCCCAGGACTCCTTCTCGATCCATTGCAGCTTCGATTCGTCATCGCGGAAGAACGGGTCGGAAATCTTCTTGTTGGCCAGCAGATCGAGGTGAACGTCACCGGGAACCGTAGCCGGCAGCCAGCCGCTCTCCGCGTCCTGCGCCGTTGCCGTGATCTGCCGGAACTGCCAGCCAAGATCGAGCGCAATGACTGCATTCTGCGCCGGCTTTGTCTGCATTTGCTTTGCCTGCGCCTGTCCTGCTGCAGGCGATCCGTTGACGAGCGCCGCTGCCCAGGCAAAACACACTGCCGCAATTGCTCCCCGCATCCTGTATCCTCCCCAACCCCGCGCACCACCGCTCTCGGAGCGTGGTTCGGCGCGGTGTTTCATTCGGCGATCAGAGTACACGATGGAGGGGAGCCAGTGCGTGATACGCACCACCCTGCCTGCACCGACCGTCATCTGCCCTGCTCCAACACACGAGCGTAAAGGGTCTCCCATTCATCGGCCTTGGCATCGATGCTGAAGGATTGGCAGATACGAACCCGCGCCCGGCAGCCCATCTCGCGCCGCTCATGCGGCGGCCGGCGCATTACGAAGAGCATGGCCTCGGCCAGGGCGCCGGGGTCCTTGGCGGGAACAAGAATGCCGGCCTCGCCGATCAACTCGCGCGTTCCACCAACGTTGGTTGCTACTACCGGCTTCTCCATCGCCATGGCTTCGCCCACAGCGAGCGGCATTCCCTCCCACGCCGAGCCAAGCACGAATCCATCGGCAGCGTCGAGCAGCGCGGGCAGATCGCGGCGAAGACCGAGCCAGCGCACTGCGCCGCCTAATGCGAGCGCGGACGCTAATTCTCGTAGCCTCGCCGATTCAGCGTCGGTGGGCTCGCCGGCGATCCACAATTGCGCGCCGGCGCAGTTCGCGCGCACCTGCGCAAACGCGTGCAACAGGTTGGGATAGTCCTTCGCCGGAACGATGCGCCCGGCGGTGAGCCAGACAAATTCGTGGTTCGCGCCCATCTTGTTTCGGGTCCGTGCACGGCGCCCGCAGTCCGGAGAAAACTCCCCGGTGTCGATTCCATTGCCGAGAAGGATGCACTTGTTCGCGGGTACTGCCTTGAGCCGAATGAACCGTTCGGCCGCCGCCTGGCTCACCGCTGTTGTCAGCGCACAGAGTCGATCGGTGAAGTGATACGCCATCATGCGAACCCAGCCGCCTTCGTAGACATTGTGGATGGTCGAGATCGGCCGCGGAGCCGCGGCGTAAAGCCGGAAGAGGCGCGCGATGAGATTTCCGTGGAATCCGTGGCTGTGGACGATCTCCGGGTGAAACTCGCGCAGGAATTGCCGCCCGCGCTTCATGCTCTCGAGCACACTGAGGGGAGTCTTGCGCATGTTCAGATGAAATACGTCGAGGCGCGTCGGCCATTCCTCGCTCAGTTGGGGGCGCAGGACAAGCACCACTACCGTATGGCCGCGATGCGCCATGCGCTCGCCCAAGGCCAGCACCTGCCGTTCCGCTCCGCCCATGCCGAGCGAAGTAAGCACGTAGACGATGCGCATGCCGCACGAAGTCCGCCGAAGCTCTGATTCGGCAAGGCCTTGTAACAGGGCACGGCTTTAACCGTGCCGAAAGGGCTGAAAAATAAACCGGGCTTCAGCCCCTGAAGCAAAGCCTGAATGCTTGATCAGACCTTCCTCAAAAGAGATCGGGTGCAACGATAATAGCGCGCCGCTAGCTGCTCTGGCTCGACTCTGCTCTGCGCTTGAAGAAAGTGTCTACGGCGAACAAACCCGGGCCCAGGACCAGGATCAGCAGTGCGGCAAACCAGTAGTTGTAGGCGTCGGCAGCCTGAAACTTGTCGGGATTGGAGATGACACCGAGGAACGCTTCCTTTTCCGCGGTCCAGAAGGCGACCGTCATGTTGACGAAGAGCACCAGCGAGGTAAGCCGCGTAACGATCCCGGCAGCGAAGAGGACTCCGCCGACGAGTTCGATCAAGCTGACGAAGAGGGCCGTCATGTGCGGCGCGGGAAGATTGAGCTGCGTGAAGTAATCGGTCACGCGGCCGAGATGGGTGAGCTTGCCCCACCCGTCCTGCGCGAACTGCCAGCCCCAGTAGAGGCGGATGAGAAGCAGAAGCAGGCTCTGCGCGCGGTTGCACGCAGACGCAAAGCGATCGTGGGCAGTCCTCGCCTGATTGAACAGCTTTCCCATGTCTTTCGTCCTATCCTTTGATGAGGGATTCGAGTTCCGGAGCGCAGACCCAACCGAACTCCGCCCAATTGGAGAACATCTCGCGGACGAAGTTGGCGCGGCGCGACTCGGGCATGTGTGAGTCCGTGAATCCTGCTTCGAGGGCCCCGGCCAGCGGCAGATCGCGGCGAATGGCATCCAGCGTAAAGAACTCCTCACGCGCGAGCCGGCGATAGTAAACCGAATTCTCGACGCGATGCGCGGCCACCCATGTCGGCTTGCGCCGCAATTTTGGCAGCTTTGCCGGCGCGGCAGGAACTTCGTCTTCTTTCACGCCCGCTTCGCTGGTCTGGCGCTTGTCGCGCTTATGCAGGCCGAGCACGAGATCGTCGGCGGCATAGTCGAGAGCGAGCAGTTGCACGTGCGTCTGCAAGGCGAGCCGCGAGCCGCCATCAAGGGTCGCGATCTGGTCGAGTGTCAACGGTTCGCGCTCCGCCGAATCGAATGTCTCGACAAACGCCCACTCGATGCGCGCCACATCGACGGCCAGGCGATGGCGGCGGCCGGCGTATTGCGGATTGGCGCTCAGCCACTCAACCATCTTCGACCCGAGATTGCGCAGCGAGAACGAACGGCTGGGATGCTCGTTTAGATAGGCGATAGAGAGTGCCTCAAACGCGCGGCTTCCGACCACGGCGCGCAACGCGGGAAAGTCCTGGGCCAGCATGTCCAGAACGCGGAACCAGTATTGCCGGTTGTAAATCTCGAGGCGCTCGAATGCAGTAAGGCGGCTGTTGGGCGCGATGAACGCTGCGGCAACGTCACTCATGGGGCGGCCATCGGGCGCAACGGAGTGCATCTCTTCGCCGACGGTGAGCGGCCGCATCACGGCCGCGGCCATTTCGCGCTGCAGTTGTTCAAGACTCATCGCGGCGGTCATTTCGCGGCTCCAGCCAACTCGACCGCAGGTCGATGCAGATAACGCTCCGCTTTTTTCGCTTCGGCATGGACTTCATCGAAGCTCGGGATATGGTCGTCCCACTCGAGCAGCGTGGGCGTGGGGCCGCAGCGTTCAATGGCGCGCGCGTAGAGCTCCCACACTGGATCGATGACTGGATGGTCGTGCGTGTCGAGGATGTATTTTTCGTACTTGGTGTGCCCGGCGATGTGAATCTGCGCCACGCGGTGCGCGGGCACGGCATTTACGTAATCCATGGGATTGAACTCGTGATTCATCGCCGAAACGTAGATGTTGTTCACATCGAGCAGAATGCCGCAGTCGGCGCGCTCCACAACTTCGGTGAGGAATTCCCACTCGGTCATCTCCGATGCGGTGAAGGCCGCGTAGCTGCTCACGTTTTCAACCGCGACGGGGATTTCGAGGAAGTCCTGTACCATTCGCACGCGTTCGACGGTGCGCTCTACAGCCTCCCATGTATAAGGCAGCGGAAGCAGGTCGTGGGTGTAAGTGCCGTCCACGCTGCCCCAGCAGAGATGATCGCTGAGCCACGGCGTATTGGTGCGGCGGACAAGCTGTTTCAACCGGCGCAGATGTTCGGGATCGGGCGCGGTCACCGAGCCAAAGTACATGGAGACGCCGTGCTGCACCACGCGATACTGCTCGAGGATCTGATCGAGCACGGCCATCGGCCGGCCGGCATCGCACATAAAATTTTCGGAGATGATCTCGAACCAGTCCACCACCGGCTTGCGCGAAAAAATGTGCGCGTAGTGCGGGATACGAAGGCCGATTCCGACACCGTGATTTTGGAACGCATTGAAGCGATTGCTAGGCATGGGGATAGTCAGTTCACAGTTCGTAGTTCGTAGTTCGAAGTTCACAGTTCGTAGTTGGGAGTTCGCAGTTCATTGTCGACGGTACCCCGTTTGAGCGAAGAACCAATCGTCGCCCTCAGGAAACGAGAGGAAGATTCCGCTTGCGGAGTCACTGAAAACTATGAACTGCGAACTGAAAACTGTGAACTGTCTTTTAAACAAGCTTCGGGGGTTTGGAGCCGTCGGTGGCGCAGCCGCCCTTGCCCTGGCAGGAGTTCTTGCCCTTGCAGCCGTTGTCGCCGGTCTTGCAGCCACCCTGGCCCTTGCAGGAGTTCTTGCCTTTACAGGAGTGCTTGGCAGGCTGGTCCTGGCCGGCATACTTGTAACCTGCCTTGATCAGCTTGGCCGAAGACGACTTCACCGAAGTTGGAGTCGCGGGAGCAGCCGTCTGCGCCGCCGCTACGGTGGTTCCGCCGATCAGGCCGGAGAGGGCCGCCGTCAGAAGAAGTGCATTCACATGGTTCTTCATGGTTCTTTGACCTCGTTGTGGGGGTTGAGACGGAGGACTCTCCGCCGGTTGGTGTCCCGCAGGCTGGCTGCTCTGCCATCCCGCAAAAACCGTGTCACGCCCGTAAGAGTAGGCGCGTGTGGGAAAGGTTACAGCCAAAACGGTACAACTGGGAATGAAAATTCCACCGGTTCAGCCTTCCCTGTGATCAGTACGTGCCACCGCGGGCATCCGATTGGCGGTTTGCTCGCCGGTGAGTTACCCTGATGAGGCTGTGCAGGAAACCGCAAGAGAGTCAAAGCCGCAACAACGATCCGGCCTTTTCAGCTTGCTGCCGTATCTCGGCCGCACCAGCCTCGTCTTTGCGCTGCTGCAGAGCCTGTGCACCGCGGTGCTCACCATCAGCGGCATCCGCGTGGCCATTGGATTGACCGCCCTGGCCGCGGCGAGTGGAATCTACGCTCCCGCCACCGGATTCCACCAGGACGCGATTCGCGTTCCCATGCTGACGATTGCCGCGGTGGGCGCGGTAGTGAATCTCGCCGTGCTGGCGTGGATCTGGCATCTGCGCGCGCGGCCCTCGGCGCAATGGCGGCGCCGCGAGATCAGCCCCTGGGAGCGGCGCTCCGAGCGCCTGCAGGTGGCCATGGCGATTCTGACGCTGGTTCTGGTGGGACTGGAGACGTGGACCCATCCGATGGTCCATCGCACGGGCGCGCCGCCGGCAGTGCGGTCGAGCGGTTCTTCGTGACCTCAGGGGCTGAAGCCCCTGAGAATTTTTGAGATCTTAATGTACGGGCTGAAAGCCCGCACCCTTTCCCCGACGCTTGCTTTTTCTGCAACCTGCAACTCCCGGACCTCTCATCAATACTGCCAGTTAACGTTTACCGACCCCGTCCCGCTGGTGGGCACGGTGTACTGGTGATTCGCACCGTTTTCCCAAACCACGTTTCCGCTGGCCTGGATGTCGATGAATTTGAATTGCACGTTCTGCCCCGCGGGCAGCGACACGTTCAGGAACCAGTTGGGATAGTTGGGGTCGAGCATCGGACCGATGGCGGTCTGGAACGTCGTGCCCCAGTCGCCCAACTCCACCGTGTTGCCGGTGACAAAGATGTAATCGCCGGTGTTGGTGGGGTTGGCATTGTTCACCGTGAACGTGACAGGAATGAGCTTCGCCGTGAGCACGGTGAAAGGGGTGGTGTTGGCCGCGGTCCCGCCGCTCGACTTCAACTGTACGCTGTAGGAGCCGTTGGTCACGCTGGGCACGGTAAAAGTCACCAAGGTGTTGGACCACGACTTGATGGTTGCCGCCGTCGAGCCAAAGAGCACCGATCCGGTGGCGCTGCCGAAACCGTCGCCGGCGATGGTGACGGTCATTCCCGGCTGCCCGGTGTGCGGGCCAATCGAACCCACTTCGGGCGTGGTCGCGTTCACCTGGTACTGCCACACCGACACGCTGTGCGCGCCGATCGTATAGTTATTCGCGGGATTGTTGCCTCCGCTGCCCGAAGTTACCGTAAGCGAGTTACCACCCTGCAATCCGCCGAGATAGTCGGAGTAGGTTCCCGGGGGCAGCGCGGTGTTAAGGCCTGAAATGGGATAAGTAGTAGTGTCGTTCTTGTTGATCGCCACAAGCACTACGTCATTGAAAAACTGCCGCTCGTAGATATACACGTCGGAGTTGATCCATCGCTGCGTCCATGTGCCGTAGCCAACGGCGTCGTTGGCCTGCCGGAGTGCGGCGAGCTTGGCAATGATCTGGTATGCGGAGGTCCCGGTGTTGAAGGCCGACATCCACACGCGGTTGTAGGGGTCGGTACCGGGATTGCCATCATTGCCATCGGTATTATTGAACAGGTACTGCTCGTCGCCATAGAAGATGATGGGAATGCCGCGGCCGGTCAGAAGGAACGCCATTGCTTCCTGCAGGCGATTCTGATTGTCGTTCAGCGTCAACAGGCGAGACTCATCCTGGCTGTCGAAGAAGGTGACCAGGTCGTTGGGATAGGTGAAGTTGCTGTTCTCGGTGTTGATCGTGAAATCGATCTCAGAAAATGCATTATTGCTGGCGAATACGTCACGAATGGCAGTGTTGAGCGGAAAATCCAGCAGCGTGATACCGCTCGAATTGGCGAACTTATACGAGTCCGGATAGAGCGGGTCGCTGGTGTTGCTTTGGTCCCATTCGCCGTAGAGAGACGACGGCGAATTGTTGTAAACAGAGTTGGCGAAGGAATATTCCCATCCCCACGTCACGTCCTTCACCGCGTCGAGGCGGAAGGCGTCGACGTTGTGCGTTTGCAGTTGCGCCGCGGCGCTCTTGAGATAGGCGTCGATGGTCGAGTTCTCCTGGTTGAGGTCGGTCAAGTCCTCGAGCGTGTAGTACTGCAACTGGTAGCGGTCGTTGTAATTGGAGATATCGGGATTGTGATGGAAGTAACCGTTGGGATCGTTGTTCGCCGCGGCCATAAAGGTTCCGTTGTTGTAAAGCGATCCAATCTCCCCGCAGTTATCGGGATTGGAGTGGTTGTTGGCCTCGTCGACGATGATCTTCATGTTGTTGGAGTGCAGCGCGGACACAAGGCTGTCGAATGCCGAGAAAGAATTCGAGTTGTCGCCATAGTGCTCCTCGATGTTCATGAAGTCGCGCGCCCAGTAGCCATGATACGGCGCGGAAATGCCGGAGCTGGCGCAGTTCAGATTCTCGTTGTTGACCACCGGCGAAACCCAGATGGCGGTTGCACCCATGCCTTTGATGTAGGAGAGCTGCTGCTGAATGCCGGCGAAGTCGCCGCCCCAGTAAGCCTGCCACTGGGTGTGGGTCGAGTCGAACAGGCCGGGACTCTCGGCGGGCTTGTCGTTAGTGGTGTCGCCGTCGTAGAAGCGATCGGTGACGATCTGGTAGATGACGTTCTTCTTGAAATCCTGGGCGTGAAGAGCTGCCGGGGCGAGTGCAACGGCAATCGCCAGCGTAACTCGAAGTCGCTGCATGGGGAGGGCTCCTGGAGTGAGTTCATCTGCCGGCCCCGCGCCTTGCTCTCAAGCGGTTCTATCGGGTCTATCGTTTGATCCGAGACTGGGAATTACGGGGAAGCGGGCGTTCGAAGCCGAGGAGAAGGATGGCCCTCCATGAATCGGGTTGTCAAGGAAGAGGAGGATTACGAAGGTATCCATCCGCGCCGGGGTTTGAGCAGCCTGCTCACGGTCCCGACAATTCGAGTTCCCTGTCGAGACGCTCATGAAGCCGCTGGCTGAAGCCGGCGGGGAGTTCGAAGACGCGGTCGTCCGCGACCAGCACGACCACGTTGCGCGTGGAATCCAGTACCGCCGAGCAGATCTCGCAGGTTTCCAGATGCCGTTCGATCTCGGCGCGCAACTCCGCCTCCACCTCGCCGTCGATGTACGCCGAGATGTAGCTCCAGACGTGTTTGCAGTCGATCCTCATGCGCGCCGTCCGAACCACCCTTTGCGTTTGGGCGCGAACGCCCCCAGTTGCGGCGCCAGCGTGCGTTGCAGCAGGGCGCGTGCCCGGTGCAAACGTACCTTCACCGCGCCCTCGGTAATGCCCAGCGCTTCCGCGGTTTCTCTTACATCCATTTCTTCGATGTCTCTGAGCAGCATAACGTTACGGTAAATCTCCGGCAAGCCCTCAACCGCCTGGCGCAGGATCGCGCCCAGCTCTTTGCGTTCCAGCGCTTCGGTCGGCACTTCGCGCCAACTGGTGAGGATGGCGGGAGTATAGTCTCCCGTCTGCTCGTCGGTGCCGGCGTCGAGCGAGTCCTCGCGGCGGACGGCGAGCTTGCGCAGGCGCCCCAGGGCTTCGTTGCGCGCGATCGACAGCACCCAGGTGCGGAACTTGGATTCTCCGCGAAAGTTGCGCAGGTTCACGAAGACTTTGATGGCCGTCTCCTGCGCGACATCTTCCGCCTCTGCTTCGTTTTTCAGAATCGACAGAAGCAGAAAGTAAATGGGCCGCTCGCAGGGACGGATAAGCTCGTGAAACAGGTGCCGTTCGCCCGCCAGGATGCGGCGTATGTATTCGGCATCGGACTCGGGCCCCGGCACGGTCATTGCTCAGGAGTAGATACAGAAAACCGCAAAACGCTTCGCATTACTCGTACTTTTCCGGCTTGAATGACTATATATCTTGCCGTGCCCACCTCCGAAAATCCGGTACCCGACGAGAAAGCCTACATAATTTGGAAACCTGCCTGAATTTCCGGCCCGAAGTTTAACTTTTATAGGTTCCCCAAGATTCCTTGCACGAAAAGGATAAATTGTGCCGTACAATCTCCACACGAGGAACCCCATGGCCGGAGATATTCAGCTCACTTGCAGCGACTGCGGGCAGGACTTTACCTTCACCGCTGCAGATCAGGCGTTCTTTCAGGAACGCGGTTATTCGACACCGAAACGTTGTAAGCCTTGTCGTCAGGCCAAAAAGAACGATCAGGGAGGGGGTTCCGGTTACCGTTCGGCTCCTGCTCAGGGAACGCCTGTGATTTGTTCTGGTTGTGGCCAGCCCACTACTGTACCTTTTGAGCCGCGTGGCGATCGGCCGGTGTATTGCCGGGATTGCTACCAGGCTCGCAAGGGCAGCAGCGGAGCTGGCGCCGGCGCATCGCGCGGCCGCGGACGTTACTGACGGGCGGCTGCGGCTCCAATCTAAGTTGCTTCTCAAATGCCGCAAAATCCGGTATGCGGGTGAAGTGTGTACCCGCTACCCCGGATGGCGGCTATACCAATTTAATTGCCGGTCTTTGCAACCCCGCGAACCGGAAAGAAGCATCTAACCTATTTGGTTGCCCCCCTTTTGAACCTGCAACTTACAAGGTGTAAACGTATCCTCATACGAAACGTAAGTTAGACAATCCTCACCATCCATTCAAAGCCTTTGGCAATGCCGATCAAGGCCCCGTATATGAGAAAATGGCCGAAAGCAACGCTCAAATTGCCACGAAAGGCCGGTGAATGAGCAGCGACCCGAAGGATGAGGCCTGGGTTTCCCCCGATCATTCCCCAGATGAGACCGAGCGCCTGGTACAGTCCGTCGCTCAGGGAGACCGCAACGCCGAGCGGGAGTTTGTGGAACGGTACCAGCCCAGGGTGCGCGCCATGCTGCTGGCGCGGACGCGAAACTCCGAGGTTACCGCCGACCTGGTGCAGGACGTGATCATCGAAGCCCTCTGCGCATTGCGCCGGTCGCAGTTGCGCGAGGCCTCTAAACTTACCCCGTTCGTACTGGGCATTGCCCGCAACGTGCTGAACAGCCACTTCCGGGCCGTCAGCCGGCAGCCAGAATCGCTTGAACTCCCCGACGACCTGCCCGACCTGAGCTCCGCGGCCTCCAGGCTTGAGGATGAGGAGCGCGAATCGGCCGCTATGCAAGCTATCTCCAGCCTCGAGCCCGTGGATAGAACGATCCTGCACATGACCCTGGTGGATGGCCTCAAACCGGGGATGATTGCGCAAAGGCTGCGCCTCAAGCCGGACGTGGTGAGGCAGCGAAAGATGCGCGCCACGCGCCGGTTAATCGATTTTGTTCGCGGGCGGTCACAAAACAGGCCGCCGATTCACATTATCACGGGGCAAAAGCGATGACTGTCTGTACCGGAAAACCCGCTGAACGTTGCGCTTTGCCGTACATCGAGGGCACCTTGGCGGAGCCCGAGGCAGAGCGGTTTGAAGAGCATTACTTCCACTGCGCTGTGTGCCTGAACTATTTGCAGACGCTTCAGGCTGCAGGCAAGGCGTTGGCTCGGCTTCCCGCCGCTGCCTTCGAGGAGCCGGCGAAGCCCAAGAGCTTCCTGGGCTGGCCGGCCATGACCTGGGCGATGGCCGCCGCGGCCGGCATTCTGCTGTTTGCCGCCGTCTTTTTCAGTCGCTCCTTTCTTACCGGTCCCACGCCGGTGCAGGTTGCGCGCGCCGTGCCTGCCCCGGCTCCTGAAGCCAAACCGAGCGCACAGCCGCTCTCTCCGCCGACGCCGCGAATCAAAGCGTCTCAGCTGGCCGATCTATCGCTTCCCGCCTTTGTTGCGCCCAATCTTCGCGAAGCCGGCGAGGACCGGCAATTCGAGGCCGGCATGAAAGCCTACCGGCAAGGCGACTGCCGCGATGCGCTGGCCGAGCTGGCCAAGGTGCCTGCGCACTCGAATGACGGGCGTGCGGCCGAGTTTTATGGTGCGGCCTGCGAGATGCGCCTTGGCGATCTGAAAGCCGCCGCCGCGGGAATGCACCGCGTGGAGACCGCCGGTGACTCGCCTCAGCAGGAGTCGGCCCTCTTTTATGAGGCGCAGATCGCCCTCGCCAGCAACAATCCCGCCGCCGCCCACCGCTACCTGCTCGAAACCATTGCGCTGCAGGGAGACCTGGAGCGGAGAGCGCGCGATGAAGACCGCAAAGTGCGGGACCTGGCGAACGAGCAGGCGGACGAAAGCGCCGAAAAGCCCGACAGCGTCGCAAAGTAAGTGCGCCGCCGTCGCGCCATGCACCGTAATTCTCCGGCGTTCACAGCACCCAGCCGAAGGTAGACCACTGCTTAGTCAGGCAGTTTTTAGGGTGCGGGCTTTTCGGGGCTGCGGAAAGACTCTCTGGTGAAGGGTACGGGCTTCAGCCCGTACATTAAAAGCTCCCGAGAAGAAAGCCGGGGGGCTTCAGCCCCTGAGAAGCGTGGCCCCAAGACTTCATCATTGCAATTGCATCAGCCGGCCAGTTGACCGCTTCGATCCCGATTCCAAATCACCGATAGACACAGCCTTTGCCAGCGACCTACACTGGCGGTCACGGATCTTCCCTGCAAATCCTCGCTCTCCCGGGATCCGCTCCGACTTCATGGCCGTTCCACTTTCTTTCGGCTGGTTCGCATGGAAGAATCTCTGGCGTCGGCGTCTCCGCACGCTGCTCACGCTGTGCGGCATCGGAATGGCCATCGGTGCATTCGTCGGGCTGGTCGGTTTCTCCCGTTCCTTTGAACACGAATGGCTGCGCATGTATCAGTCGAGCGGAACGGACATCGCCGTCGTCCAGCAGACCTTCCTCAACACTTCAGTCGATGAGTCGGCCGGCGCCAGGCTGCGCGCGTTACCTGTGGTTGCACAAGCCACGCCCATGATCCTCAACCTGATGGACCTCACAACCGAGGTCAACGCGCTGGCCTACGGTTGGAAGGCCGACTCATACGAATTCGAATCGCTGAAGATCCTCTCCGGCCGGCGATTCGAAGACGGAAAACCCGAAGTAATGCTGGGCGAGTTGCTGGCCGAGAGCCTCCACAAGAAGCCCGGCGACACCATCGAGATCCAAGGCTCGCCTTTCACGGTTGTTGGCGTTTACCACGGCGGTTCGGCTCTCGAAGCGGTCGCGGTCATCATGCCCATCGATCAGATGCAGCAGCTCGGCAGCCTGCAGGGCAAAGTCACGGCATTCCACGTGCGCCTGCGCCCGCCGCCCGCCGGCGAATCGCCGGAACACTTTCTGGCCCGCGCACAAGCCGAGATACAGGCCGCACTGCCCGGCCTGCGCGCCGTCCCCGCCGCCGAGCGCGCCAGCAACAACCAACTCGTGCTCCTGGCACACGCAGCAGCGTGGGGCACATCCTCGATCGCACTGCTCATCGGCATTCTGGGCATTGCCAACACCATGGCGATGTCGGTCTTCGAGCGCACACGCGAGATCGGCATTTTACGCGCACTGGGCTGGCGTCGCTGGCGCATTCTGCTCCTCATCCAGACGGAATCGGCTGCGCTCGGTTTGGTTGGCGGTGTTCTTGGAATCGTCGTCGGCTGGGCAGCTCTGCGGCTGCTCGCTTCCCTGCCTCAAACCGCCAGCATCGTGTCGGCTTCGTTTCCGCTCATGCTATTGGCCGAAGCGCTGGGCATCGCGGTGCTGGCCGGGCTTGCCGCGGGCGTGATTCCCGCGTGGCGCGGCGCACAGCTTTCGCCGGTGGAGGCGCTGCGGCATGACTGAACCGGTGCTCGAAGCGCGCCACTTGCGCAAAAGCTACGACGACGGCCGGATCGAAGCCCTGCGCGGCGTCGATCTCACCATCGCTGCCGGCGAGTTCCTAGCCATCGGCGGACCCAGCGGCAGCGGCAAATCCACGCTGCTGCAACTGCTCGGCGGGCTCGACACGCCCACGAGCGGAGAAGTTCTCTTCCGCAACACACCGCTCAAATCCTCGATCGACCTCGACCACTTTCGCTCGCGCAAGGTGGGATTCATCTTTCAGGCCTTCCATCTGCTGCCCACGCTGCGCGCCATCGAGAACGTGCAGGTACCGATGCTGGCCGTCGAGCGCAACGGACGCAACCGTGCGGAGAAGGCCGAGTCGCTGCTGCGCGAATGGGGCTCGAGGACCGTCTGCGGCAATATCCCAACCAGCTTTCCGCCGGCGAACGGCAGCGCGTGGCCATTGCGCGTGCGCTGGCCAACAACCCCGAAATTCTGCTCGCCGACGAGCCAACCGGCAATCTCGACAGCGAGAACTCCGAACACGTCATGGAGATGCTCACCACGATCCAGCGCAAGCACGGCATGACGCTGGTGATCGTGACCCATGAGGACGAGATTGCCCGCTCGGCGCCGCGCCGCATCCGGATGCGCGACGGCCGAATTTACGACGACCGGGCCCAGCAGCAGAGGACCGAGCCGTGAGGATTGCCCTGCTCGCGCTGGCCGCGATGTTCGCTACCCCCCATGCTTCCGGCGCCGATGCCCGCTCTGTCCTTGCCGCACCTCGGCAGCGAATCGAGTCGGCCGATTACCGCATCACCGGCCGGCTGGTGCGCGTGGATGAAAAAGGCGCCCGAACGAGCCTAGGTGTCACAATCAAGGCGCACTGGTTTCCCGGCGTGCTGCGCGTGTTGCTTGAGGTTATCTCGCCTGTCAATGCGCGAGCCCACATTCTCCTCGAAATGCGTCCCGATGGCGAAGACGCGATCCGCATCGCGCATCCCGGCGACTCTGCGCCGGCCCCGCTCCCGTTCGACCGTTGGAGCGACGGCCCGCTGGGGCCGGGATTCAGCTACGAGGACTTTCTCGAGCCGCAGTATTTCTGGCCGGAACAAGCTTTGGCCGGAGAAACCACCTGCGGCGCGCGGAAATGCGATATCCTCAAAAGCGCCTCCGGAGCGGCAGATCGAACGCACTACGCAGAGGTCACGACGTTGCTCGACCATGCCATCGGCTTCCCCGTAACCGTGGAAAAGAGATTGAAAGGATCGGAAGGCATAAAGGAGTTTACCTACTTCGGCTTGCGCCACGATCAGGGCGTATGGTCGGCGCACCAGGTGGAAGCAAAGATCCGCGGACAGGAGGGTTCGACGCTTCTCATCATCGACCGCGGCAGCGCCAGCGCGCATCTCGGCGCGGCCGACTTCAGCCCCGTTCAACTTACTCATTTTTAGGATGACTTATGGCATTGACCCTCTCACTGGCTGGATGCGCATTGGCTCTCGCCGCTGCTGGTTTTCTCTATCAGTGCATTGGCGCGCGCCGTGACCTGAGAAGGTACGCGGTCCACGGCCGGTGGGTCGAGATCGGCGACGGATATGAGCTCTACGTCCGCGAAAAGGGATCGGGCGGCCCTACGGTCCTTTTCGAATCCGGCATTGCCGCCACCAATCTCAACTGGTTTCACATCCAGGAGAAAGTTTCGCGCTTCACCGGCACCGCTTCCTACGATCGCGGCGGCCTGGGGTGGAGCAGCCCCTGCCGCAACGCGCGCACTCCGGCGAACATTGCCGCCGAACTGCATTCCATGCTGGAGCGCGCCCAAATCAAGCCGCCCTATGTTCTGGTGGGCCATTCCTTTGGCGGGCTGGTGATGCGCCGCTTCGCCCTCGAGCATCCGGACGAGGTCGCCAGCCTCATTCTCGTCGACCCCATGCGCTGCGATGAGTGGCCGCCGCTCGACCCCAGCAAGCAGCCGACACTTGACCGCGGCAAGAGACTCTCGCGCTTCGCCATTCACATGGCGCGCTTCGGCCTGGCCCGTGTGGCCGCGACTTCGCTCCTATGTCGCGGAGGCCGCGTCTCCACCGTCCTGGCCACGGTTGCGGGCAGCGGAGGCCGCCGCCTGCTGCGGCGCGTGTCGGACGGTGTGAGCAAAATGCCGCGCGAGATCTGGCCCATCGTAGCCGCACAATGGTCACGCCCCGGCTTCTACGCCGGCATGCACCATCACGTCATCGCCGTCCCCGAAACCGTCCAGGAGATGAAAGACGCCCCGCCTATCCGCGAAATCCCGGTGCTGGTGCTCACGCCTTCGCTGTCAACGCCGCTTTCCGACCGGTGTCTCGCCCGCATCGGCGACAACGTGCAGCAGATCATCGCCCCGGGCAGCGCGCATTGGATCCATCTCGACGAACCTGACCTGGTAGTCGATGCCATCCGCGAAAGGGTGACGGCTGCGGCGCAAGAATCGGTTGCAGTCACTGTCTGAGGTGTGGACGCGATCTCCCCAAGCGAATTCAGGAAAGCTCAGCCGCCGTGTCGCTCCCAGAATGCGGCCGGCGTCAGGATCGGGTACCGATCGGCGAGAACGAGTAAATCCTTGTCTCCGGTGATGAGATACTCCGCACGCGCAGCCCGCAATGTTCCAAGAATTTGTCGATCGGTCGGGTCGCGTAATGCTTGTTCGGATTCCACGCTGGGCTCGACGACATCGGCCAGGAACATAAAGCTGTCGGCAAGATCGCGAATTTCGGTTGGACTTAGGGTGATTCGAGAAAGTCGCGACAGCAACCGCACCAAATTCATCCAGAATGTACCGCGACAGCACCACATCGATCCCGCCCCGCCACCAGGCGGCAAGAATGCGGCCTGGAATGCCCTGGGGATAGGCCAGCCCCGAAACCAGAACATTGGTATCCAGGACGACTCGCAAACCCGCCATCAGCGGCGCCGCTCCTGCGCTACCGCTGCATCGATCTCCGCCATGCCCTGATCCGCCGGCACATCGGCATAGGCGGCCGCGATCCGATTACTCAACTCGTCAAATCGTTCGCGCATACGGCGGATGCGCGCAAATAGCTCCGCGTCAACCAGAGCGGCTACCGGTTTGCCGTCCTTGTTGATCACGATGCTGTCGTTCCGGTACTGCACCTGGTTGAGCATCTCGCCGAGATTCTGGCGAAAATTCACGGCATTGACTTCAGTGATCATGGCTCTCCTGTCATATTAACCATATTTATCATTATGATCATATTGATTGTCATTACCGATTGTATTCGGTTCGAGCCTCGCTTGGAACTCGGCGCGCAGCCATCAAGGCGTGCCTTACGTCTCAATCCCCATGAAATTGACTTGGAGCCTGCTGGGCGTTGTTGCGGTTCTGACACTATTCTTGGCCCCCGCGCCGTCCGGCGCGCAAGCCCCCAACCTGGATTTACCCCAGGCGCGTGGCCATGCCGCTTGCACGCTGCGAATCCACCTGGACGGGCTGCGCAACTCAAAGGGCAACCTTGGAACGGTGATCTTCACCAGCCCCGACGGCTGGCCCGAAGACACCGGCAAGGCTTTTCGCGCGGGGCCGGCGCCGATTGCGGCGGGCGAACGTCAAGGCACGGCGGTGTGGAACGATCTGCCGCCCGGCGACTACGGCGTAGCGGCCATCCACGACGAAAACTCGAACGCAAAGCTCGACAAGAACCTCTTCGGCGTTCCCAAAGAGGGTTTCGGGTTCGCCAACAATCCGCATGTCGGATGGGGACCGGCGCCGTTCAAGGCGGCGCTGGTCCACGTCATCTGTCCGGTGACGGAGATTACGATTCACATCCAGTACAAGTAATCTCCGGGACGAGTGCCTTCGGGGACGCGAACGGGTTGGGCAAGATTTACCGGGTAGAGAGGCAGCCTTTGCCCAGTATCGGCGAACAGATGCCTGGGCGTCGGCAAGGACGTAATTGGATTTGCGATTATGCCCAGTCTGAGAAAGGGTCGTTATTGTCGTCTGAAGCTGCCTGGGCACTCGACTTCTTCTCGTCGCGCTGGTGTTGCCGGTTCCTCTGCTGCGGGTTCTCCTGCGATGCGTCGTCTTCGCTCAATTTGACGATGTAGTCTGCCTCGATATCGTATTCGCCCGCCAGCGCCGAGGCGGAACTCAGCAGCTTCTTTCTTGTTTGCTCCGCAGCCCATTTGGCTTCAGCGCGGGCCGCGGCATTGAGGGCATTCATTTGAAGACTTGGGTCGAATTGGTTGAGGTGGACGTGCATGACCTCCCTCCTTTAAAGCAAACACTCGCATATCTCGAAGCAATTCACGTGCCAGGATCGCGAAGACCAAGCCCGGGAGCTCGCCCACTTCTAAAAACGCAATCGACACCTGAAATTCGATCCGGCAATTGCCGATAGAACCCCGTTCCCTCTCGAAAAGATCCGCGCAGAGGCAGGAGGAGATAAATGTCGGCATCGGGAATTTCCGCCAGTGGTTTTTTTGATTCCAGCGCAATGAGCAGCTTTCAGCAGATTCAGCAGGAGTTCCAGCAGCTCGGCCAGGATCTGCAGTCCGGCAACCTGACGTCTGCGGAGGCAGCCTTTGTGACCCTGCAACAGGACCTCCCGCAGGGGAGCGATGCATCGTCGCAAAGCAGCAATCCCATAGCTCAGGCATTTAGCCAGCTGGGTCAGGATCTGCAGTCGGGGAATCTGGCCGGCGCCCAGCAGGATTTCGCGACCATTCAGCAGGACTTCCAGGATCAAGTGCAGCAGGGCCAGGCAACGCAGCCGAGTCAAGGCGCGGGCGGGCATCACCATCACCATCACAGTGACAGCAGCAGCAGCGGATCGAGCGAGATCAGCCAGTTGATGACTCAACTGGGCCAGGAGCTTCAATCCGGAAACCTGTCTGGCGCACAGCAGGCCTATACGTCGCTACAACAGGATTTCCAGCAGTTGGGCGAGAATACCTGGGCGCAATCGCAGTCGTCGTCCTCGTCCGGTGCGAGCACGATCTCGGTGAGCGCGTAAGGCCACGATCCGTCTGCGAACCAGAACGGCTCTTCCGCGGTGGATTGAACCGGACGGATGGTACAGGTTGATGCGGAATCGCTTGCATATTGACCTCCGCTGCCTGCACGTCAATCGCCGCCCGCACTGGAATCGGCTTGGTGACCTTGACCTGCCCACACAGCGAGGAGCCAAGCGATAAAGCAACTGCGCACCCCGGGATTTACTTCACTGCAGCCTTCGTCGATCGCCATCCATTCTGAGCGGCCGGAACTCTGACCTTATACAGTTGCGGCTGGAGACCTGCGCATCTGCATATTTCCAGCCGCTTCGATCACTGCAAGGTTGAAACTGTCACGTAATCGAACCTGGCGGTAAATCCAGACAGATTCCCTGCGTACAGGCAGATCTTCTCCCCTGGGCCCAACTGGTGAACCCATGTCCCGCCCTGAATCCAGTTGACCCCGTGCGCGCTGCTGTAGGCCGTGTAGTATTGCTGGCCGTTCACGTTCCTTCTTACGATGCGCAGCCACACGTTCACCTCGCTGGCCAGGGCCGGATGACCAAGGTCGGTAGCGCCCCAGGTTGGATATCCTGCGGCAGGCGGAGTCTCTGCCTTGATAAATTCCACCTGGCGCGTATCGCTGTTGGAAAACACGTCGAGGCGCACGTAGTTGTTGGCGTTTCCATACAGCAGCAGGCCCGCTTGCGCATAGTCGGCACCTGCACCTGTCGCGGGAAGATCGAACGTCAATTCCGTTTCCACCATGTAATCGCCGGCGGGCGCACTCTCCGCCAGCAACGGCACATTCGCCAGGGCGTTCGTAATATCGTAGCCGACGGACTGCACTACATAGTGACTGCCCGTCAGCTTATAGGGCGGCTGGCCGTGGAGATACGACCACTGCGAGCTCAAGGTCGTTGAATTGAAACTGTCCGACAAGGCCCTGATCTCAGTGTGCGGAGTATCCTGCCTCGCCAGTACGCTCACATAGCTGCTGGTTCCGCCCGGCTGCGCAATCGGAAGCGGCTGCGGTGCGGATTGATCGGAAGGTCCGAATCCGCCGCGGGCCACAGGCCATCCCTTCACCCAGTCAATGGCATCAATGAACCCTGGCCGCGCGGTATACCCCACATCGCCTGTGTAATATGGGCTGCCGCTCAGAATTCCGTGGTAGAGAATGTACGTCTGGCCGGACTCATCGGCGAAGATCACATTTCCGCCCGGCCCAACCACGTTGTTGCCATTCATCTTCAGCACCGGCGTGCCACCCACATTGGTCGCCGTCATGGATACCCCTGAAGCATCCAAATAGGGCCCCGCCGGAGTGGTCGCGCGGCCCACAAACACACCGTAACCGGTCAGCGGACCATTGCAGCAATAGGTTGCCGAAGCGAAGAGGTAGTAATAGCCGTCGTGGTACCACCAATTGCCGCCTTCATAGCGGCTGTCCAGGGCCACTTGCACTTCGCTCGACGCGTCCGAGGTAAGCCCATCTGCAGAGAGCTGGCGAACAAACATGCCGCCGGCAAAGCTGCCGAAGAGAATCCATCGTTGGCCTGAGGAGTCCTGAATCTCGTCGGGATCGATCGTGGCTCGGTAAGCGCCGCTACAGCAAATTGTCGCCGCTTCCGGCTCGACCACCGGACTGCCTGAGTCAACGAACGGACCTGCCGGGCTGGCGCTGGTGCCGACGCCGATGGCTGAGGCTCCACCTAGCAAGCTGGTCGCTGAGGCAGCGTAGTACAGATCGTATTGGCCGTTGAAGTATTTGATTGCCGGCGCCCACAGAAATGCGCCGCTCACGTTGGCCCACGAAGGCAAACCGGCAAAGGCGTTGCCAACATACGTCCAGTTCACCAGGTCTGAAGATTTAAAGATGTTGATATAGTGCGGATTGGAATCGCCGGTATATAGCGCATCGGTGGTGCAGTAGAGATACCAGGTGTCCACGCCGTCGCTCTGATACTTGTAGATGGCCGGATCGGCGCAACTGGCCGCGGCCAGAGAACTCGTCACCTTCAGCGTAAGCGGGTTGGTATAGGTGGAAGCGGCAGACGCAGCGATCGCAACCCTCACCGATGACGATGTGGACGGCCCATAGTTTGCATCGCCGCTATACGTCGCGGTGATCGAGTTGGAGCTCACGGGAAGCAGAGTCGAGGTAAAGCCCGCAACGCCTTCCGGGTTCAGTGCGGCCGTGCCCAGCGTTGTCGAACCGTTGGCAAAGGTGACAGTGCCCGTCGGCAAAGCAGCGCCCGAACCGGACGCCGCAGTCACCGCGGCAACCAGTTCAATGGGCAGTCCCTGCATGGCCGTGGCTGCGGAGGCGGTCAGAGTCACAGCCGCTTCAGCAGCGATCGCAACCCGCACTAATGACGATGTGGACGGCCCATAGTTTGCATCGCCGCTATACGTCGCGGTGATCGAGTTGGAGCCCACAGGAAGCAGAGTCGAGGTAAAGCCCGCAACGCCTTCCGGGTTCAGTGTGGCCGTGCCCAGCGTTGTCGAACCGTTGGCAAAGGTGACTGTGCCCGTCGGCAAAGCAGTGCCCGAACCGGACGCCGCCGTCACCGTGGCAACCAGCTCAATAGGCACTCCCTGCGTGGTGCTGGCCGCGGAGGAGGTAAGAGTCACAGTGCTTGCCAATCTTGGTGTGGTCACTGTAACAGTGACCGCCTTGGAGGCGGAGGCCGCATACGATGTATTGCCTCCGTAGCTGGCCGTCAAGCTATGCGTCCCCGCGGTCAGCGATGAACTGGAATAAACAGCGTGCCCCGCGCTGTTCAGTGCGACCGCGCCCAGGCTGGTCGTGCCATCGTAAAAGGTCACAGAGCCTGTGGTTACGCCCCCGCTGGCAGAGCTGACCATCGCAGTCAGTGTCACGGTGACGCCGGCATTCACTGAGGCGGCGCTGGAGGTAGTCAGGCTGGTCGTCGTTGCCGCGAGAGGTGGTGGCTTCGAAGTCGAAGATCCCCCACCCCCCGAGCAGCTCACAACCGGGATCGAGGCTACGAATAGGATTGCCAGGAAAAAGAATGAAAGCGGGGGACGCATTGCTCAGGCTCTATTTCTTTTCGCCGGCCCAGAACGTGGTCCAGGGGCCGGACTTCATATCCTTGAGGATCGGCTTCAAATAGCTGTACTCGGGATGCGCGGTCAGAAACGGCGCGGCCAGAAAATCTTCGCCGCACGGGTGCCCCGCGTGAGCGATCAGCGACATCTTCCCTGCAAGGTCGGAGTCGGTGACTTTTCCCGTGACTGCTCCACCCGGATAGTACGGTCCCCAGTCCCACTCCGGCACACCTTCTTTCACCCCGTCCACGTGGCCGCACAGCGAGCGTTCGTCGGCTCCCACTTTGCCCGTATAACTGTCGTCGTGGTCGGCCATGAACTTCTCGGCGAGATCGACATCGATGCTCCCTTTCGACTCGCTCATTTTCTTCTCCCATGTCACGCGGCGCGCATTCTCAGAGTGGGATAGGTTATTCGGGTCGAAGTCCGGAGTCTCGGTCTTCATCAACTGCGGGTCGCGGGCGAAGTTGGAGCTGATGAAGTAGCCGTCCTTCGAGCGCCACAGCGGCGTGTTCTTGAGTCCCAGCTCGAGGTACGCAATCTCGCCCGTCTTGCGATCGCCGATCAACCAGTCGTTGGCGTAGCCGCCGTTGTTGCCGTCCTCGATAATCCGCACATAATCATCGATGTCGCCGGCGTACTGCAGGGCCTTGCGGGAACGCACGAACTCGGGCTTGCCGTCCGGGTCCCAGCCCTCGAATTGTGTGATCGTCGTCTCGGTGATCATGATTCCGGCGTCGTTCACACCGAAATCGTCCTGGCTGGTGATGATGCCCGGCACCCCGTCCATGAGGATGCGATGACCGTGTGTGGGCTGGATGTCGAACATCATGGTCCAGCGCGAACCCTCGGCGTAGCTGGACCAGTTGTTGTGCGCGATGACGATCTTGCCGTCTTTGGTGTAACTGCCGGTAGCAATGAAGGCCGAGCAGCGGCCCTGGGGCAGGATGTGCGGCGCGTTAGCGGCGTGTTCGCGCTTGTTCAGCCAGGGAACGTAATACTCTGAGAGCTCTTCGATTCCGCCGTTCAGAGCAACGATGTCCCAAACGTCGAGCTTCACGCCCTTCGACGCAACTCCCTTCGCAATTCCTTCAAGCTCCTGTTGGTATTCGGGATCGATATGAGGCCACAGCATTTTGCGGCCGGCGTCGCGATAGAATGCCCAATCGCGCCTCGTCGAATGCAGGGTCTCAACCTGGATGACGTGTACCATGTCGGCGATTTCGCCGGCCAGCAGTTGGCCGTGCTGGAATCCGATCTCCGAGGGGTCGCCCTCGAGATGGACATAGGTCCATCCGCCGGATTCAAAGCGATAGCCGGGTCCCGAAGTGTAAGGAGTGTCTCCTTTACCGGCCTTGGCGGCCGCGCGGGACGGCACAGCCGTTGCAAGAATGCAAAGAATCGGAAGAAACAGCGCGAGGAAGCGGCGAGGCGTGCGGGCCATCGGGGAAATCCTCCGGAATTGCCTTGAAGATAGCACGGCACCGCCGCAGAGCACGTAAGGAATTCCGGCAATCGAGCGTCAGCGCTTCTTGGCTGGCTTTGGCGCAGGCTTTTTGACCGGCGGCTTTGCCGGCTTGGCGGCTTTTTGCGGCTTCGCGTTCTTCGCGCCGTTCGCGGCCCTCGGCTTGGCCGGCGCGGACTTCGCTGGCGCAGCCTTGGATGATACCTTGGCCGGGCCTTTGACCGCAGGCGCGGTCTTCTGCGCAACCTTCGCCGCTGGCTTGGCAGGCGCCTCTTTCTTCGCCACTTTGCCTGGCTGCGCCTTGCTCGCCTTGGTGTCGGCGGGCACCGGCTTCGACGGCGTTTTGGAGGGGACAGGCGGCTTCGCCTTGGCAGGCTCGGGCGCCGGTTTGGACTTGGCCGTATTCGCAGCCGGCCTGGCTTGTGCCGCCGGCTGCGGCCGCGGTGGGGCTGGTTGAACCAGGGAAGGCGCGGGCATGGCCTGCGGCTTTACCGACTTTGCGGCCGTTGGAGGCGAAACCTCTTTGGCCCCGGACGGTTTCTGCGCTCCGCTCGCTTTGGGACTGCGCTTCACAGCGGGCGCAGCCGGCTCGTGCTCCTCCTCGGCTTCGTCTTCCGCTTCCGCCTCGTCGTCGTCCTCCGCGTCGGCTTCACCGTCTTCGGCGAGATCCGACTCCAGCGCGACTTTGGGAATAGCGATGCCCAGATCCATTTCGTCTTCTTCACCGCCGATCTCGTCGAGTTCTTCCTCTTCGAGACCCTCCTCCTCTTCCTCTTCGTCGACGGCCTCCTTGAATTTGGGCTCGGCTCCGCGCTTGGCGCGCGGCCTCTTGATCGTGACCTGGGGCGGCGGCGCGGGCGGCGAATGCGGCTCAAGAAAAGCGCGGGTCTCCTCGGGGGTGGTCAGCCGCCCGTCGATCAGCTCGAGAAAAATGGCCTCGACAATCTGGTTGTAGGTGGGCAGCTCCGGCGTGATGCGCATCTCCTGCATCAACGCATGAGGAATGCGCTGGCGCGCCTCGGGCCACACTTTCAGAAACAGATTGTAGCGTTCGCGAACCGCTGCGTCCTTCGTAGTAAAGCCAAGCCAGAGAATCGCTTCCGGATCATAGCTCGTGAAAAGCTTGAAAGTTGTTGACGGCCCCTGGTTGTTCTTCGCCAGCAACACTTTGGCGAAACCGCTGGCCAGCGAGTCGAGGCTGTTCCACTCCTCGACGAATCCCGGCCGGATCAGCAGCTTTTTCAATGCCGAGAGGTCCTTGGGCGCCAGCTTGGCGGTCAGCAGTTCCATTTGCGCTGCCGACATGTCGGGATGGACCCCTTGCACTTGCAGCTCGACCGCCAGCTCGTGCAGTGCCTTGAGCCCTTCCAGGTCGGCTTTGGCGGGAGTCCACGGCGGGTAGAGCACTTTCATCCAGCCCTCGGTCTCGAGGGCCTCCAGAACTTTGAAACCATCCTCTTCGTGGCCGATCTGTTCGAGTTCCCCACCCCGCGCATGCGTCGATAGGAACTCGATCACTCCTTCGGCCTTGGCGTTCTCGTAGCGGGTCTGTGTTCGCGGTTCGAACTCCCAGCCCAGCCGGGTGCGGTAGCGCGTGGCGCGGATGAGCAGCGCCGGCTCTTCGAGAAAGCCGTAGTTCGACACCAGGCGCAAGCTGCGTGTCTCGATGTCCGCGGCTCCATTCAGCGGGTCCATCAGCAAGCCGAATGAACCCTCGTTGAGCGAGATGGCCATGGCGTTGGCGGTAAAGTCGCGCCGGCGCAGGTCTTCCTGGATGGAGGCGGAATGATAGACGGGCTTTCCCGGCTTGGGGTATTCGACGCGATGTGTGCTCACCAGGTCCACCCGGACCGTTCCCGGGAAGCACAGGTACAAGGTCTTCGAGGCCTCGTCTTCACCCCAGATATTTCCACTAGCTTTTCCTATCGCTTTCTTTAACTTAAGAGCATCTCCATGAACCGCTACTTCAAGTTCCCGCACCGCGTGTCCGCTAGTCAGGTCGCGCACCGCGTCGCCGGTCAAAAAGAGGATCATTCCCGCCTCGGCGGCCACATCGCGCAGCACGCGCAGGGCGTGGCGCTGGTCGGCCGACAAGCGGTTTTCCAAAAGGTAGATGTAGTCCGGCATTGAAGTTTTCCGCCCTGGTTGCTGGCGTCCTTGCCAAGTGGCTGATGCCGTTGCTCTTAAGACGCAGTTCCAAATACGGCAAACCAGTACCTTAACACAATCGAAACGGCTTGGCTAGAGGCAGTTGCACCAAAACTGCAGCTTTTTTGAGTTCCCCCGATTCCCGCCCCATGCGACAATCCAAAGCGATGGCATCGCTCCGCAAGCCGGTGATTGTGCGCAAGTTCTCGCGGGACTGGTTCGCGGGCTACGCGGGCACCGGCTTCGGCCAGGATTCCGCGGAATTGGAGATCCTGGACCTGACCGGCAAAGTGCTGCGCATCGGCTGGGAGCAAGTGAAATGGGTCTGTTATGTGCGCGATCTGCCCTCCGGAGACCAGTCCAACCCGGAACGCCTGCTGCACAAAAAATTTACTATCCGGCCGCGCACCGCGGGGGTGTGGCTGCGAATGACGCTGACCGACGGAGACGAGATCGAGGGGCTGGCTGCCAACGACCGGTCGCTTCTCGAAGGCGCCGGCCTGCTGCTCACGCCGCCCGACACGCGTTCGAATACGCAGCGGATTTACCTGCCCCGGCAGGCGATTCAGGCCCTCGAAGTGATGGGGCTGATCGGCGCTCCCGGACGGCGGAGGGCGGCAGCCGACAGGGCGCTGGAGCAGCCGGAACTGTTCCCCAAGGAGCCCGACACGGCGTAGCTGGGCGCGTTCCGGTACAATTTTCCCAATGAAGCTGGGCGAACTGGCAAGCCGATTGGGCGCGGAGCTGCGCGGCAACGCGGAGCTGGAAGTGACTGGTATAAAAGGGATTGAGGACGCCGGGCCAACCGAGATCACCTTCGTCGCCAATCCCCGCTATGCCGGCCTGGCGCGCAAGACTCGTGCCGCCGCCGTCCTCGTCGAGCCGGATTTTCAGGAGATCCCGGCAGCTACCCTGCGCATCCGCAACCCCTACCACGCTTTCTCCCGCGCTCTGGCTTTCTTTTACCAGCCGCCGGACTATCCTCCTGGCATTCACTCCACTGCGGTTGTCGACCCCACGGCGGAAATCGGCGAAGGCGCCCATATTGGAGCGTATGTTATTGTAGAATCAGGAGTTAGCCTAGGCCCCTATGCAACCTTGCTGCCCCATGTTGTGCTCTATCCGGGGGTGCGCGCGGGCAGCCATCTGTTTGCCCACACTCACGCCGTGGTGCGCGAGGGATGCATTCTCGGCGATCATGTGACGCTTGAAAACGGCGCGATCGTGGGCGCGGATGGGTTTGGATTCGCCAAAAACGACGCCGGCGAGTGGGAAAAGATTCCGCAGTCGGGACCGGTCCGGCTGGGCGACCGTGTCGACGTCCAGGCCAACGCCTGCGTCGACCGCGCCACGGTGGGCGAGACGCGGATCGGGAATGGAACCAAGATCGACAACATGGTCCAGGTTGGCCACGGCTCGTCGGTCGGGGAAAACACCCTGTTATGCGCGCAGGTCGGGCTGGCCGGATCGTCGGTCATCGGCAACAACGCCATTCTGGCCGGGCAGGCCGGAGTGGCCGGACATTGCTCCCTGGGCGATGATGTGATTCTGACCGCGCAGTCCGGAGTTTCGCACGATATTCCGGCGGGAAAGATGATCTCTGGATCGCCGGCCTTCGATAACCGCATCTGGCTGCGCGCGGTAGCCATATTCCAGCGCCTGCCCGAGCTGCTCCGCCGGCTGGAGCGGCTGGAGAAGAACCTTGCTAAGATGGTCGCGGCCAGCGCGCAGGCGAACCGTGCGGATGCGGAAGATCGGGAAACCCATGGCAGCTAAGACAAGAGACTTCTTCCGAGCCGGAATCTTCGCAACAATCCTGGGAGCAGTATCCGGCTGCCACTCCTATCACGTGGAGACAACCGTCGAAAACCGCACCGGAGAGCCCATCCAGTTGCTCGAGGTGGATTATCCCAGCGCGAGCTATGGCGCCGATAGCCTGGCTGCCGGCGCGGATTTTCACTATCGCATTCAGTTGGAGGGCAAGGGCCAGCTCAAGGTGCTCTATACGACGGCAGGGGGCAAGCCGGTGCAGATCACAGGTCCTGCGCTCGAAGAGCGGCAGGAAGGCCGGCTCGAAATCGTGCTGCTTCCCGCGGGCAAAGCCGAATTTCATCCGCAACTGACGCCGCCGCGATAATCCAATCGTCCCCGCCGGAAATGCGCTTAGGCGCCAAGCTCAGTGCACCATGCTCTGGAAGAGCGGCGATTGCAGCAGGCTGGCGAACTCCGTGTCGCTGGTGGCGAAATGGATGGTCAGGCGGCCGGCCTCTGAGGTGATATCGGTGGCGCTCAGAGCCTGCTTTTCGGCGTCGGAGCCGCTCATCTTGCGGTAGACCAGGCCGGCATTCAGCAGCGACGAAATCGTTGCCGCGGAAAACGAGTCGCCTGTGGAGATGGTCAGGTCGAACTTGACGCCGTGCTGGAAGTCCATGGAATACCACGACGCGACCAGCCGCTTTTCCACGGTCGCAAAGTCGGTGAGCTGGCCGGCTTCGCCCAGCACCTGGCGCATCATGGTCTGGGTTCCCTTCTGGTCGAGAATGCTCCACAAGGGTGCCGAGTCGACGCTTCTCATCGCGTCCATCATGGTTGCGTTGGTGAGCATGCTCCGCGTGTTGCCATCGCGGGAATCGAGGGCCGCCTTCACGGCATCTTTCCCGCCGAAGATCATCGTGGACTCGTCGACGAAGCAGGCCATCATGCCGGTTTTGCCCATGGGATAGAGCTTGTTGGAGCGCACCAGCGTGGGCTTTATGCCCTTCTTGCGGAAGTTGGCGAGAATGTCCTGGGTGGGGAACTGGCCCTGGGCGATGCCTAAGACCGCGACGTCCGGTGTGGCTGAATCCTTGCCGCTGCCACTGGGGCGGAAGAGCGCGAAGGCCAACTGGTCGACGTATTCGTCGATGTTGGCGCCCTCGCCGCCTGAGGCCTTGGATTGGGCCGTGTCGCTAACGGCAAAGCGGCTGAGTGCCTGATCGAACTGCTTGAGTTCGGGCGGCATGACGCGTGTACGCAGATTCATGGCCGCCGTCGAGTTCTGCATCACGCGATAGTCGATCACCACAAGCTGCTGCAGGTCATGCGGAATGGCGGTGCGCGCGTCGGTGGAAAGCTGCGCTGCCTGACATACAGTCGCCGCGGCCGCAAGCGCTGCGGGGATGAAGAACCTTAAAAGAGCTTTGAACAAAATCTATCCTCCCGGAGGCCCGCTTCCAATCGCCTGGGATTCGTCTTATTACCCCTTTGCGATTCTAGAATTGCGCTCTCCGAATTATGCCCAAATTGTACATCCGGAGCGACGGATTCCCGCTCCGGTTCAAGCTTGTCTTGGCCAGGGCAGCGGAGCTGCGAGCCGATGTTCCAGGATCTTGGCCGACGGGTCGAACCCTACCAACTGACGCATCCACTCACTGTCGCGCTCGCAGGCGGCCTCGGGGATCAGGCCGATCACTTCGCCCTCGACGGGCACCGCCTTGTGCCGCTGCGCCAGTCGCGAGACCACTCTGTAAACCTGCGAAACCGGTGTGGCTTCGAAGTCGGTAATGTTCATGGAAAGTTGGGCGCGGCCGTGAGCGAGCACCCCCATGGCTTTTACGCCCTTCAAGCCACCGGAGTCGGCGCGCACCTCGCGCGCGATAGCGCGGACCATGGCTACGTCGCCGGAGTCGAAGTGGATGTTGTAGGCCACGAGAAACTTGCGCGCCCCCACGGCGCAGGCTCCGGCGGTCGGATGCAGGCCCGGACCGCCCAGATC
>JBAUBR010000121.1:0-6926 GCA_049676965.1 Occallatibacter sp.
GCGCACTCCCGGCTCTTGCCCGGCTGCCGCGTGCGCTGCCCCCAAAGTCCACTCCGACCAGTATCGCGCGTTCCGGCTGGCGCCCCAGTGCGCCGTCCCTGGGCTGGCCAGCCGCAAACCGGACGGGATCCGTGCGTGCTATCGCTGCTCCACTGCCGTCGGCGTTGCAGCCGGCACGGCCACTGGAGCCGGACCCATCCCGGTGTGAACCGCAGCCGGGCGGTGCTCCGTATGGATCACGCTCCGGTTGCTCACCACGGTGGAAATGGCATGTTTGAAGATCAGTTGCTCCTGGCTGTTGTTCTCCAGCAGCACTGAGTACTTATCGAAAGAACGGATTTTTCCCGTCAGCTTGACTCCGCTGACCAGGTAAATCGTAATAGGGGTCTTGTCCTTGCGGACCGTGTTCAGGAACGTATCCTGAATATTTTGTGCCGGCTTGTTTTCCATTTGCCGATCTCCTACTTTCTCGTTTATTTGGATGCAGCGGACTGCCACCTGCACTTACCGACAAGTTGGCGGGGACGGCGCCGGCATCCCAGCACCGCCAAATCCCGCAATGTGACAACATTATAGAAATTCGCGGATGTTTTCAACCGCCGCCGGGCCAATTGCGGCGATTCACAGCGCATTTTTACCCGCGCTCAAAATGGCGCACGCAGCCCTTCGTTGCTGTTAACCTGTTGTGGTGCCGCAAGCCGCCGCTCCATCCCGCAGCACCGCCAGAGCCGCCCAGCCCGTTCCCATTCTGGACCTGAAGCGCCAGTACGAGCCGCTTCGCCGGGAGCTGCTCGAAGCGATCGGCCAGGTGCTCGAGACACAGCACTTCATCCTCGGCGAGCCGGTAGCCGCATTCGAGCAGGCCGCCGCGCAGCAACTGGGTGTGGCGCATGCTGTCGGGTGCTCTTCGGGCACTGATGCTCTTTGGCTGGCGCTCGTGGCCGCCGGCATCGGCCCCGGCTCCGCGGTCGTAACCACCCCGTTCAGCTTTTTCGCATCTGTAAGCTCGATCCTTCGCGCCGGAGCGACGGTGGTGCTCGCCGATATCGACCCGGCGACGTTCAACCTCGACCCGGCAGCCGTCCAGCGCGCTTTGGACGGCCCGCACGGCTCCAGCGCCCGCGCCATTCTGCCGGTGCACCTCTACGGCCAATGCGCGCATTGGGCCGGATTCGCGCGCGTCGGGTCCGAGCGCGGACTGACACTGATTGAAGACGCCGCCCAGGCCTGGGGCGCGGAATACCAGGGCGCAAAGGCCGGATCGCTTGGCGACGCCGCCGCGTTCAGCTTCTACCCGACCAAAAACCTGAGCGCCGCCGGCGACGCCGGCATGGTGACGACGAACAATGCCGGCCTCGCCGAACGCCTGCGCATGCTGCGCCAGCACGGAATGCGCCAGCGCTACCTCCACGACGAGATCGGCTGGAATGCGCGCCTGGACAGCATGCAGGCCGCGATTCTCCATGTGAAGCTCAAGTACGTCGAGGGCTGGAACCACGCCCGCCGCACTGTGGCCAAGCGCTACCACGCCCTGTTCCGAGCCGCCGGGCTGGCGGAATGCGGTGTCTATCCCTCCCACGGCATTGTGCTGCCGCATGAAGTCGCCGGCACCCGCCACGCCTGGCACCAGTACGTCATCCGCACCCGCCGCCGCGACCCGCTGCGCGATTTTCTCTCCCTGCGCGGCATCGGCTCGGAGATTTATTACCCCGTTCCGCTGCATATGCAGAAAGCGCTCGAGAGCCTGGGTTACAAAGAAGGCGATTTCCCCGAGGCCGAGCGCGCCGCCCGCGAAGTGCTCGCCCTGCCCATGTTCCCCGAGCTGAGAGAAGACGAGCAGCAGACGGTGGTCGGCGCAATCGCGGAATTCCTGGGCTGACCCCATATCGAGGGCGCTGGTTCGCCCTCGACTTGCTGTGCCTGACTTGCTGTGCCTCCTGAGCCCACATCGAGCGCGATCGCACCCGCCTGGCGTCCCCCAAAATCCTCGTTTCCAACTGCGCCGCAGAGCGCCGTTTTGGGATTACGAAAGACTCTTTTCAGTCACCGTTGACACCCGGCGATTTTGCAAGTAGGTTGTGGGGAACGGCAATTTCATTGATAAAGGGTGCGCGATGATAGAAGGGATAATTGTGTCGGCTCGCCGTGTGCGAGGGGGCGGAAATCTTACCAGCGGAATAACGCCACTTATCTTCTGCATTTCGATTTTGGCGGGGCAAACGATTCAGGCGCAATACTCAACCGTGGAGTTGACCAACAGCACCGAGTTCTCCAAGGCTGCGCAAACGGGCTTCGGCCAGCCGATCGCAACCGACGGAACGCACGTCGCCTACTCGACGGGAACCTCGCTTTGGTCGCAGCCGATCGCCGGCGGTAAAGCGAAGAGATTGTTCGCGGCAGGCACGACTTTGCCGGGCAGCGACGCCAGGGCCGCATTCATCTATCCGCAGGTCGAGGTCGACAACGGGATCGTGGTTTTTCTGGCCACGGACAATGCGCATGGCAGCGACGCGCTTTTCGGCTTGTATGCCATCAATGCCAATGGAACGGGGGAAGCCCGGCGTATCGCCGACAGCAGCAATGCGTCCAATTCGACAAACTGGTACGACGACATGGATCCATACGGCTATTCCTGGATCTACCAGGTCTCGAAGGGCGCGGTTGTGTTCGCTCTGGAAGGCACGATCTACTCCGGCAATTTGGACGGGGCGGCGCCCAAAGTTCTTTGGCAGGCCGAGGCGTCCGGCTTCAAGGGATGCGAGACCGAGGGAACTTACCACACCCTTTTCCTGGACAACGCAGCTTACCAGCCGGCGACCAATGGCGGTTCCTACGCCTTTGGGGCAGGATCGACACTCGAGTTCGAGGGACTGTATCACGGGCCGCTGACCGCGGCCGACACCTGCGCCAACCTGATCAATACAGGCATCTCTCAGGACGATTTCACGACGCCGGTCAAGATACTCCCCGGCCAGCCCAGGGCGGCCGGGCCGTTTGCGTTTATTAACACCGGGCAGCAGATCCAGATCGATGGTGACTATGTGTACTTCGGCGCGAGCGTGGCGAGCGGAGTTTCCAGCAAGGAAGACTACACAGGGTACTTCAGGATTCCGCTCAATGGAGGCAAGGCCGAAGCGATCGTCACAAATATCAGTCATGTGCCGGGCTTGACGAATTCGAGCGGCGGATTCGACGAAGTGACGTTATCCGGGTTCGCGGCGCGAAACGGAAAGTTTGT
Source organism: Occallatibacter sp. (assembly GCA_049676965.1). Lineage (GTDB taxonomy): Bacteria > Acidobacteriota > Terriglobia > Terriglobales > Acidobacteriaceae > Telmatobacter. The sequence goes on from JBAUBR010000121.1 coordinate 3,239, forward strand.
TTTCCTGGCCCAGGACGCGGTCGCGCCGTATCCCGTGGCCTCCTTCTACATGGTGAAGGGATCGGAGTTCGTCAATCTGTTCACCAGCGGCACCAGCGTCGATACCTTGTGCGCGGGCGATCTGGAGTCCGGCAGCCTGGCCGGGCTGAACCAGATCGGGCTCAGCACCGAGGGAAAGCTCGTATTCTCCGCTGAAGAATTGCCGCCAACGTCCCCCAATCGCGTCGGACCCTGCAGCTACGCCCAAAGCTCCTACCGCTTCCAACCTATCGGCTACTTTGTGCTCGATACCAACCATCCGCTGATCAAGTCGGAGATCGAAATCTCGCTCAGCCCGGCGGGAAACGCTGTGTACGGCGAGCAGGCTTCCATGAAAGTCACCGTCCTCCCCGCCGAGGGACAGAAAAATCCCAAGGACCTGGCGCCCACAGGCACGGTCTCGGTTTTCTACTCCAATCCGGAGTACTTCGGCATACAAGCGTCGGGAACGGGAAAGCTCGATTCCGATGGCAAGGCGACCGTCAAGATGCCGCCGCTCCAGATCGGAACTTACATCTACACGGTCGCCTACAGCGGAGATAGCAACTTCTCCTCCGGCGCCTCGGGTAAGTTAGCTGTTGCGACGCATGTGACCCCGCCGACCTTCTCGGTAAAGCCCGGGACTTACTCTTCGGCGCAATCGGTCAATCTCAGCGACACGACGCCTGGATCGACCATCTATTACACAACGAATGGCGCGACTCCGACGACTAAGTCGAGTGTCTTCGAAACGACGATTTCCGTTAAATCGACGGAGACCATCAAGGCGATTGCCGTCGCCAGCGGAGACGTAAATTCAGCGGTCGTCACAGCCACCTACACGATCGAGTAGCACACCGTTCGCCAAATCTCACAGCAAGCCGGGGGACGCTCCCCGGCTTCACTCTTTCCGGTTTCTTTCAATCCACGCGCCTCGGAGCGATCTTCCTGCTTCCTCTTCGTAGATGCGGCCCAGACTAGCCCCCGTCCTGGCTTCGATAGAATCAACCTCAGCATGAAATGTCCCTATTGCGGATTCGGGCAGGACCGCGTGGTCGACTCGCGCGAGAGCAAGGAAGCCGACTCCATTCGCCGGCGGCGCGAGTGCGAGCGTTGCAACCGCCGCTTCACCACCTACGAGCGCATCGACGAGATTCCCTACATGGTGGTGAAAAAGGACGGCCGCCGCGAGCGCTTCGACCGCCAGAAGGTGCTCAGCGGCCTGCTGCGCGCCTGCGAGAAGCGCCCCGTGCCGTCGAGCCAGTTGGAATCGATCGTGGATGCGGTGGAGAGTTTTCTGGTCGACGCGCCGGAGCGCGAGCGCACCACCAGCGAGGTCGGCGAGTTGATTATGGAGCATCTCAAGAAGCTCGACACCGTGGCTTACATCCGCTTCGCGTCAGTCTATCGCGACTTCAAGGATGTGCGCGAGTTCAAGGAAGAGCTGGAAGGGTTGCTGAAGAACCACGGGCAGGGCAAGGGGAAGAAGTAGACTGCTTTGTAACAGGGCACGGCTTTAGCCGTGCCGCAATCGCTCCCAATCATATGGGCTTTTTAGCCCCCGATAAGGTTCCAGACCATGCTGATTGGCATCGATATGCTCGAATCAGACGCAGTGTCCAACTGGGTGACCCGCGCTTGACGATTCCTGCGTGCGCAACCCCGATACGCTGGAGGCCAGGAGCCAAAGGAGAACTGCCGTGAGCCATTTGACCGCCGACCAAGCCCACCTCTTCGTCCACAACGGGATCCTGGGCATTCTGAAAAACGAAAGCCGCACCACCAAAGCAGTTCTCGCCGCTGTTCCCGACGTGAACCTCGACTACCGTCCCGACCCATCCGCAAAATCAGCCAACGAGCTTCTTCGCCACATCGCCAGCGCCGATAACTGGTTCATCAAGTCGGTCGTCGACGGAGTCTTCGATCCGGGCAGCGTGAAGATTCCGGAGAATGTAAAGACTCCTGAACAGATCGTCGAGTGGTATGCGAGTGAGCGCGCGAAGAACTTCGATGCAGTCACCAACATGTCTGGAGATCAGTTAATCCAGATCATGGATTTCCGCGGCCTGTTCCGGAACCAGGCCTACACGTTTCTCCAGGCCGGCCTGCTTCACACCATCCACCACCGCGGCCAGTTGTCCACCTACCTGCGCCCCATGGGCGGCAAGGTGCCCGCAATCTACGGCGAAAGCTACGACTCCGCACAGGCCAAGAAAGCCGCCCTGGCCAAATCCCAATGAAGATCCCTTCAATGAGCTTGCCTCCGAAACGACAGCTAGAAGCTAGCAGCTAGGAGCTAGAAGCTATGCCTGACACCCACCGCATCACCCTTATTCCCGGCGACGGCATCGGCCCGGAAGTTACGCAAGCCGTCGTTCGCATCCTCGAAGCCACGGGCGTCAAGTGGGAGTGGGAGCGATTCGCCGCCGGCGCCGAAGCCTTCGAAATCTTCGGCGAATACATTCCCACGGCGCTCTACGAATCGATCGAGCGCAATCGCGTTGCGCTCAAGGGGCCGGTGAGCACGCCGGTCGGCGGCGGATTCAAGAGCATCAACGTCACGCTGCGCAAGAGATTCGATCTTTTTGCCAACTTCAGGCCGGTAAAGAACCTTCCCGGCCTGGAAACACACTGGCCCGGCGTGGACCTGATCATCGTCCGCGAAAACACCGAGGGCGAATACGTTGGCCTGGAGCACGAAGTGGTGCCGGGCGTGGTCGAGGCCATCAAGGTGATCACGGAGAAAGGTTCCACGCGCATCGCCAAATTCGCTTTTGAATACGCGCGCAAGCACGGCCGCAAAAAGATTCACTCCATCCACAAGGCCAACATCATGAAGCTCTCCGACGGCCTGTTTCTGCGCTGCGCGCGCACGGTGGCCGAGGGATTTCCCGACATTGTTTACGGCGAGCACATCATCGACAACACCTGCATGCAACTGGTGATGAATCCCTACCAGTACGACACGCTGCTGCTCGAAAATCTCTACGGCGATATTGTGAGCGACCTGTGCGCGGGCCTGGTGGGTGGGCTGGGGCTCGTTCCCGGCGCCAACCTGGGCGCGCAGTGCGCCATCTTCGAAGCGGTGCACGGCTCGGCGCCCGACATTGCCGGCAAAGATCTGGCCAACCCCACGGCGCTGCTGCAATCCGCGGTGTTGATGCTGCATCACCTGGATGAAACAGCGGCGGCGGAGCGAGTGCAGACGGCGCTCGAAAAAGTCTATGCGGAGCGCAAGACGCTGACTCGCGACGTGGGCGGAACGGCCGGCACCAGCCAGTTCGCCGATGCGATTCTGGCGGCGATGGGATAGAGATTCAGCGAACCTGCGCGACCAGCCGATTGGGACCGCTCTCGAGTTCTTGGAACCTGTCCTGAAACTTGGCGTCTTGAAGGGTACGGGCTTCAGCCCGTACATTTAGGAGCCGATTTTGGCCTCCGGCTTTAGCCGCTGAGAGAATGCGAACTCCTGAAAAATCCTCCCTCAGAGGGTAAAGCCCGATCATTTGCAGGCTGTGATGTACGGGCTATTGATTCCTGCAAAACAAATGTCCGTTTTGGAAGGCTGAAGGTTTTGAAAGGGCACGGCTTCAGCCGTGCCACAATCGCGCAATAAAATTGAGGGCTTTAGCCCCTGAGGGATCGCCATTCGATCGGGACAAATGTCCTT
>JBAUBR010000122.1:0-11923 GCA_049676965.1 Occallatibacter sp.
CGCCTCGCCCGTGACTACGAAAGGCTTGCCACCACGCTCGGGGCCTTCCACTTCCTCGCCTTCGCCTGCCTCATGATCGCTCAACTCTTTAGGCTCCTCGCATGAAGTTAATAACAGGCTCTAGACAGCTCGATTTCTTGCACCGCGGAGATTGCAAGTAGAGCGCGGTGATGAAGGGCTCAAGTTCAAGGTGACTTTCCTCCGAAAATCCGTCGATGCCGCTCCCCAATCTGGTCGGCCGAAGGTCAACTCACCGGCCCAAGGTCAACGGACCACCCTCTTCGTGCGTCTATAACATTGAGAGTGTGCCTCCCGTGAAACCGATGAAAATTCGAGCAGATCTCTCCCTCGTCCTGTCCGCTTTGGCCCTCACTTGCGCCGCCCAGCAGTCCCCCGGCCAGTCAGCCGCCAACCAGCCTCCTGACGCCGGCAAGGCCGACCAGCCGGCTGCTACCCTCCACGTGCAGGCCCGCGAGGTTATTCTGCCGGTCACGGTGCGCGACAAGCACGGCGCCCTGGTCAGCTCGCTGAACGTGAGCGACTTCGCGCTCACCGAGGACGGCCGCCCGCAAACGATCAAGAGCTTTAGCCGCCAGACCGATCTGCCCTACAAGCTGGGCCTGCTGGTCGATACCAGCCGCAGCCTTTCCGGCGCCATGGAGGCCGAGCGCAAAGCCGCCGGCAAATTCGTCGACACCATGCTGCCCGAGAAACCCAACCCCAAGCCGGACGAGATGTTCCTCATTCACTTCGACCACCAGGTGGAGCTGCTCGAGGACTTCACCACCTCGCGCGACAAGCTGCACAAGGAGCTCGACGACATGGGCCCCAGCAGCGGCTCCAGCGACAGCAGCAGCGGCCCCGAGACCAGCGACGACCAGCGCGACCGTCCCAGCGGCCGCAACGGAACCCAGCTCTACGACGCGATCTATCTGGCTTCGAGCGAAGTGATAAAGCCCAATGACGGCCGCAACGCGCTGGTAATCTTCTCCGACGGCGTAGACCACGGCAGCAAGGACACGCTCAACGACGCCATTGACGCCGCCGACAAGGCCAACGTCGTAGTCTATACGGTGTATTTCAAAGGCGAGCAGGAGCGCAGCGGCGGGTTCCCCGGCGGCGGACGCCGCGGTGGAGGATTTCCCGGCGGCGGCGGGGGCTATCCCGGCGGCGGGGGCGGTTATCCCGGTGGAGGCGGCGGCCGTCGCGGCGGCGAAGAAAAGCCTTCAGTCGACGGCAAGAAGATCATGGAGCAGATCGCCACCCGCACCGGCGGCCGTTACTTCGAGGCCAAGAGCACCGCGCACCTCGACGAAATCTACACGCAGATCGCCGAGGAGCTGCGCGGCCAATACCTGCTCACCTACACGCCCGACAAAGTGGACACCGAAGGCGGCTACCACAAGGTAGCTCTGCAGGCCACCAAAGGCGACCTGACCGTAGTCACCCGCGAAGGCTACTACGCCCCCGGCGGCGACTCGAAGTCGAACTAGGTATCTGACTGCATGATCTTGGACCTGCTCCGTGCCCTATCCTTTCGCCTCTTTTCTGGCGAAAGGGTGGGAGTCCACAGACCCCAACAGCACAAAATCATGCGGTCTCCGACTTAGGTGCCACTGGCTATTGCTCCGGAATGCCCTCTAAGACCGGCACCAGTGCACGATCCATCACCGCATATCCGGCGGGGTTGGGATGAATCCCGTCCAGGAAATACTCCGGGTGACCATACATGGGATCGTAGTAGTCGACTAACAGATAGTGTTCGGATTGAACCAGCTGCTCAATCAAAGCATTCAGCGCGCGGATTTTGGGATCGAGCTTGAAGTGATCCTGGTAGTCGGGAGTGAGCTCGCACAAAACAACAACCATATTCGCGTTGCGAGACCTCTCGGCCATGGTGGCGATATTGGCAATAGCCTCCTGGATCGTGTGGCCATAGCGGATATCGTTGATCCCGCCCAGAAGCACGAAAGTGCGATATCCATGCCCCAGCACCTCGTTGGGATAGCGAGCCAGCATCTGCGCGGTGGTGTTGGCAGGGTAGCCCAGGTTGGCTCCCGGGAGCGGCCAGAACGCCGTGATCGAGTCGCCCATGAACACGTTCTGGCTGGCGATCGACCCGCAGCCGCTCAGCGCCGCGACACCCACCGCGGCGCTCAGGCAACCCGCGCCCGCAAGCAAACCAATCTTGATTCTTTCGAGAAACATTCAAGGAAGAAGCTGCCAAACTCAACCGGAATTGACTCAAGCCGAAGCAGCCAGTGCCCGCGCCTCATCGGTCCCGGCAACAAAACCGATTATAACTGCAACGCGTTTTGCTTCGGGTCCCTCCCCGTCGGAACGCACGGGCGCAGAAAAGGGCGCAGCCATTTCGCCGCGCCCTCACTGCTTCTCGCTTTGTCGAGGTTACTTACTTCGACCCCTGGTGCGTGCTGCCCTGCTTCTCTTCGAGCGCCGCCTGCGCCGCCGCCAGCCTCGCCGTCAACAACCGGAAAGGCGAGCACGATACGTAGTTGAGCCCGATCCGATGGCAGAACTTGACCGACTCCGGATCGCCGCCATGTTCGCCGCAGATGCCCACCTTCAGCGTAGGCCGCGTCTGGCGTCCCTTGGTCGTCGCCATCTTCACAAGCTGCCCCACGCCCGCCTGGTCCAGCGTGGCAAACGGGTCCTGCTTGAAGATTCCGAGCTTGAGATACGCGGGCAAGAAGGTGTTGATGTCGTCGCGCGAGATGCCGAACGTAGTCTGCGTCAGGTCGTTGGTTCCGAAGCTGAAGAACTCCGCCTCTTGGGCAATCTGGTCGGCTGTCAGCGCCGCGCGCGGCAGCTCGATCATGGTGCCCACCATGTAATCGACCGTCTCGCCTTTTTCCTTGAATACCTCGCCAGCCACGCCGCGTACGATAGCCGTCTGGTTGCGCATCTCCTCGATCGCCCCCACCAGCGGGATCATGATCTCGACGTGCGGATCGCCGCCTTTCTTCTTCACGCTCACCGCGGCCTCGAAGATGGCGCGCGCCTGCATCTCCGTGATCTCGGGGAACGCGATGCCCAGCCGGCATCCGCGCAGGCCCAGCATGGGGTTCATCTCGTGCAGCTCTTCCACGCGCGCCAGCAGCGTGCGCAGCTCCTTCAGTTTCGGCGAGCGCGGCTTCGTCTCTTCCAGGCGCGCGATCTGCACCAGCAGATCCTCGCGTTTGGGCAGAAACTCGTGCAGCGGAGGATCGATGGTGCGGATGGTCACCGGCAGCGACCCCATGGCCTTGAAGAGGCCGGCAAAGTCGGCGCGCTGCACGGGCAGCAGCTTCTTGAGCGCGCTGCGCCGGTCCTTCTCGTTGTTGGCCAGGATCATGGCGCGCATGTGTTCGATGCGGTCTTCGGCAAAGAACATGTGCTCGGTGCGGCAAAGCCCGATGCCCTCGGCTCCGAACTGAATCGCCTGCTTGGCGTCGCGGGGAATATCTGCATTGGCGCGAATCTTCAACCACCGCACCGGATCCACCCAGCTCATGAACTTCACGAGATCGGGATCGTCGGGCTGCGCGTCGAGGGTTTTCAGTTGCCCGGCAATCACGCGTCCCGTGGTGCCGTCGAGCGAAAGCCAGTCGCCGTGCTTGAAGGTGCGGCCCTTCACGCGCAGCTCTTTCTTCACCTCGTCCACCACGCAGTCGCCCGCGCCGGCCACGCAGCATTTGCCCATGCCGCGCGTGACAACAGCCGCGTGTGACGTCATGCCGCCGCGCGAAGTCAGAATGCCGTTCGCCACTTCCATTCCGGCGATGTCCTCCGGCGTAGTCTCGCCGCGCACCAAAATAATGGTTTTGTACGTGCCGTTCTGATGCGCCTTCACCGCATCCTCGGCAGTGAATACGATCTGCCCCACGGCCGCGCCCGGCGAAGCCGGCAATCCCGTAGCCAGCACCTCGACCTTCTCGCCCTTTTCAACCAGCCGCGGGACAAGAAAGTCGTAAAGCTGGTTCGGCTCCACGCGGAAGATCGCTTCCTCCTGCGTGATGAGTCCTTCCTTCACCATGTCGATGGCCACGCGCACCGCGGCCAGCCCCGTGCGCTTGCCGTTGCGCGTCTGCAGCATGTAGAGCTTGCCATCCTGGATGGTGAACTCGAAATCCTGCATGTCGCGATAGTGCTTCTCCATTTTCTTGGTAATGGAGCGCAGATCCTCATAAACGTGCGGCATGGCCTTCTCGAGCTCGCTGATGGAAAGCGGAGTGCGCACGCCAGAAACCACATCCTCGCCCTGCGCATTCATCAGATACTCACCGAAGAACGCGTGCTCTCCCGTCGCCGGATTGCGCGTGAATCCCACGCCCGTGCCCGAGCCTTCGCCCAGGTTCCCAAACACCATCGCCTGCACATTGACCGCGGTGCCGAGCCAGTCATCGATGTTGTTGATGCGCCGGTACGTCTTGGCGCGATCGTTATTCCAGCTCCGGAACACCGCGTTGCGCGCCTCCACCAGCTGATCGAGCGGCCCCTGCGGAAAATCCTTGCCCGTCTCCTTCTTCACCAGCTTCTTGTACTCGGCAATGATCTCCTTGAGATGCTCCGGCGTCAGCTCGTAATCGAACTTGACCTTCGCGCGATGCTTCACCGAATCGAAGATGTGCTCGAACTTCTTCTTCGCCACATCGAGCACCACATCGCCGAACATCTGGATCAGCCGCCGATACGAGTCATACGCAAACCGCGGATTGTTGCTCCGCTTGGCCAGCGCTTCGACAGCCTGGTCGTTCAACCCGAGATTCAGAATGGTGTCCATCATGCCGGGCATGGAAAACTTCGCGCCCGAGCGCACCGACACCAGCAGCGGATTGTCGCCCTTGCCCAGCTTCTGGCCCTGCATCCGCTCCAGCCGGTCGAGCGCCGAGAACATCTGCACGTCGATCTCGGGATTGAGCGCGCCGCGCATGTACTCGCGACAGGCCTCGGTTTGAATCGTGAATCCCGGAGGCACAGGCAGTCCGGCGTTGGTCATCTCCGCCAGGCCGGCGCCCTTGCCGCCCAGCACGTCTTTCATCTTGCCGTTGCCGTCGGCCGAGCCGCCGCCGAAAAAGTAAACATATTGGGTTGCTGGCTGGATTGCGCGTTTCGACGAAGTTACCTTTTCGGCAACCGGTAGTTCTGCCACGCCATGTGCCATGGGATGAAGCCTCCGCTTGGGGTTTGCCGCGGCTCAAGTCGAGAAGGGAAGGGAACGCGACGCCGGCCGCAGGAACTTCGTCGGCCGTGCGCGTGCGCACCGTTCACACACTGACTCCGCCTCGCGGCGAATCGGTTTATTCGCTATTACGAATAACCCAGTCAGTATATCGCTCGATGTGCCATGCGTCACAAGCGATTGGCTGTGGATTGCAATCGAAAGACCTCACGCGAGGAGCAATTCTCGGTTTCTAAGACGAAGAGATGAATTGATGGCGTGACCTCAGAGGTGGGAATACACAAATTCAATCCACGCGGCATGACCACAGAGTTGGGTGCCCCATCCTTTTCGTCCGCCGCAGCGGACGAAAAGGATGGGATCCACAAACTTAAGTAAGTCCGCCGTGGCGGACGAAACTCTGGGACATACGCACAACAAAGGTCTTTCCTCCCGGAGGAAGGAATCGAAAAAACGCAACCCCCAAAATTTCAATTGAGAGTCATCCAAAAAATTTATGCGAACATCGATCTCACGCCGCCGACTGCGCCAGGCAAGCCTCTTCCAACCTGTCGAACGCATTTTGCGGCAGCAGGATGCGGTCCAATCCCACCAGCGAGAGAATCTCCTTCACATGCGCCGTCGGGTTTGCCACCGCAAAGCAGTGTCCGGCGTCGCGCGCGAATCCATAAAGGGAGATCAGAGCCGCAATTCCCGCCGCATCGATGCGATTCACAGCTCCCAGATCGAGCGCGACGCTTTGCTGGCGCACCAGCGGCGTCATCTGCTCAACCAGCTCCCGATCATGGCCGCGGACAAGTTCCGTCAACTCGCACGGTGCAACCACCATCGTGCCATTCGCCTTGGTCATTTCGGTTTTCATAAAACCCTCCTGTGGGAAGCCTTTCCGTATGAATCGCACCGGCCGCTGCCGGCTCGTGGTCGATTGCCTTAAAGAAGTTGCATCCGGGGTGCCAAATCCGCGCCAACGGAATATGCTGCAACTACAGGGGATAGCATGATCCCCGCCCTCGATCCCGTGGTCCGCCGGTGTTCATATTCCGATTCCGGCGTCCGCTATCGAACAGCTTGATGAATGATACGCAGACAGGAGCCCCCGCGGTTCCCGTGAAGCCTGAATTCGAATCCGATCCTGTTACTCAATTAGATTCTCCACGCGGGCTTTCGCTTCAAATCGCCCGCTCCCTCGCTCACGATGCGGGATTTACCGAAGCCGGCATTGTTGCCCTTCCGCATGCGAATGAAGCACGCGACGCGGACCGCTTCGAGCAGTGGATTCACGCCGGTCATTCCGGATCCATGCATTACCTCGCGCGCACCTGCAACGACAACAGCGAACTCGTTCGCGCGCGCGTTTCGAATCCGTTTCCGTGGGCGCGCTCGGCAATTGTCTGTCTTGCCAACTACAACTCTTCGCAGCCGCGATCGGTTAACAACGCGCCGCCGAACAGTGGATGGATCGCGCGCTACGCCTGGTCCAGCCGCATCGATTCCAGCGGCGCGCGCAGGCCCTCCGACTATCACAAAGTCCTTCTCAAGCGCCTCAAATCACTTGACGCGAAACTGCGCGAAAAGTTCGGCGCATTCGAGTCGCGCGCCTACGTCGATACCGGCCCCATCGTCGAGCGCAACCTCGCCGTCGCCGCCGGCCTCGGCTGGACCGGCAAGAACACCTGCCTCATTCATCCCAAAATCGGCTCGTTCGTCTTTCTCGCCGTGCTGCTCACGTCACTCGAAGTCGATCCCGAGCTGCGCGCGCTCAAAGTTCCCGATCGCTGCGGGACCTGCACGCGCTGTCTCGATGCCTGTCCCACAAACGCATTCATGGCGCCCTACAAAATGGACGCAACCCGCTGCATCGCCTATTTGACGATTGAGCATCGCGGCCCGCTCGATGAACAGTTGATGAATGGGATGGGCCGCCAGGTCTTCGGCTGCGACATCTGCCAGGATGTCTGCCCATGGAATCGTAAGGCGCCCATCGCCGCCGATGCGGAACTGGAGCCCCGCGAGGAACTCGTGAATCCCGCGCTCGAATGGCTGGCCGGCCTCGACGAATCCGACTTCGAGCGCATCTTCAACGGTTCGCCGGTGCGCCGCGCCGGCTTCAACGGCCTGCGCCGCAACCTCGCCGTCGCCATGGCCAACAGCGGATCGAAGCATCTCGCCACGCAACTCGAGAGATGGTCGAACGCCGCCGACCAAGGCCTGCAGGCGGCCGCGCGCTGGGCGCTTCGCAAGCTCGGAGCCGCTGGCAACATCGATCCGGATGGCGAGAAAGATGTCGAGAATTGAGCCGTGAATCGACGGATTGCCCGCAACACCCCGTGCCCCATCCTTTCCGCGTTCTTTGCGGAAAGGGTGGGAGACCTCCACAGCGGGAATTACGGTCAATCTGTAAGGCGATCTACGCCACGCGGGTAACGTTGGCGGCGTTCAACCCTTTGGGGCCCTGCTGGCACTCGAACTCCACGGCCTCGCCCTCATTGAGAGTCTTATATCCGTTCTCCTGGATGGCAGAAAAATGCACAAACACGTCTTCACCGCTCGAGCGCTGAATGAATCCATAACCCTTCGCGCCATTGAACCATTTCACAACACCTTGTTCCTTCACTCGTTCTCTCCTTCTTAGCTGGGCCCGTCACAACCACTCCTCGTGCCCCTGCCGGCAGGGGTACCGGCAGGCAAGGGAATCAAAGAGTGCCACAAAACAGCGCGAGCCGCCTGTGCGCCAACCTTTCTGGCGCTGCGGCAGCTCAGTCCAATGACTCAGTTGCATTCGGGGCGAGAAAAACCAAGACATCCAACGCCTACAGCCTTCCCAGGGTCGCAGCACTGCCGCGCCGTGCTCAAGTTATGGCAGGAAACGGGTTAGGATGCAAGAAGAAAAAATGAACCCCTGTGAAAATGGTAATACCACTCCGGTTTTGCCGTGCCAGCCTCCTCGCAGCGCCTCTCGGCTCGCGCTATCCTGAGAGAGACCCCGGCAAGCGGCCCTGCCGATCCAATCGCACCCATTCGTCCATCGGCGAAGCCGCACTTCGCCAGAGAAAAAACGGAACCGCCCGTGGCTTTCGTCTCAGAATCCGGTACCGATTCCGAGCCTGCGCTCGCCCCACCCCCTGCCGGCTCCCAGCCGGCCGCGGCCGCGAGTGAGTCTCCGGTAGGCACCGGCGAGCCCGCAGTCCCGCCCAGGCCCCCTGCGAGCGCATCCAAGTGGTACCGCTGGCGCCGCGACGGCAAGGCGCTCATCGAATATCTCCTTGACAGCGAGGTTCACACCTTCGCGTTCAGCGTCGCGGCCAACGCCATCCTCTCCTTCATTCCTTTCATCGTTCTGCTCTACACGCTGGCGCGCTCCGTCTTCCATTCGCCCACCATGGTCACGGTCATCGGCGATATGGTCCGCTATTTTCTGCCCTCCAACCAGGACTGGGTGGCCACCAACCTGGCTCTCGCCGCCCCGCGCCACGGCGTGCAGGTGCTTTCGCTGTTCATGATTCTGGTGTCGTGCACGGGGATCTTTCTTCCGCTGGAAGTGGCCCTCAACCAGGCCTGGGGCGTGACCAAAAGCCGCAACTATGTGATGAACCAGACCGTCGCGCTGGGCCTCGCGCTGCTTATGATCGGCCTGGCTCTGGCCAGCATCTTCGTCAACGCCGGCGAACAGGATCTGCTCGCCTTTCTCTTCTTCCACCACACCGAAAACCTGCCCTCCAAGGCGATCAGCTACGCCTGGCTCGCCCTGTCGAGCGGCGCGGCCTGCATTGCTTTTTTCTTCTGCATCTATTGGATCCTGCCCAACCGCAAAGTCCCCGCAATGCCGGTCCTGCGCACCGCCATCGTCACCGGAATCGTATGGCTGGCAGCCAAGTATCTCTACGTAGCCATCCTCCCGCACCTCGATCTCAAATCGCTCTACGGACCGTTCTACGTCTCGGTAGGCTTGCTCTTCTGGGCCTACGTCTCCGGCCTGATCCTCTTCGCCGGCGCGCAGTTCAGCGTGTCGCACCTGGGCGACAAGAGCAATTAAGAATTCCTTCGAGCTGGCGAAACATCCCAGCGGCCGCCGCCTTGTTTTCACACGCGAGAAATCATTTGCAGATTGAAATTCTCTTGCCTCCCCGCCATCCCGCCACTACACTCATCCGCATGAAGATCGCTGCATCCCCAGCCCTTCTGTTCGCCGCTGCGCTTCTTGTTCCCCTGGCTGCCACCCCGTCGCCCGCGCAGGACTGGGCCAAGGCGCGCCTCGACGCCTCGCCCCGCCACCACGAGTACGTCCATCTCAAGCACGGCAATCGCACCGTCGACGCTTTCGTTGTCTATCCCGAAGTCAGCTCCAAGGCCCCGGTCGTCGTCCTCATCCACGAGATCTTCGGCCTCTCCGACTGGGCCAAGGAGATGGCCGACGAGATCGCCGCCAAGGGCTTCATCGTCGTCGCTCCCGACCTGCTCTCCGGCTACGGCCCCAAGGGCGGCGGCTCGAGCGATTTCCCCGACCAGGACGCCACCGTCAAAGCCGTCTCCGGCCTCGATCCCGACGGCGTAATGGCCGATCTCGACGCCGCGGCCGACTACGGGAAGCATCTGCCCGCATCCAACGGCAAGCTCGCCGTCACCGGCTTCTGCTGGGGCGGGGGCAAGTCCTTCGCCTTCGCCACACACCGCCACGATCTCTCCGCCGCCTTCGTCTTCTACGGGTCCGGCCCCGCCGACGTCACCACGATTACGGCGCCCGTCTACGGCTTCTACGCGGGCAATGACGCGCGCATCGGCGCCACAATTCCAGCCACGACCGCAGCCATGAAAGCCGCCGGCAAGAAGTACGAGCCAGTTACTTACGACGGCGCCGGACACGGCTTCATGCGCGCCGGCGAAGACCCCGGCAACACCAACCCCGTCAACAAAACCGCCCGTGACCAGGGCTTTGAGCGGCTAGTCAAGCTGTTGAATGGAATGTAGCGAGAGCGGAGTTAGCGTGGTCAGCGGAGCTAGCAGCGTTAGCAAAACCAAGACGCCACCCAGAGATCAAGCTAACTCCACCAACTTCGACAGAGAAGCTAACTTGCTAACTCGCTGACGGAGGAGGCTCCGCCGCAGCGGAGCCTCCACGCTAACCAGCTGAAATTATCAGGGACAAAAGCTGACTTCGCCAACTACACCAGCACCGCTAGCTCCGCTAGCCACGCTCCACCCTAACTCCCCAGCGCCTTCTCGATCGCCTCGGTCACTTCCGGCGAATCGGGTTTGACCGGCGATTCGAACCGCGCTACCGGATTCCCATTGCGATCGAAGAGAAACTTGGTAAAGTTCCACTTGATATCCCCGGCAAACTTCGGGTCTGTTTTGTCGCCGGTCAGAAACACATAGAGCGGCGTCTTATCGTCGCCCAGCACGCTCACCTTCGACATCATCGGAAAACTCACGTTGTACTTATTCGTGCAGAACTGTTTGATCTCCGCATCCGTACCCGGCTCCTGCTGGGCGAAGTTATTGGCCGGAATGCCGACAATCACCAGTCCGCGGTCCTTGTACTTCTCATACACCGCCTCCAGCGCCGAATACTGCGGCGTAAACCCGCATTTGCTAGCCACGTTGACCAGCAGCACCACTTTGCCGCGATAACTGCTCAGGCTCACCGGCTGCCCGTCGATCGACTTCATCGTAAAGTCGTAAATGCTCGATACCTGCGCCGCCATCATGGTGCAGGCCGCCCACAGCATCGCAATCAAGCCCAATTTGCGCATCGTCGCCTCCTCTGGAAGATGTCTGTGATCATACCGGATCGATCATATCGTTTCGACCCGGCGCGAAATGTCACTGGTTTGTCATTTACCAGGGCAGGGAACCGTCCCGATTAAAGTAGAAAAATGACGCCCTCGCACGCCAACTGGAGACGCGAACTGCGCGCGATGATCGCGCTCGCCATCCCCGTCGTCTTCAGCGAGCTCGGCTGGATGGCCCAGGGCGTGGTCGACACCATCATGGTGGGCAAGCTCGGCCCGGCGGCCATCGGCGCCGTAGCTGTGGGCAACGCCGTCTACTACACGCCGTCGCTCTTCGGCATGGGCCTGCTCCTCGGTCTCGACACGCTGATCGCCCAGGCCTACGGCCGCAAAGACCACGACGAATGCCATCGCTGGCTCGCCCAGGGCGTCTACCTGGCCTGCTTCGCCACGCCCCCGCTCATGCTGCTCGCCGGCCTGGCCAGCTTCGGCTTCATCCGCTTCGGCATCGCCCCGCAAGTCGCCATCCCCGCCGCCGGCTACCTCCGCGTCCTGCTGTGGAGCACCCTGCCGCTGCTGCTCTACAGCGCCGGGCGCCGCTACTTGCAGGGTGTGGGCGAAGTCCGCGTCATCACCGCAACCTACGTCGGCGCCAACCTCATCAACTGGTTCCTGAACTGGGTGCTGATCTACGGCAAACTCGGCTTTCCGGCGCTAGGCGTGCGCGGCTCAGCGCTCTCCACGTGCTTCGCGCGGCTCTTTATGGCCCTGGCACTGATCGGCTTCGCCTGGCGTTACGAGCGCAAGCGCGGCCATCCATTATTCCACCACTGGGCTGCGCCGCAAATCGCCCGGCTCAGGACGCTCATCCGCCTCGGTGCGCCCGCCGCCGGCCAGATCCTGCTCGAAGTCGGCGCCTGGAACCTCTGCACCTTCGCCGCCGGATGGCTCACCCCCGTTGCGCTCGCCACCCACACCATCGCGCTCAACTACGCCAGTGTCACCTACATGGTCC
>JBAUBR010000123.1:0-16703 GCA_049676965.1 Occallatibacter sp.
CTTATGAGGTGCTGGCCGGCCTCGAGGCACCGCCCGCTGCGGTTGTCCGCATCGTCGGCCTGATCGCGCAGGCCACGGGCACGGTGGAAGGCATGATCGGCGGCCAGGTGCTGGATCTCGAGAGCGAGCACCTGAAGCCGACGCCGCAACTGGTGGAGGCCATTCATCGCGCCAAGACCGGTGCGCTGATCCGCGTGAGCGTGGTAGCCGGCGGCGTCTATGCGGGCGCGGGAGCGGACGACGAGGCCCGGCTGGACCGCTTTGGCCGCAAGGCGGGCCTGGCGTTTCAGATTGTTGACGACGTGCTCGATATGACCGAGGATTCCGCGCACCTGGGCAAGACAGCGGGAAAAGACCTGGCCACGGAGAAGGCCACCTGGCCGGCGGTTTATGGAATCGAGCAGAGCCGGCGCGATGCCGCGCAACTCATCGAGGAAGCGTTCAGCGAGCTGGCTCCTTATGGCAGCCGCGCGGATGGGTTGAAGTCGGTGGCGCGCTATCTGGTGGAGCGGAAGAACTGACAATTTGTTCGCGTCCGAATGCGGAAGTCACGCTCGAGCGGTGTTCCTTTCCGCGCTTGCTCTCGACAAAAAGCTACCTTTGCACAAGTGCCTTGAGTTTGGCGCTCTGTGCGTTCACGTTGTCGACCACGCCCTGAACCTGGCTGAGCATGCGGCTGGCGTCGTTGATCAGCCCAGGAAGCGAATTCCACCAGACGCGCACCGTCTCCTGCTGGTCGACCATGGTCAGCGCCGTGCCGGTAATGGCGGCTACGAGCCCGGCGCGATGTTTGCCGGTGAGCAACAAGATTCCGCCGATCAGCAGCGAACCGCTGGCCGAGAAGCGGAGCCATTCGTTCGACTGCGACTTCACGGCAACGGGTTGAGCCGGAGCTTCGCCGGCAGGACTCGAAAGCGGCACAACGACCATATTCTTTTCCTCCGGTTCCTCACCGCCTTACCGCGGCAGATCGAACGCAATGGTGAGATGCCCTCAGCCCGAACCCGGTTGTGAGAGGCCCCGCAGCTGAGACACACATCTTTTTCAATGTTTTAGAGCATACGCCGATCGGTTGGGGAGATAAAGGCGCTCCGCGCGTCCATCGCGGCTCATAGTAACCGCTCAGTCCAGGTCGAACTCGCGCAGCGGCTTGCCTTCGGGCGCGTCTTTGGCTTTGCGCAGCGCTTCGGCAAATTTCTTCTCGAACAGGTCTTCCTTGTTCTTCTCCGCCTCGAGCGATTGCCGGAAGATCGACTCCTTGCGTTCGTCCTGCTCGCGCATGGCTTTGGCCGCCGCCTCCAGGTCCTCGAACATGCGCTTGCGCGGCGCAGGCGTATGGCTGATCACCACCCCCGTGGCCGCGTCCACTTTGATCATCGCGCCACAATCGGGACACGCAATCTCGAAAATCTTTTCCTTGAGTTTAGCCATCCTGCAGGAATTGTATGCGCCAGGCGCGGAGTTTCACAATGGCGCGCCAATCGCTGGCCGGGGCGCTGGCGCCGGTGATCCACTCACTTGTGAGGCACAAGCAACTTGAGCTGCGGGGAGCTCGACTACGGCGCTCAAAACGAGGTTGGGAACGCTCGATAACCTCGTGCCTGACGGCTCTCAAGCGAATATTCCTTCTGGCTCTGGATGGAACAAACCCGCGCGCCCACGATTTTGATTGCGCGAAGCGTGGTTTGGACTTACCTTTGCTCAGACGCGTCCATCTCACATCCGGAGTGAGTTCTCATGCATCACCTGGCTCTCGCACTGCTGCAAACCAACCAGCCCGACATTCAACAGATCCAGCGGTTGATGCTCACCATCATTCCCCTCATTCTGGTCTTTTTCCTGGTGGGCGTCGCGATCATCGTCATTCCTTTTTGGTTCATCTGCAAGAAGGCCGGCTTTTCTCCCTGGCTCTCGATGCTCTGTCTGGTGCCGTCGATCGGAATGCTGGTGCTGCTCTACGTTCTCGCATTCGCCGACTGGAAAGTTGTGCCTGCGATGCAAACCGCCTGGGGTCCACCGCAGCCATATCCGCCGCAGCCCCCGTATCCGCCGCAGCAATAATCTCGCCGCGGCACAGTTTGAAGGGTACGGGCTTTGGCCCGTACATTGAGGCCTCTGAAGTGAACCGGGGCTTCAGCCCTGGGGTCAAGGATCGCTCAAAACGATCCACTACCGGCAATGTCGGGCAAGCGCCCAGAGGCGTGCCGAATGCTAGCATCGTAATAGGAACGCTTTCTTCGCGATGCCCGATTCAACTCCCTCTCAAGTAAAGACTCCCCGCGTCCGTTTTGCTCCCTCGCCCACCGGCTTTCTCCACGTCGGCAGCGCCCGCACGTTTATCTTCAATTGGCTCTATGCCCGTCGCAATCATGGAACCGTCGTGTTGCGCGTGGATGACACCGACATCGACCGCAACACCGAGGCCGGCGTCCAGTCCATCTTCGAGGGTTTGCGCTGGCTGGGCCTGAAGTGGGACGAAGAGTACAAGCAGTCCGAGCGCCTTGCCCTGCACCGCCAGGCGGCCGAATCGATCTTTGCCAAGGGCCTTGCCTATCGCGACTTCACTCCGGCGCACTCGTCCGGCGAAGAGCCGTCGCCAACGCAGGGAGCGTGGCTATTCAATCCCGGCATGCGCGATCTCTCGCGCGAAGAGAGCGACCGGCGCGCCGCCGCGGGTGAGCCGTTTGCCCTGCGCTATCGCGTGCCGCGCGACACCAAAGCGGAATTCGGGGTAGCCCGCACCCTTGAGTTCGACGATGTCGTCTACGGTACGCAGTCGAAGCTCGCCGACGAGGTGGAGGACTTCGCCCTGCTGCGCTCAGCCGGGGTCCCCAAGTACAGGTCTTCGTCCATGGGGTTGTGGGATGGAATGCCTACGTACCACCTCGCCTCCTGCGCCGACGATGCCGATCTCCGCATCACTCACATCATCCGCGGCCAGGATCACCTCACCAACACCTTTAAGCATCTACTCATCTTCGAGGCGCTTGGCGTGGAGCCGCCGCAGTTCGCGCACCTGCCGCTGCTTGTCGCCCCCGATGGCGCCAAGCTCTCCAAGCGCAAGCACGGCCCCGTCGTCAGCGTCACCACCTATCGCGATGCCGGCTTCCTCCCCGAGGCATTCATCAACTTTCTCTGCCTGCTGGGCTGGTCGCCCAAGGATGATCGCGAGTACCTCGCGCTCGACGAACTCACCGCCGCATTCACGCTCAAGAACGTCAACCGCGCCAACGCCGTCGTGAACTTTACAGAAGATGACCCGTTCGATCCCAAAGCCGTGTGGCTCAATGCCGAGCACATCCGCGCGTTGCCTGTGGACGAGCTCAGCCGCGACCTCAAGCCCTACTTCGAGCAGGCCGGCCTCCATCCCTCGCCCGAAAAGTTTCTCGCTGTGACCCCGCTGATCCGCGAACGCATCAAGCTGCTGCGCGAGGCCGTCCCCGCCGCCGATTTTTTCTTCGTTGCCGACCTCTCGCCCTACGATCCCGCGGACCTGATCCCGCAAAAGGGCGATGCGGCCCTCGCGCTCCGCATCCTCCAGCATGCTGAGGAGGTCCTCGCCACAACCCCTTTCGACCATGATTCGCTCGAACATGCCTTGCGCGGGGCCGCCGCTTCGCTCGGCCTCAAGCCCGGTCCAATGTTCCAGCCCATCCGGGTCGCCGTCTGCGGACGGAAGAACGCGCCGCCGCTCTTTGAAACCATGGCTGTCCTCGGCCGGGAGCTCTGTCTCCCCCGCATCCGCCAGGCCGAAGCCAAGCTTCAACCGCTCGGCTGAACAGAAACTTGCCGTGTTGAGGAGCTATTTCTGCTTGATGTTTTGTAATCGAACGATTACACTTTGAATATGTTTTCCGTCAGGCCGCTTCAGGAGTTCACCGCTTGGCTTGATGGATTGAAAGACTTGAGGGTGCGCGGCGCGGTGACGTAGCGAATCAAGCGCCTCACGTTCGGCTTGCTGGGCGACTTCAAGGCTGTTGGCGACGGCGTCATTGAGCTGCGCATCGACTTCGGCGCGGGCTGGCGCCTCTATTACGCACAGCGCGGCTCGCAGATCGTCATCCTGCTTGCGGGTGGTTCCAAACGCACACAGAAGAAAGACATCAAGCGAGCTAAGGCCTTGGCCGCATTGCTCAAAAGCGAAGGGGACAAAGATGAGAAAAACCGTCAACGTAAATGACCTGCCTGAATTCGATCCTGCAAAGTACCTCGACAACGAGGAGAGCATTGCCGTCTATCTGACTGGAATTCTGGAAGCGAATGACGCCGCCCTTCTGGCTTCGGCGCTCGGGGACATTGCCCGCGCGCGCGGCATGACGGAGATCGCCCAGGCCGCCGGAATTACACGTGAAGCTCTTTACAGAGCCCTTCGCCCCGATAGCGCGCCACGTTTTGATACCATCAGCCGCGTCTGTGCGGCGCTCGGCGTGCGTTTAGTGGCTCAGCCCATCCCCGCCGGCAAAGCAGCCGCCTGAAGGCAAGTCCCTCGCCGAGTAACTTCCTGCGGCCGCAAGAACGCCCCGCCGCTCTTCGAAACCATGGCCATCCTCGGCCGTGAAGTTTGTTTAGCACGCATCCGCCACGCCGAAGCCAGCCTTCAATCGCTCGGTTCAGCGGCCGCTCCCGCAGGGAGCAAAAGAGAATAGCCCAGGGTGGAGTCTGCGGAGGCGGACTTCAACCCTGGGAATGCGATGAAGGATTTCGGAAAGCCCCGTAGGGGCGAAACAACCCGGCGTGGAACAATAGGAATGAACGGCCATGAACAACGTAAAGCTCGCCAGGAACCCGAAGAATTCGGAAAGCCAGGAAATGTTCACTCCTAGTAACTTCCTCCGCGATCAAATCGCCGAGGATGTGCGCACCAAAAAGTTCGGCGACGCCCAGGTCCAGACCCGCTTTCCCCCCGAGCCCAACGGCTATCTCCACATCGGCCACGCCAAGGCAATCTGCCTCGACTTCGGCCTCGCCGACGAGTTCGGCGGCAAGACCAACCTGCGCTTCGACGACACCAATCCCGAGAAGGAAGAGCAGGAGTACGTCGATTCCATCCAGAAAGACGTGCGCTGGCTGGGCTTCGAGTGGGAGCGCCTCTGCTACGCCTCCGACTACTTCCCGCAGCTCTACGAGTGGGCTTTGCAGCTCGTCAGGACTGGAAAAGCATATGTCGACGACCTCTCCGCCGAAGAGATCCGCCGGCACCGCGGCACGCTAACCGAGCCCGGTCGGGACAGCCCCTACCGCAACCGGACCGTCGAGGAAAACATAGACCTCTTCATCCGCATGAAGCAGGGCGAGTTTCCCGACGGCAGCCGCGTTCTCCGCGCCAAAATCGACATGGCGTCACCGAATCTCAATATGCGCGATCCGGTCATGTACCGCATCCTTCACGCCACGCATCACCGCACCGGCGGCGAGTGGTGCATCTATCCCATGTACGACTACGCCCACGGCCAGTCGGACTCCATCGAACACGTCACTCACTCCATGTGCACGCTGGAGTTTGCCGACCACCAGCCTCTCTACCGCTGGTACATCGAGCAGCTCGGCATCTTCCCCTCGCAGCAGATCGAATTCGACCGCCTTAACCTTACCTACACCCTGCTCAGCAAACGCAAGCTGTTGCAGCTCGTGCAGGAAAAGCGCGTCAGCGGCTGGGACGATCCGCGCATGCCCACGCTCTCCGGCATTCGCCGCCGCGGCTTTTCGCCGGAAGCCATCCGCGCCTTTTGTAACTCCATCGGCGCCACGCGCACCAACGGCATCGTCGACATCGAGATGCTGGAGCACTTCCAGCGTGACGACCTGAACCGCCGCGCCTCCCGCGCCATGGCGGTCCTGCGGCCTCTCAAGCTGGTCATCGATAACTATCCCGAAGGCCCCAACAACGATCAAGTGGAGTTCGTCGAGGTCGCCAACAACCCCGAAGACCCTTCCGCCGGCACCCGCCAGGTGCCCTTCTCCCGCGAGCTCTACATTGAGCAGGATGACTTCCGCGAAGTTCCTCCGCCCAAGTATTACCGTCTTTCGCCCGGCAAAGAGGTCCGACTGCGCAACGCCTATTTCGTAACAGCACAAAGCGTGGTAAAGGCTGCCGACGGCAGTCTCGTCGAGGTCCACTGCACTTACGATCCCTTGAGCCGCGGCGGTAACTCCCCCGACGGGCGCAAGGTGAAGTCGACGATCCACTGGGTCTCGACCGCCCACGCCATCTCCGCCGAAATCCGCCTCTACGACAAGCTCTTCTTGAAGCCCGATCCCGGCGACATCGCAGAGGGTGGAGATATCTTCGACAATCTCAATCCCAACAGCCTCGAAGTCATCTCCGATGCGAAGCTCGAGCCATCTCTCGCCAACACCAAACTTGAGGATCGCTTCCAGTTCGAGCGCGTCGGCTACTTCTGCCTCGATCCCGATTCGACGCCGGAGAAACTGGTCTTCAACCGTACCCTCCCGCTCAAAGACTCCTGGGCGAAGATCGTGAAGAAGTCAGGGGCATAGATCGTGTGCCGGCATTGCGGACCGAGTTAGGCGCGAGCGAGCGAGCGAAGCGAAGGCGTCTGACTGCTGATCACCGATCTTTACTTCCCCACCACATCGATCGGCACCGTAACCGTCTTCGGCGGGAAACAGGTGTTGTTGGTACACGCCTGATAGTGCAATTTGGCCCGCACCAGGTGATCGCCCGCCGCGGGCACAATGCGCGCATCGATGGCGAACTCGCCGGTGTACACGCTGAGCTTTTCGTTCGGGTCGAACGGCAATGCAAAGTCGGCGCCGGGAGGAAAATCGACGCTTTCAAGCCGCACACCGGAATCATCAGGAATTGAAAACGTAGTTGGGATCAGGAAATTTTCCCTGGGAGTGTGGGAGTTGATGTGCAGTCCCTGCTTCACGCGAAAGTGTAGCGCTAACTTGCTCGCCTTGCCCGCCGGCAAAGTAACTTGCTCGGGATAGAGATACTCAACATCGGCCTGTTTGACAATGGAATGGGCCGGCACATTCGAAATAGGATCTTGCCCGTGCACCGCAACCGCCGCTGCACTCTGCAGAGCTATCGCAACTAAGCAGAATCTCAAGTGCAACCCATGCATGGATCCTAATCCTCGCCAGTCCGCTCATGCGACTGCTGACTCGCCGGCTTGCCAACCCGCTAAGTAACTCACTCCGCCAGCGCCTTGCGAATATTCCCCTCGATATCTTCCTTTGAAGTAAGTCCGAATTGCACCGCCACCACTCTGCCCGCGCGGTCGACGAAGAACGACTCCGGCAGCACATCCAGGCCGCCGTAAGGGTGGTCGAGCTGGTCGCCCGCCAGCAAAATCGGGTACTGCATGTGCATCTTCGCGACGAAATTCGCAATCTCCTTCTTCTCGTTGCTCAACGTTTTGACGTTGTCATTGTCGAGGTCGTCCGTCGAAACGCCCAGCACCTCAAAACCCTGGCCGGCGTATTGATTGCGAAGTTCGACGATCCAGGGAGTCTCAATGCGGCAGGGCGCGCACCAGGTGGCCCAGAAATTGATGAGCAGGGCCTTCCCCTTGTAGCTGGTAAGAGAGACTCTCTTCCCGGCCAGGTCTTCCAGCGTGAATACCGGCGCCGGCTTGCCGTCGAGTGGCGAAACAAAGTGCGGCATTCCGCCCGAGGTGTCGGCAACCAGTTCGCCCTGCGCAGAACTGGCCGCCAGCTTTTCCGCGGCCTGCTTGCGGTATTCGAAGTTGGCCCAACCGGCCCAGGCAAATGTTGCCAGAATAAGCAGAACCGCGCCAAGGACGAGGGTATTGCGCTTCACCGAAATCGACCTCTCATCTCCCATTGTACCCAGCATCGGTATCGCCGCGAAAGTCTTGCATACTACCGGCGAGCGGGCCGGCCGCACAAAGCTGATACCATCAGAAACCGATGAGCCGCGATCACGACGCAGAAAAGCTGGAGCCGGCGGCGCCCCAAGCGGCCGATTTAGTGCGCACCGAAGCCGCGGCGCTCGAGGCGCTCGCAGCAAGGCTCGAAGGACCCATGCGCAAGGCCTTCGAGAACGCCGTGGAGCTGATTGTGCGCTGCGGCGAAGGCAACGGCCGCGTGGTGGTCACGGGGATGGGCAAGAGCGGCATCATCGCGCAGAAGATCGCCGCCACCCTCAGCTCCACCGGCTCGCCGGCGCTTTTTCTGCATCCGGCCGAAGCGGTGCATGGCGATTTGGGCGTGCTGATGCCTGGCGATGTGGTGGTTGCACTTTCAGCCAGCGGAGAGACGGAAGAGATTCTGCGCCTGCTGGCCACGCTGAAGCGCAAAGGCGATGCGCTGGTGAGCTTCTGCTGCCGGCTGGACTCGACTCTCGCCATGGCCAGCGACGTAGTTCTCGATTGCAGCGTGGAGCGCGAGGCCTGCGGCCTGAATCTTGCTCCGACTGCCTCGACAACCGCGATGCTGGCGCTGGGCGACGCGCTGGCTATTGCAGTGAGCCTGCGCAAGGGCTTTCGCGCCGAGGATTTCGCCGAACTGCACCCCGGCGGCAAGCTGGGCAAGCGCCTCGCGCGGGTGCGCGACCTGATGCATGCGGGCGATCAGGTGCCCGTGGTCGCGCTCACCACGCCGATGACCGACGTGATCTACGAGATGTCGAGCAAGAAGTTGGGCATTACAACGGTGCAGGAGCAGGGCCAGTTGCGCGGCGTCATCAGCGACGGTGACCTGCGCCGGCTGCTTGAGCGCGAAGGCGGCGCAGCGCTGAGCCGCACCGCCAGCGAGGCCATGAACCCGCACCCGCGGACAATTCACGCAGAAGAGCTTGCCGCCAAGGCGCTGGCCATTCTTGAGGAGCGGAAGATTACGTCGTTGGTCGTGGTTGACGCAGAAGACCGCGTCGAAGGCCTGGTGCATCTGCACGATCTGTGGGGCGTGGAGATGATTTGAAGGGCAGTGGCATCAGGGGGCGGGAACCAGGCAAAAGTCAATTGGCGCATAATAGATGAAGAGAGACGTCATGGCCCAAACATCGATTCTTGTTGAACTGGACGCAGAGGTGCAGGCTCGTCTGGCAGCCCTCGCAGAGGCTCGCAAGCAGCCTGTCTCCGACCTGGCCGCAGAGCTAATCGCTCAGTTTCTCAATCCCGAAAGCTGGGAGCAGCAACATATTCGCGCCGGTCTGGCCGAGTCGGAAGCGGGCAAGGGCATCTGCAACGAGCGGGTCATGGAATGGCTGGATAGCTGGGGCACAGAGAACGAGTTGCCTGAGCCGAAATGAGGGTGCGCTGGTCTCTAACCGCGACCTCCGACCTGGCATCGATCCGCAAATATATCGCCAAGGACAATCCCGCGGCTGCGCAACGAATTGCAAAGCGGATCAAGGAAGCAGCTACAGCGGCTCCACAATTGCTGTATCCCGAATCCACTACCTTCAAGTGGCTTTTTCCTCAAGGAAAAGCCACCATTCACGACGCCAAACAGGACACGTGAATTGTGGAGCCGCTCTAATCGGCTCAAAAACTTCCCATTGTCCGGCCGGGCGGGACGCGTGCGCGGAACGCGCGAACTCGTCATTCCCGGAACTTCTTATATCGCCGCATATGTTGTTCAAGAGAACGAAGTGCGGATCGCCGCGGTGCTGCACGGACGGCAGAGTTGGCCGGAATCGTTCTGACTGCAATGAGTCTGCGACAATCGGCTCGCAGTTGGCGAAATCGGCCATCGGCGGAAAGCAGATGAAATGCGCTCGCATCGCTTTCGCAATTTACCATCGATCCACTCTTTCGGTCGGCACAACCAGAGCCATCGCAAGACCCGCAACAAGTAGAATAGAGGTATTGAGAAACAAGGAATCCTGAAACGACATGCATCGTTGGTCAAAGCTCTTTATTCCCACTCTTCGCGAGGCTCCGGCGGACGCCGAAGTGGCCAGCCACAAGTTTCTTCTCCGCGCCGGCTACATTCGCCAGCTCGGCGCGGGCATCTACAGCTATCTCTTCCTCGGCAACCGCTCGCTGAACAAGATCATGGCCATTGTGCGCGAGGAGATGGATAAGATCGGCCAGGAGTTTTACCTGCCCGCCATCCATCCGCGCGAACTCTGGGAGCAAAGCGGCCGCTGGACCGCCATGGGCGACAACATGTTTCGCCTCAAGGACCGCAAGGGCGCGGACCTCTGCCTGGGCATGACGCACGAAGAGGTGATGACTTCGATCGCGCGCAGCGAACTGCGCAGCTACAAGCAGCTGCCGCAGATCTGGTACCAGATCCAGACCAAGTTTCGCGACGAGCCACGGCCCAAGTCCGGCCTCTTGCGCGTGCGCCAGTTCATCATGAAGGACAGCTACTCGTTCGACATCAATCTCGCCGGCCTCGACCGCAGCTTCGACCTGCACGACGGTGCCTATCGCGCCATCTTCACCCGCTGCGGCCTGAAGTTTGTCTCCGTCGAAGCCGATTCCGGCGCCATGGGCGGCTCGCAGTCGCAGGAGTTCATGGTCTACTCCGATGCCGGCGAGGACCTGATCGCAAGCTGCCCGAAGTGCGGCTACGCGGCGAATCTGGAGAAGGCAACTTCGCTGCTCGAGCCGGTCGCAGAGATGGAAGCCACGGGAAACGGCAATCCAGAGCTGGTCTACACGCCAGGATGCGCGGCGATTTCGGATGTGGCGGAGTTCTTCAAGATTTCGCCGGCCTCGGACATCAAGTGCGTGGCCTACATGGCGCTCAAGCGCGGCGAGAAGGGCAAGCCCGACGCGTGGCACGGCGTTGCCGTTTTCCTACGCGGCGACCACCAGGTGAATGAAACCAAGTTGGCCGGAGCGTTGAGGGCGGCCGAGTTCCGCACCATGCAGGCGCAGGAGCTTGAGCAGTACTTCAAAGGCCCAGGCGGGTACCTGGGACCAGTGGGGCTCGACGTTGCCAAAGAGCCCATGGATGGCGGCCTGACCGTGGTGATCGACAAATCGCTAGAGCGCCGCAGGAATATGGTGTGCGGCGCCAACCGGATGGACTACCACCTGCGCAACGTGACGCCGGACCGCGATTTCCAATGGACGCTCAGCGCCGATATCCGCAGCGTGAACGAAGGCGAGGCCTGCCCCACGCCGGGCTGCTCGGGAAAGCTGGTTGTCGGAAAAGCGGTCGAGGTCGGCCACATCTTCAAGCTCGGGTACAAGTACTCCGAAAGCATGGGTGCGCGCGTGCTCGATGAGAACGGCAAGGAAGTGATGCCTATCATGGGCTGCTATGGCATCGGCATCGAGCGCATTCTCACGGCGGCCATCGAGCAGTCGAACGATCAGAACGGCTTCTGGCTGCCGCCGCCGATCGCACCCTTTACGGTAGTGGTCACGGTGACCAACTCGAGCGATGCGCTACTGCGAGAAACGGGCGAAAAACTGGCCGAAGAACTCGAAGCTGCCGCTCTTGACGTATTACTGGATGACAGAGACGAGCGCGCTGGAGTCAAATTCAAAGATGCGGACCTCGTAGGCATTCCGTACCGAATCAACGTCGGTAAGAAGGCCGCGGGAGGCCAGGTGGAACTGGTGACGCGAGGGACAGGGAGCAGCGTGGATGTGAAGGTCGATGAGGTCGTGGCGCTGGTGAAGGAGCGCGTGCAGGAAGATGTCCTGCTGACGGAAGTAGAGGCATAGGGTTGACGGGAATCGTGCATCCTATCCATTTGTTCGCTGTTCGCTGTTCACTGTATTGAGGTAAAGGAGCATCGATGCGTTTACGAATCGCGATTCCGAGGTTGCGAATCAAGATTCGAAGATTGGCCGGACGCCATCCCTGGGCCACGCTGGCGTTGCGCGTGGGTTTGGGCGTGGTTGCGTGCTGCGTGCTCGTGTTTTTCGGCGTTTTCACCTACTACTACTCGGAATATCGCGGCATCGTGGACGCGCGCCTGCAGCAGCCGCTGTTTGCCAACACGGCCAAGATTTACGCCACCCCGCGCGAGGTGCGCCCGGGGCAGAAGCTGACTATCCAGCTCATCGACGACCAACTGCGCGAAGCCGGCTACACCATCGATGGCGCGGGGCATCCCTCGCCGCTGGGAACCTATCGCGATGGGCCGCATTCGGTCACGGTTTCTCCGGGGCCGCAGTCCTATCACGCGCCCGATAGTGCGACCATCCAGATCAGCGGCGGCATTGTCGACTCGATCAAAGACGAGCACGGCGAGCCGCTCGCCAGTTACGAGCTGGAACCGCTGCTGATCACCGGCCTGAGCGACGCCAACCGCACCAAGCGCCGTCTGGTCACCTACGACGAGCTGCCCTACAACCTGGTGCAGGCGGTGGTGGCCATTGAAGACCGCCGCTTCTTCGACCACGGCGGCGTGGACTACGTGCGCCTTCTCGGCGCGCTGCGCAACGACCTCACGCCCGGCCATCGCTTCATCGAGGGCGGCTCCACGCTCACCATGCAGCTGGCGCGCGGATTCTTCCTTTCGCCCGAACGCCGCCTGAAACGCAAGCTCATCGAGATCGTCATCACGTTCCAGCTCGAACATCGCTTCACCAAGAAGCAGATCTTCGAGATGTACGCCAACCAGATCAACCTCGGCCAGCGCGGCAGCTTCTCCATCGACGGTTTCGGCGAAGCGGCTGAGGCTTACTTCGGCAAGGATGTGCGCCAGCTCGACCTGGCCGAGTGCGCGCTGCTCGCGGGCATCATCCAAAGCCCCAACCGCCTGAGCCCCTTCCGCCATCCCGACCGCGCCATTGAGCGGCGCAACCTGGTGCTGGACGCGATGGTTGAGACCGGCGCCATCACTCACGAACAGGCCGAGCGCACCAAGAACGAAGGCCTGAATCTCTCCGACCAGAGCGTGGACGCAAGCGAAGCGCCGTATTTCGTCGACCTGGTGCACGACCAGCTGCTGCAGAAGCTCGGCGACCGCGACTTCAATCGCGAGGGTCTGCGCATCTACACCACGCTCGATCCGGACCTGCAACGCGTGGCCACTGACGCAGTCGACTCCACCATCCACCTTGTGGATGAACAGGTCGACCGGGTGCATGCGCGCCACCGCAAAAAGGGCGCGCCGATTGAACCCTATGTTTACCCGCAGGTGGCGCTGGTGGCGCTCGATCCGCACACCGGCCAGGTGCTGGCGCTGGTGGGCGGGCGCAGCTATGGCACCTCGCAGTTGGACCACGCCGTATCCGACCGGCCCACCGGCTCGATCTTCAAGCCGTTTGTCTACGCATCGGCGTTTGCCTCGGCTGCCGAAGGCGTTCCGCTCACCGGCCAGGACAAGCTGTTTACACCCGTGACGTTGCTCAACGACGAACAGACGACCTACGAAATCGGCGACAAGGAATACACCCCGCGCAACTTTGAGGGCGAGTATCACGGCGAGGTAACAGCTCGCGTGGCGCTGCAGCGCTCGCTCAACAACGCGACGATCGGCCTCGCGGCAATGGTCGGCTTCGATCGCGTGGCCGCGCTGGCCCGCGAGGCAGGCATCAAGAGCGCGCGCGGAACGCCTTCGGTGGCCATCGGCGCCTACGACGCCTCGCCGCTGGAGATGGCCGGCGCCTACACGGTCTTCGCCAACAACGGACTGCACCTCGACCCGTGGATGGTGGCCAGCGTGCGCACGCCTTCGGGCGACATCATCTCCGACTACACGCCCACATCGAAGCAGGTCCTCGATCCGCGCGTGGCCTACCTCACCACGCGCATGATGCAAGACGTGCTCAGCGGCATCGGAACCGGCGCCGGTGTGCGCAACATGGGATTCCTCGCGCCCGCCGCGGGCAAAACCGGCACCGAACACGACGCGTGGTTCGCCGGCTTCACCACCAACCTGCTTTGCATCGTGTGGGTCGGCAACGACGACTACACCGACATCAAGCTGCAAGGCGCCTTTGCGGCCGCGCCCATCTGGGCCGACTTCATGAAGAACGCGATCCTTTTGCCGCAATACTCCGATACGCACGACTTTACGCCGCCCCAGGGCGTCGAGCTCGTGAGTCTCGACAAGGTGAGCAACCTGCTCAGCGACGCCGCTTGCCCCGACAGCTACGAGGCCGCGTTCCTCGACGGCACCGCGCCGACGAACACCTGCGACCACCCGCCCGACAATCGCAACTTCCTGCAAAAGTTGCTGGGGCTGGGCAAGAGCGGCAACTGACGCAACCTATCCGTCTATGTTCGATCCATCCGGCATGGGCTGGCATTGCGCGCACCAGAACGTCACGCGCGCGTCGGGTCCCTGCAAGCGGCTGCGAATAGGCTCGCCGCAACGCCGGCAGGGCTCTCCACGCCGGCCATACACCCAAAGGCTCTCGCTCGGATCCGACCGGTGCGTGGTGCGGCGATGCTGGCCGCGATAAGTCACGATCCGGTCGGTGGAATCCTCCATCACATTGGCGGCAACGAGCCGCTGCGCTGTGCGGATCAACCCCTCGACTTCATCGCGCGCCAGTGCACCAACCTTGCAGAACGGATTGATGCGGTCGACGAAGCACACCTCCGACTTGAAAACATTCCCCACCCCGGCCAGCACCTCCTGGTGCAGCAAAACGTCGCCAACTTCTTCGCACGCGCAAGTCATCATGCGAATCACAACTGCGCCGGCATCGAACTCACCGCGCAGCACGTCGAGCGCAGGCTGCGGAATCCGCCGGTCGCGCTCGAGCGATTGCGCGGTATGCATCTGCGCCACGGGAACGTGAAATCCCACAGCCTGGTAGTCGGCGTTTTCGAGCACGATGCGCATGTGCCGCGCCGCAACCATCCACCGCTCGCCGGGCCGGTAGATGTGCCAGCTTCCGCTCATCAGCAAATGCGTGGCCAGAATGCCGCCGCCCGAAAAATACGTCAGCATCCACTTGCCGCGCGCTTCGATTCGCTCCACAACCTGCCCAGCCAGCGGCGTGTCGTCGTTGTACCGCGTCAGCAGCGCGTAGTTCGAACGAAATCCAGTAATCGGCTTGCCGGCAAGCGCGCGGGTCAGTGCACGCGCAGTGCGGAAGATAGTGTCGCCTTCGGGCATGCGCTCATTCTAGTAATTCTGTTCCTATGCATGAGCTGTGAATCGCCGAGTAGGTATCAGGAAAAGCAGCAATACGGCTGGCCCCAATTCCACACAGCCCCGTGCCCCATCCTTGCGGCCGCAGTTGCCGCAAGGGTGGGATACTACTGCAGCTCCGACGGAGGTTGGTGCAAATCGGCCACCGGCAGCGGAATGCGCCGCAAGTGCATGCCCAGCGGCCCCGGATGAAAACCCGCATCCATCAGGAAATGCGCCATGGGATGCGCCGCCACAGGCTGGCCGTTGATGGTGGTGATGAGCATGCCCTCGCGGCCCGAACCGTGTCCGGGAGCGTGCATCTTCTCCTGCCCGCGCGCGCACAGGAAATGCGC
Organism: Occallatibacter sp.; assembly: GCA_049676965.1. Lineage (GTDB taxonomy): Bacteria > Acidobacteriota > Terriglobia > Terriglobales > Acidobacteriaceae > Telmatobacter. Next base: position 15,349 of record JBAUBR010000123.1, read on the forward strand.
CAACCCCGCGGCCACCTGTGAGCGCTCCGGCTCGTCGGGAGGCAAAAACACCAGGATGTTGGGATTGCCGCGGCGCAGCCACGCCACTAACTGCCCATTGCGCAAAATCACTTCGGCGTAAGCCGCGCGGGTGAGAATGCGCGGCGCCGACTCGGAGTCGTCGTCCATGGGAGGCAGATCCGGCCAGCGCAGCACCGAACCATAGGGATTGGCCGGATCGGCCGCAGCCAGTTGCACAAACTCCGGCTTCTCCTGCGCAGGCTCAGTGCGCAACTGGCGCAGTAAATCGACAGCAGCGGGCAACGCAAACTGCGTAGCGCCAAGCCCGGCGACAAAATACCCACGTCGAATCCGTCCGCTTTCTTCGAGCGCCTTGAGCACGTCGTACACCGCGCTGAATCCGCCGGGAACGTTCTCTGCCGCAACCGATTCGCGCAGCAGCACCCCATAGCGGCTGAGCAGTTGCATGGCTAACGCATGACTTGCTTCTGTTGCCGTGGGCGCTGCAGGTCCGCTCTTTGCCAATCTGAGCGGCAGAACAGACCAGCGCCCCTGCGCATTCGGCGGCGTGGTGCGGCGCGAGCGAAAAACCACGCCCGTCTGCAGCCGTCGCGGCGCGCGAGCGCTTTCAGGCCTGGCGATGTATGCACGCAGCGCATGCAGCGAATCATTGGTGATCAGCCCGCGCCACACCAGGCTCCATAACGCATCGATCGACTCACCGGGATACCCTCCGCCAACAGCCTGGTGCAGCGGCTCAAAGAAACTTGCCCCGGTCGATTCGAGCACCGCCAGCAGCTTCTCTTCGCGTTCTGTGAGCGGCTCAACAACTGGCCGTTGCGGCGTTAGTAACGAGAGTTTATCGGCCAGATAGAGCGCGATGCGTCCGTCGCGCTCGCCCAGCGGCTCCACGCCCGCCCACGCAACCTCGCCCGCTGCGATGAGCGTATCAAGCCCCGCAGGCGCGTAATCGGCAATGCGTGCCGGCAGAATCGATGTCTCGAGCAGCGAGGCCGGCAGCGGCGCGCCCTGCAGGTTCTCGATCGCATCGAGCAGCGCGTCGAGATGCGCATGCCCGCTGCGACGCGGCGTAAGCAGCCCTTGCCAATGGGTAAGAAAACGCGCCAGCGTATGCTGCTCCACCGGCTCCACTTCCTTGCGCAGCTTGGCCAGCGATTTACGCCGGATCTGGCGCAGGATCTCCGCATCGCACCATTCGCGATGAAGCCCGCCGGGCCGAAACCCTCCCTCAATGACGCGGCCCTCGTGCGCCAGCGTGCGCAGCACATTTTCGATCGCCGCAACATCGAGCCCGAAACGTTCCGCCGGCTCGCGCAGCGTGAACGGCCCGTGGG
>JBAUBR010000124.1:0-2031 GCA_049676965.1 Occallatibacter sp.
ATGGCGCGCGCCGGCGAAATGGGCTACCCGTCGGCGCTGACCGCAAAGACGTGGGGATTCTACGACGTCTCTTTCAAAGGCCGCGAGTTCAAGTTCCAGCGGCCCTATGGCTCTTATGTGATGGAGAACGTGCTCTTCAAGATCAGCTATCCGGCGGAGTTTCACGCGCAGACCGCGGTGGAAGCTGCAATGACGCTTCGCAAGCGCCTTGACGAGCGAGGCAAGTCGGCCGAAGACATTCGCAAAATCACCATTCGCACGCACGAAGCCTGCCTGCGCATCATCGACAAGAGGGGCCCGCTCTCGAACCCCGCCGACCGCGATCACTGCATGCAATACATGGTGGCGATCCCGCTGATTTTCGGCCGGCTCACCGCCGCCGACTACGAGGACGCAGTCGCTCGCGACCCGCGCATCGATGCGCTGCGCGAAAAGATCGAATGCGTCGAAGAGCCCGCGTTTACCGCTGACTATCACGATCCCGAGAAGCGGTCGATCGCCAACTCACTGCGCATCGAGCTGAATAGCGGAACGGTTCTCGAGGGGACGGTCGAATACCCCATCGGCCACCGGCGAAGGCGCGAAGAAGGAATGCCCCAGCTGATCGAGAAATTCAAGACCAATCTGCGCCGGCGCTTCGATGCCAAGCAACAAGAGCGCATTCTCGACGTTTCGCTCGATCCTGCGCGCCTCGACTCCATGCATGTAAATGACTACGTCGGCTTGTATGTTGTGCGCCACGCACACTCGCATTCACCGGCGAAGTGAGGCACACTGGATGTAGCGGATTTCGCTGCACAATTGGGATGAGCCTCTTCCCCATGTTTCTCAAACTCGATGGCAGGCGCTGCGTAGTTGCCGGCGCGGGGGCCATCGCGCGGCCTAAGATCGAGAGCCTGCTGCGCGCCGGCGCGCGGGTCACGGTCATTGCGCCCGATGCGCAGCCTGAAGTGGAGTCGTGGGCGCGCGAGGCAAAGCTCGAATGGCTGCCGCGCGAGTTTGCCCCGGACGATCTCGCAGGAGCCTTCCTGGTAGTGGCGGCAACCAATCGTAAAGCCGTCAACCATGCGGTTGCCGAGGCCGCGCGCGCACGCGGCGTGCTCTCGAACTCGGTCGACGATCCGCCTGACTGCGATTTCTATTATCCCTCGGTGGTCGAGCGCGGCGATCTGCAGATTGCGGTCTCAACGGCCGGCAAAAGCCCGGCGCTGGCGCAGCAGTTGCGCGAAGAACTGAGCGCGCTGCTGCCCGAAGACATCGGCCCGTGGCTCGACTCGCTAGGCGAACAGCGATTGAAGATCCTGGCTGCGCTGCCCGCCGGCGAGGATCGCAAAGGGCTGCTGCACCAATTGGCGCGGCGCGAGAGATGCGATCCGAATAATTGTCCTGTTGAGCAAACGATCAAGCTAATCCTGGACCGCGCGGCAGAAGAGGCAAACGATACCGCCGCGGCACGCACAGGCACTGTGTATCTCACCGGCGCCGGCCCTGGGGCGCTCGATCTGCTCACCCTGCGCGCTCGCGCGCTGATCCGGACTGCCGGTTGCATTTTGCACGACGATCTCGTGCCGGCCGAAATTCTCTCGCTCGCCCGCGCCGATGCACTGGTTGTCAATGTAGGCAAGCGCTGCGGACAGAAGCTCGTCACGCAGGAGCAGATTCACGCCTGGATGATCGAGTACGCGCGCGAGGGGCGAAGCGTGGTGCGCCTCAAGGGCGGCGACCCCAGCGTGTTTGGGCGCGCGGCCGAAGAGATCGCAGCGCTCACGCAAGCTGCGGTTCCCTTCGCAATCGTTCCCGGAGTTTCGGCGACGTTGGCCGCCGCAGCCGCGGCTCGGGTGTCGTTGACGGACCGCGACTCGAGTTCGCGCGTGGTGCTCACCACGCGGCACCGCGCCGGAAATCTGACCGGCGGAGTTTGCGCCGACGATGTCGGCTCCACGCTCGCCCTCTACATGCCGGGCAAAGATTATGCGGCGCTACAACAGGAGTTGCTGGCCAAAGGCTGGCCGCCGGAGACTGACTGCGTGC
>JBAUBR010000125.1:0-2373 GCA_049676965.1 Occallatibacter sp.
ACATTGCACAGGGGCTGAAGCCCACGTTGATTTTGCGGTACTTGCGGCACGACTGAAGTCGTGCCCTGACTCATGATTTCGGTCCAAGGCGGTTTTTCCGCAGCCTGTGAAGCCCTTACCCTTCAAACTGGCCCACTACCGACTAGACGATGCGGCGCAGGCCGGGCAGGCGGACGAAGGGATCGGCGACAAGCCAGCTTGCGGCGCAGGCGCACAGGCCGGCTATCGCAAATTTGACGAGCTCGGGCGCGGCCCAGCCGTGCAGCAGCAGCGCCACTCCTACCAGGACAGGCGGATGGACGATGTACACGGTGTAGGCGCGGCGATTGAGCCAGGACCACACGGCCGATGGGCGATTCATGTGTTCGCGAAAGAGGAGCAGCCACACGGCGATCAGGCCCCAGGCGACGAACGGTTCCCACAGCGCGTAGAAAATCGCTCCCCATGAGAGCCCGCCGGAAAAGTTGGCGTGCGCGCCGGGTTTCGAAACCGCAAGGGCAATCGAGATGGGCAAGCCGGGCCAGGCGATGAGCAGGGCAATGACCCAGGGCCGCGCGTCGCGCCACGTGAGCTGCCGCAGCCAGTCGTGGCGACCCGCGGCAATGCCGACCGCGAAGAGGAAGATGTAACCGGCGAAGTATCCGAGCTGCATGCCGAAGACGTTTTGCCCGACGGGAACAAACTGCCGGATGGCCAGCGCCGCGGCAGTTACTCCGAGCGCGCTCGCCATCCACCAGCGCCAGGCCGGGACCGGGCTGGGAGTGCGCTCCGAGCCTGCGAGCTGTTTTCCAAAAGCGGCGCGCCAGGCGCAATAGGCGAGGCTGAAGATCAGCAGCGCCTGTACAAACCACATGGGCCCATTGATGAACTCCTTGTGCTGCCAGAGCCAGACGATCGTCGGCCAAAACCCGCGCCCTTCGCCTGCCGTCACCATTGCCGCGGTGAGCGGGCCGAGAATCAGGCCGAAGGCCAGCAGAGGCAAGCCGAGGCGCAGGAAACGGTCGGCGATGAATCGCGCGTAGCCTTTTCGCTCCAGCGAGCCGGGCGTGAAGCAGCCGGCGAGCAGAAAGAAGAATCCCATGAAATAGGCCTGGTTGGTGGCGCCGAAGAGGGTGAGCAGCAGGCTGGAAATCCTGAGCGAAGGATTGACCTCGTGATAGAACCAGCCGCCGGATGCACCGTAAGTGATCGCCGTGTGATGGAGAACAACCAGGACGGTCATCACCGTGCGCAGGCGATCGATGTAGAGATCGCGCGCGGGCGCAACGGAGCGAACCGTTTCCACCGTGGCCAATGTCGGCGAAGCTTGCATGGACCCTCCCGGCCGGCGCCGGGATCAGTATTTCACAATGGCGGTGAACGAATCGGGCTTGAGGCTGGCGCCGCCTACGAGCGCGCCGTCGATCTCTTGCTGGCTTATGAGCGCGTTGGCGTTGTCGGGCTTTACGCTGCCGCCGTAGAGGATGCGCATGTTGGCGGCGACATCGGCTCCGAGCAGCTTGGCCACTTCGGCGCGAATGAGCCTGTGGGCGTCGACGGCAATCTCCGGAGTAGCGGTTTTGCCGGTTCCGATGGCCCATACCGGCTCATAGGCGATGACGATGGGCGCGGCGGCCTGGGGCGAGATGCCGGCGAAGGCGCAGGCGACCTGAATTTGGCATACCTGCGCGGTTTTGCCGGCCTCGCGCTCTTGGAGGACTTCGCCGACGCAGACGATGGGAACGATGCCGTGCTGGAGCGCGGTATGCAGCTTCCTGTTCACGATTTCGTCGGTTTCGGCGAAGTATTGCCGCCGTTCGGAGTGGCCGATGAGCGTGTGCGTGCCGCCCACGGCCTTGAGCTGGAGCACGGAAGTCTCGCCGGTGTACGCGCCCTCTTCGGCAAAGTGAATGTTCTGCGCGCCCACGGCCACATTCGAGGCATTGCATGCAGCGACCACTGAGGGCAGGAGTACCGGCGAGGGGAACAGCGCGATCTCGTCGCGGGTGTGGGTGGCGACGAGCGGCAAAAAGGCATCGACAAAGGCCCTGGCTTCGGCAGGCGTCTTGTGCATCTTCCAGTTGGCGGCGATGAGCTTGGTGCGTGGCATTTTTAAGCGTCCCTTACCTCGATTCTAGGGGATGGAATTCCCGAGACCGAGTGACGGTGGGCACTGTGGAATTCGCTTAGAACCTGTCCAAAACTTCATTTTGTATGAAGGGTATGGGCTTTAGCCCGTATATCAGAGCCTGCAAATGATCGGGCTTTATTGAATGCTGCACAAGTAATGTCCTGTTCCCTTGCAACCATGCGAGTGCAGTTGTCCCGCCTGACTTGCATTCCCTCAGGGGCTAAAGCCCTCTATTTTATTGTGCATTTGCGGCACGGCTGAAG
>JBAUBR010000126.1:0-6226 GCA_049676965.1 Occallatibacter sp.
ACCGCGCGCAGTTGCCGGCTGCGCCAGTAGTCCACCGCGATCGACCCCAGCAGCACCAGCGCCGGCCACAGCGCGTGATGCAGCGCCACCGTGTGGCGGATCATGCGCTGCATCGCTTCCCAAACGATCCACGCGCAGGAGACGATCATCAGCCCGGCTTCGCCGAAGGCCGACAGGTTTTCGAATTTGCCGTGCCCGTAGGTGTGGTCCTCGTCGGCGGGCTTGTCGGAAACTCTGACGGAGAAGAACGTGAGCGCGGAGCCGGCAAGATCGAGCGCCGAGTGCGCCGCGTCGGAGAGCACGCCGAGCGAGCCTGAATACAGTCCCGCGGCGAGCTTGAGCAACGTCATCGCGCCCGCGGCAAGCATCGAGCGCAGCGCCACGCGCCGCTTTTCAGCGGAGAATCGGGCCAATGAGGAGACTGCGCCGGTCATCGCGACTTCAGGCTACAGTGCCGCGGCGGGCGGTGTACAACCCGGCAATGCCGAAGGTGTAAGGCTGCCACGCGCACTCTTCGTACCCGGCCGCGCGCATCATCGTCAGCATCTCCACCGGCGGCGGAAAATTGTCCACTGAAGTGGGCAGATAGTTATAAGGTCCATCCTTGCCGCACACCAGGCGCCCCACCGCCGGCAAAATGCGGAGAAAGTAAAACGAGTACGCTTTGCCGATCAGCCCTCCAGGCGTGCTGAACTCCAGAATCCCTAGCTGGCCGCCGGGTTTGAGCACGCGATGAAACTCACGCAGACCCGCATCGTAGTTGGCCAGGTTGCGGAAGCCGAATGCGGTGGTCACAAGATCGAGCGACTCAGACCGCATGGGAAGATGCAGCGCGTCGGCTTCGATCGGCACTGCGCCGCGATGCCCGAATTTGCGTGCTCCGCGGCGTAACATGTTCCGCGCAAAGTCAACCGCGAGAATTGGCCGTGCGGCTTTGGGCCGGCGATTCAAAAGCGCCATCGTCATGTCGCCGGTGCCACAACAAACATCGAGAATGCGAGCGTTGGGATCGGCAAGCACGGTTTTGAATCGCCGCGCAGCCCGCCACCACCACAGCCGGTCGACATTCGAAGAGAGCAGATGATTCAGCAGGTCGTACCGCGGCGCAATGGCGTCGAACATGTCGCGCACCGCGAGCGCGGCGCTGCCTTCATCGTCGATGCCCTGCGGCCTGGCTCCGGGACTCGTCATTCTTTTGAAGACCTCGTTCGGGTTAGCTAGTTAGCAAGCTAGCGAGTTAGCTTTCCGGCGACCTAGCTCCATGCGCCTGCGCCAGCATATACGATGCGGCAGCCTCCATCTCCGCTTCCGTCACATCCTCAAGCACACCGGCGTTGCCGACTCCCAGTGGCACCACAAAGCGCCGCACTCCACCCACGTTCTTTTTGTCGCTCCCTGTGGCCGCTACCAGCCGCGCGGCACGCAGCTTGAGCGGCGGCAGCGGCCCATAAAGATGAATCAGCTTTTCGAGCCTCTCGGCCTGCGCATTTGTAATCGTTCCGCGATTCCGCGCCAGTTGCAGCGCGGCGATCATCCCCCATCCCACCGCCTCGCCGTGCAACACCCCCTTGTAGTGTGTCGCCTGCTCGATGGCGTGTCCCAGCGTATGCCCGAAATTCAGGATCATGCGCAAGCCGCTCTCCCGCTCGTCGCGATTCACCACCGCGGCTTTGATGCGGATCGACGCGGCGATCGTTTTTTCGAGCGCCTTCGCATCGCGCGCCAGCACCTCCCGCGAATGTTCTTCCATAAAACGCACCAGGGCGCGGTCGCGAATAATGCCCGCCTTGATGCATTCCATCAATCCCGCGCGCAGCTCGCGATCGGGCACCGTGCCCAGCACCTCGGTATCCGCGAACACAGCGAGCGGATGATGAAAGCTGCCCACCAGGTTCTTGCCTTCAGGAAGATTCACGCCGGTCTTTCCGCCAACGGACGAATCGACCTGCGCGAGCAGCGTAGTCGGCGCCTGCACATAGGGAATGCCGCGCATGAAGATGGCGGCGAGAAATCCGCCCACGTCGCCCACGATGCCGCCGCCCAGCGCGATCAGCAGCGAGCCGCGATCGGCGCCCGCCTGCGCCATCTGCCGCGCCAGTCGCTCCGCGCTTCCGAGTGTTTTGTACTTCTCTCCGGCGGGGAGAAACAGCGCCACCGGCGGCTCGGCAAACGACGCGCAAAAGCGCTCGCTCCACAGCGCCCAGATGGGCGGAGACGTTACCACGAAGACTCGCCGCGGGAGCTTTCCCGCAATGCGCTCGATGCGCGCGGCAAGCGAGCCGAGCAGGCCGGAACCGGCAAAGACGTCGTACTTCGCCGAAGGTGTTTGAACCCGGATGATTTGCACGCTTTATTGATCGTAGAACACGAGCCGGGCTCTCGAAGTCTCGGCTGTCTTGCCCTATGAATCTCATCAATACCGGCTCTCAATTCGGAGGACAGATCATCACCCTTTACATCGGAAGTAACAGACGATAAGATGGAGGGCGGAGTTATCGATATGCCTCATCGGCAAAACACGATTCGCAGGACCGCGAAGAGCCCAAAACTTCGCGGGGCAGCCGCACCGCGGAATCGAATGAAATTGTCGACTACCGTGGCTGCCGATAACTTTGCATTTCTCGAAGCCATGGTCAAAACCGGTCGAACAGATTCAATTGCCGAGGCCGTTGACCTCGCAATCGCGCGCTCGCGCCGGATCGAAAACCGTGCGCGGTTGGAGGCCGCGACCGAGCAATACTTCGCCGCCCTTTCCGGCGAGGCCCACAAAGAGGAGCAGGATTTGGCCGAGCAGCTCAACCTGGGATCGAGAGAGATCGATGTCGACCTTGAATCTTGATCCGAGTCCCAGGCGCGGTGAGATTTGGCGTGCCGACCTCGGCGACGGCAAGAAACACGCCGTTGTCGTCGTTTCCCTCGACGCGAGAAACCTGAGCGATCGGACGACTTCAGTGCTGGTCGTTCCATTTGGCAGCTACGGCGCAGCTGGCCCGACCGTCCTCCGCATGGAGCCGGGGGAAACTGGTCTGCCAGAGCCCTCCTACCTGAAAGCTCATTTCATTCAGATATTGCCGAAGAAGCGCCTCCTGGAGAAAATGCCGCGCGTGCTTTCTATCTCACAACTGCGCCATGTGGTTTTGATGGTTCGCAGGGCGATCGATCCTGATGCTCCGTACAGCTGATTCCGACCCTGTTCTTCCCAATGAGCTCTCTATAGTCGCTTGATGAACGCCAGCGCCTCTTTGAGCTCGGGAAACTGCGCTTCGTCGGCCTTGAACTCCCGCGAGTGAACGCAGCGCCGCAGCCCTTTGCGCCGCACCGGGTGCTTCAGGTGCAGCATCTCGTGGTAAAGCAAATACTCGATCGCATAGCGTGGGCTCGAGGGCCGGTCGAAGACGCGGCTCACCACAATGGTGTTGTGCGCCGCGTCGTAGTGGCCCAGCGCGCGCTTGGCCATGTGCTCGCTCCAGGTCAGCTCCGGCCGGCCCAGCAGCCCGCCGAAGAAACGCATGTTCAACGAGTCGAAGACTTCCTCGAGGTGGTAAAAGCGGCCCTCCGGGCCCGAAAATCGCTTGCTGCCGCGCGCATAGCGAATCAGCTCGGTCTGCCGCGTCACCGCCGCACTGGCCGCGAAGCGCTTGAAGCGCAGGTTTTGCGCCGCCTCAATCGGCTTGCGGTAAAGTTTCGCCAGCAGGATATGCGCGATGGCGCCCAGCACCGGTTCCGGCGCGCCCTCCAGCAGGTCGGAAAGGCTCACGCGAATCTCGCCCTGGCGCAGGCGGATCGTGGTGTTGAGCGAAGTGAATCGGCGAAAGCGGATGACAAATGGAGGCATGGGCGCACGCGGGCGCAGCGCGCGGTATTCCTGCTGAAAGATGGAAAGCAGTTGTGGCGGCACCAAGAAGGAAGAGTAGCACTTCTGAGCCTCTAGCTGCTAGCTTCCAGCTTCTAGCTTGCGGCGCGACTCCATGTCGCTTACCAGCATCACTCGCAACGCCTGTCACTCCGGATGCCGGAAGACGGCGACTACTCAACGCACATACAAGCTAAAAGCTAGAGGCTAGAAGCTAACAGCTAGCATCTACTTGGGCTCATACCGGTCCTGCCCCTGCTGATCCTTGTGGAGGTCGAAGTATTGCGTCTGCTCGGCGAGCATGGTCTTGGCCTGATCGGCGAGGTCGCTGCCGCTCTCGACAGCTTCTTTCAGTGAGAGGTCATCTCCCTGCGCGTCCGGCAAGGAGTGCAGTATTACCAGCCAGCGCTGCGTGGCCTCGGCAAGCGGCTTCAGGGATTTGCGAATATCGGCTTTGCGGTCGGAGAAGGTGTCGAGATTCGAGCCCAGCTCATCCATCAGGACTGTAAAATCCTGCAGCTCGTCGTCGAGCCTGTGGGTGCGAGCCGCCGATCGGGCCCGCGTGGTGAGCCCTTTGATCGTGTCCGCGCGCTCATCGATGAACTTGGTGTAGAGCTTGACCCGCTCGTCTGGATAAATGCCCGCCTCGCGAATCTGCTCCATCTGCGGCCCGGTCAGCGGGTCATGTTTTTCCTCTTGCCGCGCACGGAGCGGCAAACACGCTAACACGCAGCCAAAGACGACGGCGGATGCAAAACGGAGCGCGCGCATGGAGCGAAATCCTCCGGCGTATCCATTCAAGCACACAAAATCGATGCGAGGGAAGTTGAGTCGTGGCGAAGTGAGCGAACTCGAGAGAATCGAAACCGCGCGAGCAGGCTGAACCGGCGATGCCCGATTTACTTGCGGAAGACTTCCATCATGGCTTCATTTTCCGCCTGGTTGACCTGCGCCAGCGTCTGCTCCACCAGCGGCCGATCGTCGAAGCTGCTCGAATGCAGCAGATCGGTCAGCCGGAAGGCGGTGTGGCGCAGTAGAATCTCCGCATTTTTGAGCCGCTTGTCGTTCCCGGCGACAGACAGGTGAATCTTATGCGCGAACTGCTGGATCTGCTTGAGCATGCCGGTGGCCTTGGCCACGTCACCCGCGGCATACTGCTTCAGGCTCACCTCGGTCATCTGGTGAACGAGCTCCGCGTACAGGAAACATTGGTCGCGCGGCGCCGCCTGGCTCACTCTTGCCTCGAGCGCATCGATTGTCTGTTGGTCGAATGTTTTGTCGTCGAACGAGGAGGCACACATCGGCACGGTGCAAACACCTAATATAAGCAGGGCTGCCGCTGAAACTCGAGACCGCATGACGAACCTCCGCTTGCGCGGCGTCTCCAGGCCGTGACTCTAGGAGCTGTTGGTGAGAAGAACGTCAAGCTGCAACGCTCTTAACCTGCTCAGATGCCTCGGCGCTAAAAAAAGATGTGACCGCCAAGAGTGTATTTGCATCATCGGCAGTTTCACGGTTTCTTTTCAAGTACTATAAGCCTTTGTCGAGCCTGCCACTCCTGATTCGGGAATTTCCCCGCCGCTGCATCAAGAAAATGATGGTAATAGGTGGCGGCAGCACCTTTGTCGTGAAGCGTATCGTACGCCGTCGCCCAAAGGAAGTAGGTAGATGGATTCTCCGCAAGATACTTTGATCGCATCGTAAGGGCGTGTAGTGTAATCGAAGATTGCCCGGTCTTTGAGGCGGCAAACGCCAATCCGCTCCAACCGTCGGCGCTGGCGGGGTCAAGCTGCGTAGCCTTGTCGAACGCCGCGAATGCCTCCACGAACTTGAGCTGGCGGATGAGATTCTGCCCATGCGCAACCAGCAGCGTGGGGTCGTTGGGAGCGGCGGCCAGCAGGGTAGCGTAGAGCTGGTCCGAACCGGCCGCGTCGCCCGACTCGGCCAGCACCTCTGCCAGCATCCCGGTAATCGCCAGGTCGTTGGGGTGCGCATCGTGCAGCTTTTGGAGCAGTGGGAGCGCCTCGGCTTTGTCTTGCGCCGCCAGCACGGTGGCCAGCTGCGCGTTCAGCGCCGGGTCGTCGGGCGACTGCTCGAGCGCCGTGCGCAGCATGGTCTCAGCCTCGGGATACTGCTTGCGCGCGATCAGCAGGTGCGCCAACCCCGCGTTGGCCGGCGCGGACTTAGGGTCCTTGGCCAGCACGCGCCGGTAGGCGGCCTCAGCGGACTCATACTGTCCCGCCTGGTCGGCGATCTCGGCAGCCAGCAGCGTATCTTCGAGCGTTTCCGGCGCAAGCTTGAGCGCTTCAAGCAGGTCGGTCGAGGCCTGCGCGGGATCGTCGCCGCGGTCGATCTGCGCCAGCGCATGCCAGG
>JBAUBR010000127.1:0-6637 GCA_049676965.1 Occallatibacter sp.
GTCCACGTGAACCCACGCGCCGGCCTCGCGCGCAGCGGGGCAAATCGCAGCCGCCGGATCGAATGCGCCGGTATTCACATTGCCCGCCTGCAGGCAGAGGATGGTGCGCTCGTCGAGGTGCGGCAGCGCGTCGGCGCGCATGCGTCCCTGGCCGTCAACCGGAACGCGAACCACGCGCTTGCGGCCGAAACCGACGAGACCAAGCGCCTTGAGAAGCGAGGAGTGGACTTCGTCGCCGACAACGACGGTGATGGGCGGCGCGCCGAAGAGGCCGTCGTTTTCCACATCCCAGCCGGCGCGGTTGAGCAGCGCGTGGCGCGCCGCCGCCAGCGCGGAAAAATTGGCCATGGTTGCGCCGGTCACCACCGCGCCGCCGCAGCCTGCGGGAAGGCCGAGCAGTTCCCTCACCCATTCGAGCGCGGTCTCTTCGAGAGCAGTCGCAACGGGAGACTGCACGCGGAACGCGGCGTTCTGGTCCCACGCGCTCACCAGCCAGGAAGCGGCCAGCGCCGCGGGCACGCAGCCGCCATTCACAAATCCAAAGTAGCGCCCGCCGGCGTTGGCTACGGTGGCCGGCGAGCCGTGCGTATGCAGCAGTCGCAATACTTCTTCGGGCTCGGTGGGGCTGTCCGGCAGCGCGCCGCACAAGGGAGCAAGCGCTGCAACGGCCTCCGGCGCGGGCGCGACGCGGCGCTCCGCGATGGATTCGAGGTATTCAACAGCAGCACGGGCTGCAGGGCCGAGCGCCACCGTGCGGCTTGCCGACAAGGATGGATGAGTTGGTGCGACCGGCATGGCTGAGTTTAGCATCGGCAAGAAATCGTAAAGTAGGTTTGTGACCAGGCGCTACCGATGGGTCTTTTCGGCCGTGGTGTAGTTTCCGGATTGGCGACGATCCGACCGGAATCCTTCAAAAGGCACTGAATGATCGAAGGAAGCGTGGCCAAGCAGCGATCCGGCCTACATTATCTGTATGCGCGAAATTAGATTGGTCTTGTGCTGGATTTTCGCCGTTGCATGTCTGTTGAACCTCATGGTCCTTTTCAGATGTGTTCTGTACGCACTTCGCTACCGCTACCCGCCTCAGCTTTTCGGCGGTCTCATCATCACGCCGTTGATCTCGGCGGCTGTGGCAATTTGCTCTGGAATGGCTTGGTGGACCGCCTCGAAGAAGAGGGCCTTCGCAAGAAGTTGGGCGATTGTGGCAAGTGTGATGAGTATCGTGATCTTCATCCGGCCATTCATTTTTCCGACACAGTCCGTCTGGGATCACCACATCGGAGCGCTGATTATCGGAATGGTTGGGATCATCGCCTTCTCATGGCGCGATAAGCGAATCGACCTTGATGTCCGCAGAGATTAAAGCAACCTACAAGACTGAGGTTCCGAGCGAATCATCGGCAATCCGGAAACTCACTCGCGCTTTCGAATCGAATTAGAATGGCGAGCCCCAGTCGAGAACTGTCGATCCAATGCGACGGTGACTCTTTCGATTATCGCGCAGCTACCGGCTCTCCCTGCGATTGCATCGGCACATTAAAGAACCCGACATGCAAGTCCGTTCCCGGAGTGTAGTTGGTCAGGTGCAGTTGCGGATGCGCGCTGTCGTGCTTGTCGACCACGCCGGGAGGACAGAAGCTGACCAGCGTCTGCTGGCCGTTCCTTGGCTGAGGAATGTCGACGATGAGCGTGAAGTCTCCGATCGGCTTATGCCACAGGACATCTAAAGTCAGGTTGAAGTCCACCCAGTGGGGGACGATTCCCTGGCCCCACGTCCCGGCAAACTCCTTTTGCGCCCACAACAAATTCTGAACAAACCGCGAATCCGCGCAAAAGCCGCCGAGCTGATTGCGGATCGTTCCCATGTCGGACCTGCGCCAGACATTGCCGGCGCCCGCAGCGGGCGTCAGTGCGGCCTTGAAGGCTCCGGGATCGGCGGGCACCTCGGTGAATCCAACCACCGGCACGTACTCCTCGCGGATGTGCACCGTAGCGTGCGCCGGAAAGCGTTGCATCCAGTGGTAGCGCAGGTGAACTGTATAGACGCAGTATCCCTCTCCGCCCTTGAAGAGCCCATCGCTCTCCAGATGATGCCTCTCCTTTTCGCGCAAACGCTCCCAATCCGCAACCCAGATGCGCTGAACGGCATTGTGCTGGTCGCGGCCGATCTGCAGGTGCCCAAAGCTCGCGATGTCGATGCCGCCGTCGCGAAGAATCTTCGAGACATCGCGGCCGTTCAGCTCCGCCCTGGCCTCGGTCTGGTAGTCCACCGGCTTGCCGTCCGCCCAGACCTTCAAGGTGCGGAACGATTGCAGGACCGGATCCATTGCGTCCCATTGATTCTGATAATCCGGAACCGGAAATTCGAGCTCGGTGTCCAGCTCCGCCGCGACGTCGTTGTGGAAATCGTACTCGACGATAACCCTGGTGTCGCTGATGCGCACCACTTCCCTGGCGACGGTGAGATGGATATCGCTGTGCGGCACCAGGCCGCCCTCGCCGATCGCCGGCGCCGAATTGCCCGCGGCGAACCTTGCAGGCGCAAGAAAAGGAGCCGCGAACAGCAGCGGCAACGCCAGCCTGGGGGAAGGCATGGGAAGCATGACAGAGAGTATGGCAGTTGTGGAAATCTTGCGAAGTACAACCTAAGTGGAATTGCATCAATCGCTTGCGTGTGAATGAGAGCTGCCGGAAGGGCGGCAGCGGCAAGGCTGGGTAGCTGGCTGAGCTTGAAATGTCAGGAGGTTCTTAGCTAACATAGATTAGCAGGATCGGAAAAACAATCGTGGTTACGGCAACCATTTTTGAAGCGAAAACAAACCTCTCCAGACTGGTGAAACGCGCGCAAAAGGGCGAAGAAGTGATCATCACTTCAGGCCGCGAGCGGACGCCCGTGGCTCGCCTCGAAGCCATAAAGCCGGTTGGAAAAAAGAGGCTGGGCGCGCTGGAGACTCCCGGATTCGTGTTGTCGGAAAAGTTCTTCGAACCGCTGCCCGAGGAGGAACTTCGGCTCTGGAATGGAACGGGAAAGTCGGGTGAGGGCGAGTGAAGGCTCTGCTCGATACCTGCGCCATGATCTGGGCTACGCTTTCGCCCTCATCTCTCAGCCCAAAGGTTCGAGACCTGATCGCCGACCAGGCAAATGAAGTTCTGGTTTCAGCAGCTTCGGCATGGGAGATCTCCACAAAGGTGCGCCTGGGAAGACTTCCCGGAGCGGAGAGGCTCGAGCGGGATTACCTGGATGTAATGGATGCCGCGGGATATTCGCAGCTCGCGATCGACACGGAGTCGGCGTTGCGCGCGGGCAGGCTGGTCGCCGATCATCGCGACCCATTCGACCGCATGATCGCCGCGCAGGCGATGGCGTTGGATATACCGGTGCTCAGTCCCGACGCGGAGTTCGATCTGTTTGGCGTGCGGCGGGTGTGGTGAGCGCAAAGGGCGGCGCAAGCCGCGTCCGCCCCAGCGCAGGTGGTTGTATTTCCGCGCATTTCGCCGTATTCTAGGAATGCAGACGCGTTTGTCCGCCAGAGTTGCCGTGACTCAGCCGGCTGGCGGAGAGATGAGTGGGCTAACAGCCCACTTTTTATTTGGGAAGAGTTATCGCCGCGGTCACTGGCGATTTTTTCCTGCGGTCCCTGGCCGCATTTTTCGGCTTTGGCCTTCATTTCAGGCATGTTCTCTGGTTTTGGCCCAGGGTCTGGGCGCGCGGCAACGATGGCAGTGGATCTGGAAGCAATCCGGGCGGCGGCGGCGAGAGTGGCGGCTTCGCACGGGCTGGACGTGGTGGATGTCGAATTCAGCGGGCCGGCGAAGGATCGCAGCCTGCGGGTCTTTCTCGAGAAGAACGCGGCGGGACGCGAGCGGCTGAAGGCGGAACTGGCCGCCGGCGGCGAGGGCCTTCCGGAGCGGTTGGTCGAAGGAAGTCTGAGCGTGGACCAGCTTTCCGGCGTCACGCACGAGGATTGCGCCGGGTTCAGCCGCGACTTTGGCGTGCTGCTCGATGTAGAAGACCTGGTTCCCGGCGGTGAATACACGCTCGAAGCCAGCTCTCCGGGCCTCGATCGCAAGCTCAGCCGGCCGGATGATTTCAAGCGGTTTGCCGGGTGCCTGGTGAAGGTGCAGACATTCGAGCCGATCGCGGGCAACCGGCACTGGCAGGGGCGGCTCAAGGCCGAAGCGGCGGCCGGGGACGCGATTACGCTCGACCTGGACGCGGTGAAGCAGAACAGCAAGACCAGGAAAACCGGCGCGCGAACAGTTAAGATTGCGCTGAAGAATATCGAGAAGGCGCAGCTGGTTCCGGAGATTTGAGTTTCGTGGTCTCCCGCCCTTTCCGGCGGACGCGGAAAGGATGGGGCCCGGAGCAAGAAGTCCAGGCCCGCAAGAACGCACCGAAATGAACCGGCGGAGAGAAAAGGCTCCGCCTAAACCAAACGTCGAGAAGGCAAGCAAAGTATGGCCAGCGTTTTATACCAGAGCATTGAGGCCCTCAGTCACGAAAAGGGCATCGAACCCGCGATCGTCGTCGGCGCCGTCGAGGAAGCCATCGCCCTCGCCACGCGCAAATACTACAAGACCCAGGAGAACATGCGCGGTGAGCTGAACAAGGAGACCGGCGAGATTACCGCCTACATTTACAAAACGGTCGTGGCCGACGAGGACCAGATCGAGGACCCCCTGAACGAGATCACGCTGGAAGAGGCCGGCGAACTGGCCCCCGGCGCCGAGGTGGGCAGCGAGATCAGGCTCTATCGCGACACCACGCCGCTGGGGCGCATTGCCGCGCAACTGGCCAAGCAGGTCATCTTCCAGAAGGTGCGCGAGGCCGAGCGCGACACCATTTTCAATGAATATGCCCACCGTGAAAAGGAAGTGCTCAACGCGTCGGTGAAGCGGCTCGAGGGCCAGGACATCATCTTCGACCTGGGCAAGGCCGAAGCCCGCTGCCCCAAGCGCGAGCAGTCGCGGCTGGAGCAGTTCTCGATCGGCGAGCGCATTCGCGTGGTGCTGCTCAAGGTCGATCGCGCCGCCAAGGGGCCGCAAGTCATCGTCTCGCGCGCCGCGCCGGAGCTGGTGCAGAACCTCTTCCAGTCCGAGGTGCCGGAGATCTACGACAACACGGTGGTCATTCGCGCCATTGCCCGCGAGGCCGGCGAGCGCACCAAGATCGCGGTGATGAGCCGCGACAAGGACGTTGACCCGGTGGGCGCGTGCGTGGGCATGAAAGGCATGCGCGTGCAGTCGATCATCCGCGAGCTGCGCGGCGAAAAGATCGACATCATCGAGTTCAGCGAGGAGATCACCACGTTTGCCGAGAAGGCGCTGCAACCGGCCAAGGTGAGCCGCGTTTCCATTTCAGATTTGACCGACAAGCAACTGGAAGTGATCGTCGACGATACGCAGCTTTCGCTGGCCATCGGCAAGAAGGGCCAGAACGTGCGCCTGGCGGCCAAGCTGCTGGGATGGAAGATCGACATCAAGAGCGAAGAGGAGAAGCGCCAGGAGGTCGAGCAGCAGATGCAGGCGCTCTCCGGCGGCCCATCCACGCCCATCGAGCAGGTCACCGAACTGGGCGATGGCATCATCCAGAAGCTGGTGGCCGCGGGCATTACAACGGTCGAGGGATTGGCCGACATGACGCCCGAGCAGCTCGAAGAGATCCCCGGCATCGGCGAAAAGACCCTGGAGCGCATCAGTGTGGCCGTGCGCCACTACTTCGGCCAGTTTGAAGAGGGCGAAGAGGCGCCGGCTACCGAGTCGGCGGAAGCCGACGGCGCATCACCGGGAACCGGGATGGAATCCGCGGATGCGCGCGCCGAAACCGCGCAGGCCGCTGAAGACGAGAATCGTGGAACCGTATCCGTGGAGCGAGCCGTCAAGGAAAAACCGGGCAAAGCGGAGAAGCTCAACGCCGGTGCGGCTGCGGAGCTGGTGGAAGCGGAGGCGGAAAACTCGCAGGATGTCATTGAGGAAGCGGAGCTCGTTCGCGGAGCCGAGGCGGAAATCGACGAGCTCGACCGCGCCGATGCCGGCAACGAGGCGCTGGCCGAAGATGAGGCCGAAGCCGAAAACATGACCGAAGCGGAGCTGGCGATCGAGAATGTCCCCACGGCGGAGGACGTCGATCCGCTGAACCGCGAATGAAGTCCGCGAGTGAAACCGATCGAGAACACACGGCCCGGCGATTGCCCGGCCAATCGAAAAGCGGATGAAAGCAACAACACCCATTGCCATGAGGTAGCTATGAGCGACTAACAGGGGCTTTGGTAGCAAAATCGGAAAAGAGGCGGATGAGCAAGGTTCGAATCAACGATCTCGCGCGCGAGATGGAAGTCAAGAGCCGGCAGATTCTGGATCTGCTGACGGAGCTTGGCCTGGCCAACGGCAAGACCCACTCGAGTTCGCTCGAGGAGGACGAGGCGGAGAAAGTTCGCGCGCAATTTGAAAAGGGAATGCGCCCTGGCGGCCACTCGGCTTCTCAGGCGGGTCGCGCACAGCAAGGAATTACTCCCAAGATCGACCTCTCTCACGTCTCCAAGCCCGGCGATGTGCTGAAGGCGGTCCTGGCCAAGAAGAAGGAAGAGGAAGAAGAGGCGCGTCACGCGCATATGCCCGCGCGGCCGCAGCCGGCTCC